>CAMJRR010000007.1 GCA_946408345.1 uncultured Bacteroidales bacterium | reverse complement strand
CTTTATACAAAATTCGTGTCAAGATGCCTGTTTCTGTGGCGAGCCATGACAATATCGTGAAGCAACTGGCTTCGCAGAGTACCAAAGTGGAGGTGTATCAGATGGTGCCGCGCATCAATCTTTTTGACAAGATTAAACTCTTTTATCACGAAAAACGCACAAAGGTCTTTTATGTTGGCGATGCCACCATGGACAGCAGTGGAACTTTCATGCTGAAGGAAGGTGCCGACAAGGCTTACATCGTTTATATCCCCAGTTTCCGAGGCTTTATCACAACACGTTTTACCGCCAATCCCGATGACTGGCGCGACCATACCGTTTTTCATGAAAATATGGCTGACATCCAGTCGGTTGAGATGGTTTTCAATGAAGACCCAGAAGGTAGCTTCCGTATTGATAATATGGGCAAACATCAATACAAACTCACACGCCTTTGCGACAATAAGGACTTGGCCTATGATACCTTGAAGGTCATCAATCTCATGTCTTCGTTCAATGATCTGCGTTTCGAGGCTTTGTTCACCAATACTTTGCCTCAGGAACGTATCGATTCCATCACAAGCTCACCTTTCGTACATTATGTTGTGGTGACCGACAAAAATGGCAACAAGCAGGACATGAAGACATTCAAGAAATTAGTAATGAACGGAGTGACCGATATGGGTGGCGATTACGGCGATGTGGACCGCGACCGTATGTATGCCCTCATCGAAGGTGGCAAAGATTTCGTGCTGATTCAAAACTATGTCTTCGACAAAGTGTTGCACGATGTGCGTTACCTTGAGGCTGGTAATCCCATTCGGTTTGAAATGGGAACCGTAGAGGTTTACGAGTAAATTTATTTCTTCTTCAGCAGCCCTACCATCTTAAAACTCACATCCGTAAAAATGAGCGGAGCATAACCGTTGCGCTCAATTTGGCGCATAGCTTCCTCAAAAAGCTCGACGATTTGTGCCAGATTGGCAGGATTGATGAACGGAGCAAATTTCGAGTTGAACACTTTTTCGTCATTGGGCAGCATCACGATTTCCGCAAGGTTGTTATTGAAAAGCAACGAATTGCGAATGATGCGCAAACCATATTCCAATAGTTCTTTTTGCTTTTCGCGACCAATCGTCTTGATGTTATTCGAAAAGTCAATCAGTTCGGAATAAGCGGCACGGAAGCAGAGGCGCATCCACTGTTGGAAGGTGGTGAAGAAAAACTTGTGGTCTTCAAAATCTTTAAACGACTGGCATGCCGTCAGCCAGTTGCCTTCTGAAATCATGGCTGCATCGTGGGCCTGCTGCGGGTCGCAACCATAACGTTGTTGTAAGGCTGTTTCAATGGCGGCGGTATCAAGGGCTGGAATTTTAACCAAAGCCGTGCGCGACTTGATGGTGGCCAACAATTCCTCGCCATCTTCCGTGATGAGCAGGAAAACCGTTTTCTCAGGCGGTTCTTCAAGGAGTTTCAGGAGTTTGTTGGCTGTATCGACGCGCATCTTCTCCGCCATCCAGATAATGGCGATTTTGTATTCGCCCTCGTAGGATTTCAAGCTCAGCTTGCGCAACAACGAGGTCGCATCGCGCACCGACATATAGCCCTGTTTGTTCTCCACATCAAGGAAAGTGTACCAACTCGAAGTGTCTACATATCCTTCATTTTGAATGACATACTCGCGCCATTCCTCCATAAAGAGGTCGGATTCTGGGTTGCTTTTTATCTTTTTTGTGGTTGCCGTCGGCACAACGAAATGCAAGTCGGGGTGCACCAGTTTCTGCATCTTCTGGCAGGTTGGGCACACACCGCAGCTGTCGGTCTCGGTACGGTTAGGGCAGAGGATATATTGGGCGTAAGCTAAAGCCAAAGGCAGTTTCCCGCTTCCGGCAGGACCCAAAAAGAGTTGGGCGTGAGAGACATGATTTTCCCTCACACTTTGGATAAGCCTTTGTTTGATGGCGGATTGGCCGATGACGTCTTTAAACTGCATCAGTTTATTATTTCGGGACAAAAGTACAAAATTATAGCAAAGGATGTTCTGATTCCGTTTGTTTTTGCTTTGAAGTCAACCTATAGCTCAAAATGGTGCAATACAATGAAATGGTTAACAGGGGTATATGCATTATACCTACATAAACCGTATGAGGATTGAGGAAGTTGAACATGTTGTAGATCCCCATGATGGTGCCAATGATGGCAGTAATTCTGTATGTCACAATATTGATTTTCGGGATGTTCAGAGTCAGGATGGTCAGGAAAGCTGGCGTGGTCAGGCAGAAGGCCGTTACAGAGTTCTTATAGAAAAAATGCAACGGGTTCCCATCAAAAGTTCCTTGGCTGGTAAACGGACACAGATAGGCAAACAAAGCCAAGACAATCATCCATGTGTATTTCCAACGTAAGTTATTGAAATCGTAATTGTTTTCCGGCTTTAAGGTCTCGCGAATCCAAACGTATGCCACCAACAAAAACATCACCAAGTTGACCGTGACTATGCTGAATCCATAGCGTTCCGTGACGGCCATGTTTTGGATGAAGGCGAAGGCAAAATAGGAAAGGGCAACATATCCGTTGAACAACGTCCTGACTTTGTTCTTGAACACAAAAAGCAGGACGAACATCAAAAGTGATAAGGATTGGAAAAAGATGTTGAGCCTGCCCAAATGTCCTTGAGGGGCATGGGAAAGCGTAGTATAGACCATCTGCTGGATGTTCTTCGGGTCGAAATTTCGGCTGACAATTGGCAACAAAACGGATTGTGCCGTCAGCAAAATGACGAAAAACCACCATTTGGTTGAGGCTTTTTCAAGTTTTTCCATTTGAGTAATGTTTTGAAGGTGCAAAACTATAAAAATCTGTGTTGCTTGCCTATCATAACGAATTAAAACGTACTTTTGCACAAAATTTCAACGCATCATGTTAAGCGAACAGGAACAAATCAGAAGAAATTCGTTGGCCGAACTCTACAAGCTCGGCATCAACCCGTATCCGCAGGCCGCGTTCCCCGTGAGCGTGTTCACCACGGACATCCTCAACCAATTTGACGACAACAACCCCGACCAATTCCAAGAGGTCACCCTCGCGGGCCGTATCATGAGCCGCCGCATCATGGGCGCCGCCTCGTTCTGCGAACTGCAGGACTCGAAAGGCCGCATCCAGCTGTATATCAAGCGCGACGAGATCTGCCCCGAGGAGGACAAGACCTTATATAACACGGTGTTCAAGCGCCTGCTCGACATCGGCGACTTCATCGGCGTGAAAGGCTTCGCCTTCCGCACGCAGATGGGCGAAATCTCGGTGCACGTCAAGGAACTGACGGTGCTGAGCAAGTCGCTGAGGCCGCTGCCCATCGTCAAGGAGAAGGACGGCGTGAAGTACGACGAATTCAACGACCCCGAACTGCGCTACCGTATGCGTTACGTCGACCTCGTGGTCAACGACAAGGTGAAGGACATCTTCATCGCCCGCACCCGCATCATCGACAGCATCCGCCGTTTCTTCAACGAGAGCGGCTATCTCGAGGTGGAGACGCCTGTGCTGCAAGCCATCCCCGGCGGCGCCACGGCGCGTCCTTTCATCACACACCACAACGCCTTGGACATCCCGATGTACCTCCGTATTGCCGACGAGCTTTACCTGAAGCGCCTCATCGTGGGCGGCTTCGAGGGCGTGTATGAGTTCTCGCGCAACTTCCGCAACGAGGGCATGGACCGCACCCACAACCCCGAGTTCACGGGTCTTGAGATCTATGTGGCCTATAAGGACTACCTCTGGATGATGGACTACACCGAAGAGATGATCCACCGATGCGTGATGGATGTCTTGGGTAAGGAGACCGTGAAAGTGGGCGACAACGAAATCAGCTTCAAGCGTCCCTTCAAGCGCATCACGATGATTGACTCCATCAAGGAGAAGACCGGCATCGACATCACGGGTATGGACGAAGCCCAGCTTCGCGACGTGTGCAAGCAACTCGGCATCGAAGTCGACGAAACGATGGGCAAGGGCAAGCTGATCGACGAAATCTTCGGCGAGAAGTGCGAAGGCACCTACATCCAGCCGACCTTCATCACCGACTATCCCGTGGAGATGTCGCCGCTCTGCAAGCGTCACCGCAACAACCCTGAGCTGACCGAGCGTTTCGAGCTGATGGTCAACGGCAAGGAATTGGCCAACGCCTACACCGAGCTGAACGACCCCATCGACCAGCGTGCCCGTTTCGAGGAGCAGATGAAACTCAGCGAGCGCGGCGACGACGAGGCCATGTTCATCGACCAGGACTTCCTGCGTGCCCTCGAATATGGCATGCCTCCGACTTCGGGCATGGGCATCGGCATCGACCGTTTTGTGATGTTGCTGACGGGTCAGACCACCATCCAAGAGGTGCTGCTGTTCCCGATGATGCGTCCCGAGAAGGTCGTGAAGAACGCCACCAAGGAAGACTTCATGGCCTTGGGTATGGCCGAGGCTTGGGCGACACTGTTGCTCACCAACGGTTATAACACCATCGAACAACTGAAAGCTGAGAAGCCTTCTGCCCTGCGCGAGAAGCTCAACGGCTTGCGCAAGAAGAACAAACTCGACATTCCCGCTTTGCAACTGGAAGATGTTGAGACTTGGATGAAGTAATCTTTTGAGACAAAAGAAAAACCCCGAAAGTCAGTGGCTTTCGGGGTTTTGTTTTTATTTCACTCTTAATTTTTGTCCCACTCTCAGTGCTTTGTTTGCCTTGATGCCGTTCAACTTGCAGATATTTGAGACTGTAGTCCCGTATCTCTTAGCAATTTTACTCAAGTTTTCGCCTTTCCTAACGGTGTGATACGTTTTCTTTCCCTGCTGCTTTGCCTTGGCACTTTTCGGTTCTGAAGGCTTCTTTTTAGAGGCAGCCAAGGATTGTTCATCGGTTTGACCATAGTGTGAATTGATGCTGAAATAGTGCTTGTTCAGCACAAATTCTTCAGAACGTAACGTGCCGCTTTCGAAATCAAAGATGCGTTCAGGGTCGAAAGCCTGGCCCATGTAACGGGTTTCAAAATGGAGGTGAGGTCCCGTTGAACGTCCTGTTGAACCACCATATCCAATCAACTCGCCGGCCTTGACAAGGTCACCGCTTTTGACGATGAAACGCGACAAGTGACCATAATAAGTCTCTAATCCGTTGAGGTGCCTGATGACCAACACGTTGCCATAACCTCCAGTCATATTGACGGGCAATGCCGCGCGCACTATGCCATCGAAGGCCGCATAAATGGCATCTCCAGTATAGAGACCAATATCGATTCCCTTGTGCGCACGTTTCCATCTGTACTTGTACTGTGATGTGATAGGTCCGGGATGGGGAATGCAATACCCGTGTATGGAATCGACGAGGTGAAGCACTACCGATTCGGGAAGGTCGTTGAGGGCGATGTCGTTATAGGAATGTACCTGCTCGGTGATCCAGTGGTCCGAATCCATGGTGTAAGGGATGAAAGACCTATCGATATTGTAATAGAGCCAGGTTCCATTGTCGAAAAGCACCACCTTTTGGAACATGTCATGGGTGTTGAGTGTGTCAATTGGGACGGGAATGCCTTCCGAACGCTCATCGCTTTCTTCGTCGTCTTCATCTTCGTCATCTTCATCGACGATGCTGTCATTGTTGTTCTGGTTGACATATATATATACGGTGTCGTGGACGACGAAAGCGTTCTTTAAGCGACCGAAAAAGCCTTTATTATCTTGGGAAAAAGCTGAGGTGGCAAACAATAAACAAATTAAAAGAGCAAATATTCTTTTCATATATAATAAGGTCGAATTTTGGAAAAAATAAGAATGCAAAGGTACAAAAAATCCCCGACTTGGCAAGGACATTTGGACTGAAAACGGAACAAAAAATGAAATATTGTCATTTTGTCAGTTTTTTTCTTTTGGCATAAAGATTGACTGAAAGCGGGGCGTTGCAAAGCGCAACCTCGATTAGAAAACAAACAAATAACAAATAAAAATAGGAGAACAAAGAAATGTCAAAGATCATTGGTATCGATTTAGGTACAACCAACTCATGCGTGGCCGTGATGGAAGGCAACGAGCCTCAAGTCATCGCCAACAGCGAAGGCCACCGCACCACCCCGTCGGTGGTGGCATTCACCGACAACGGCGAGCGTAAGGTCGGCGAGCCTGCCAAACGTCAGGCCATCACCAACCCGCTGCGTACCGTTTATTCCATCAAGCGTTTCATGGGCGAGACCTACGACAAGGTCGGCGCTGAAATGAAGCGTGTGCCTTACAAGGTCTTGCAAGGCCCCAACAACACGCCTCGTATCGACATCGACGGCAAGCAATACACCCCGCAGGAAATCTCTGCCATGGTGCTGCAAAAGATGAAGAAGACCGCTGAGGACTTCCTCGGACAGACGGTCACCGAAGCCGTCATCACGGTGCCGGCTTACTTCAACGACGCCCAGCGTCAGGCCACCAAGGAAGCTGGCGAAATCGCCGGCCTGAAAGTGCGCCGTATCATCAACGAGCCTACGGCTGCTGCTTTGGCTTACGGCTTGGACAAGAAAAAGAACGATGTGAAAGTCGCTGTGTACGACCTCGGCGGCGGCACCTTCGATATCTCCATCCTTGAATTGGGCGATGGCGTGTTTGAGGTGAAGTCCACCAACGGTAACACCCACCTCGGCGGCGACGACTTCGACGAAGTCATCATCAACTGGCTGGCCGAAGAGTTCCAGAAGGACAACGGCATCGACCTGCGTAAGGACCCGATGGCCTTGCAACGTCTGAAAGAGGCTGCTGAAAAGGCAAAGATCGAGTTGAGCTCTTCGAGCGAGACCGAAATCAACCTGCCTTACATCATGCCTGTCAACGGCATCCCGCAGCACTTGGTCCGCACCTTGAGCCGTTCGAAGTTCGAGCAGCTGGCCGACAAGCTGATCCACGACACCATCGAGCCTTGCCGTCGCGCCCTGCAAGACGCTGGCTTGACCGTCAACGACATCGACGATGTCATCCTGGTCGGTGGTTCGACCCGTATCCCTGCCATCCAGAACATCGTCCGCGACTTCTTCAAGAAGGAGCCTTCGAAGGGCGTCAACCCCGACGAAGTGGTGGCCATCGGCGCCTCCATCCAGGGCGGCGTTTTGACCGGCGAAGTGAAGGACGTGCTGCTGCTTGATGTGACCCCGTTGAGCCTTGGTATCGAGACCCTCGGTGGCGTGATGACCAAGCTGATTGAGAGCAACACCACCATCCCGACCCGCAAGTCGGAGGTCTTCTCGACCGCTGCCGATAACCAACCCAGCGTTGAAATCCACGTGCTGCAAGGCGAGCGTCCTATGGCTGCACAGAACAAGACCATCGGCCGTTTCATCCTCGACAGCATCCCGCCAGCGCCGCGTGGCATCCCGCAAATCGAAGTCACCTTCGACATCGACTCCAACGGTATCCTGAACGTGAGCGCTAAGGACAAGGCCACGGGCAAGACCCAGAGCATTCGTATCGAGGCCTCGTCAGGCTTGACCGACGCTGAAATCGAGCGTATGAAGAACGAAGCCCAAGCCAACGCCGAAGCCGACAAGAAGGAACGTGAGCGTATCGACAAGCTGAACCAAGCCGACAGCATCATCTTCCAGACCGAGAAGCAGCTGAAGGAATACGGCGACAAGCTGCCTGCCGACAAGAAGGCTGAGATCGAGGCTGCCCTCGGCAAGCTGAAGACCGCCCACCAGGCTCAAGACATCGCCGGCATCGACGCTGCCATGGCCGAGATGAACGCCATGTGGCAGAAGGCCAGCGAGGAGATGTACAAGAACGCCGGTGCCCAAGGCGGCCCGCAAGGCGGCTTCGACCCGAACAACATGGGCGGCGGCTTCCAAGGCGGCAACCCGAACCAAGGTCCTCAGAACGGCGGCGGTGATGATACTGTTACTGATGCGGACTTTGAAGAGGTAAAATAACCCCTTTTAAGTTGAATTGAACAAAAGCGTGCGGCGCGAATGCGTTGCACGCTTTTTTGTTTTCAAAAAATCTCTAAATTCCTGCAAGATTTTTCCGACTTTAGCGTCATGTAAGTGTAAGATGGCTCTGAAATGGACAACGAAACCTTCAAGAAACGCATCATCCAATTGCAACCCAGTTTGCAGAAAGTGGCCGAAAGCATCCTCAACGATGCTGATCAGGCCACCGATGCAGTGCAGGACACACTCCTTAAGATTTGGGACCATCGCCGAAGGATGAACCGTGTCAGCAACTTGGAAGGCTATTGCGTCACTGCCGTAAAACGACGTTGCATCGACCTGTTACACGAACAGCACCCTTCCGTTCCTATTGACGAGGAGGCACTCATGTTGGCCGATACTGTGGTCGATGACAACTTTGAGGAACGCTATCAGCAGGCTCGGGCATTGATAGACCAACTCCCCGAGCGACAACGCGAAATCATCTTGATGAAATATGAACAAGAGATGCCTAACTCTGAGATAGAAAAGGCACTCCAATTAAGCAGCACGAACCTTTACACCATCCTGTCGCGCGCCTACAAGACCCTTCGTGAGGCAATGGACAGGCAAAACAACAACTGTCATGAAAGAAGATAACTACATAGACCAGGAAGTGCAGGACATGCTCGACATCCTGACCGAGCACGGCCGCATCGCGCGGCGACAGCAACAATTGAGCGCTATGATTGACCGTTCAACTGCCCTGAAGAGACGGCGCCGTTGGCTTTGGGCCATCGCTGCGGTTGTGACGCTATCGGTTGCAGTGGCTCTGAGCTTGAATTCCAACAAGAACCAATCGGAATCAATGGTGCTGACCATGAATGAACCTAATAGGGAAATGCCACAGGTGGCCGACGAACCGATGGCTATGCTTCCAAAAGATGAAATCGTGACGCGCGAAGGGCCTGTTGATGGAACTCAACATATAGTTGATTCCAAATACAATCACGTAAAGTCTTCTGCTTTTGCAGAAACAGTGGAAAAAGAAGAACAACGACCGTCATTTGACGAACCACTTTTGACAGAGCCAACTCCTAAATCGGAAATAATTGAAAGTGAAGACTTTGATTTTGCCGCAGGAGTCGTTGAAAACCCATCTGACGAACCTTTTGAAAGCCAAGGCATCGAACCTGTGTATAGCGAAATAAACCATACGGTGACTAATAAAAAGACGGATAGCGTAGCACCCATCATCAAAAGAGAAAATCCCTATCGGCCTAAAAACAAATTCACGCTTCGGGTGGGTGGTGAGATAGCCCGCAATAGTTGGAGAAATTTTCCTTATCCTCCAATCTCACCACATTTTGCATTAGGATTAGCTTTCGATTATCATTTCACTGAATATTTTAGCATGGGCTTGGGTGCTGAGTGGTTTGGTGTATCCAAATACCATGGTTCTTACCATGATTACTTACATGCCATCCCCGTTTATGCCGACCTGAAGTTGAACTTCTGGGGCAAAAAGAATTATTCTCCGTTTTTGGAGACCCGATTGGGTTATACCATACCACTCAACAAAGCGACAGAGTATTTTCCAACGAATGGCGATGGTTTTTATGTTGATTACATTTTGTCTGGCCCTTATCTGAGTTGCGGCTTAGGCTGCTCAATGAAGCGCTCTAACTTGAGTGCAGGGGTGGTGTATTCTCATGTCATCCAACCAGGCAAACTTAAGGAATCATTTGGCTTTGATATTGAGAATCTCATCAATTGGGGAACAAATTTCTACATCCGATACGATTACACTTTCTCGCCCTTTTCCGATGAAGGGAAAAGCCGACTCAGACAGATTAAGAATGGTAGGTTGAATGAGTTCATTGTTGACGGCTTTCAGTTGCAGTTGAATGTGGCAGGAGGATTCAGACCTTGGTGCTATTCGGCAGGAGCGGTTTTGGAATACAAGTTCCCCAAGCGTTTCAGTGTCGGCATCGGGGCTGATTTCAGAGGCGTGAACTTCACATCCCGGGAATGGGGCAGTGACGGCTACTTTGAAAACATATCGGAAGGCCAACTGCTTTCTGTGCCAGTCTATGGGGATCTAAAAGTGCATTTTTGGGAAAACAAACCGTTCTCTCCCTTCGTGGAATATCGTTTGGGCTATGCATTTGCCTTGAATAGCCTTACTGCCACGCATTATGATTCTTACATGTATGGCCTTATATATTATGAAACACGTCATCAGGGCTGGTATTCCTATTTGGGAATAGGCGTAACCTACAATCATTCAAGCCTGAGCCTTGGCATTCTCGGACAAAATGGACACCATAAGGAAACAATGTGGGGCAATACAAATGACCTCTCTGGCGGTTATATGGGTGGCTTTCCTATTGAGCTGCGCTATTCCTACAGGATTGGTTCGTCGGCGAAGCGGTAGGAATTTCAAAAGCATGCCAATAAAATACGACCATAAAAGGCATATTGCAGTTTATTCCAGCATCCTGTTACGCTTATATTGTAGGAGAGAACACCATCAACAAAAGCAAACAAATGTATGGGTTATAGCATTGCCGCCAAATAAGCACGCTAAAACCCGCTTAATTGGAAATCAACGGATATTAGAGTGATTTATAATAATATACAACGGAAAAATAAGAACAACCTCAATACATGGTCACCATTTATGTGCTGGATTATTATGGGGTTGAGGGAATGAAATAAACGCTTCAAAGCATTGTCGAAAAAGGTGTAATACGATGGGGTTACGCCTTTTTTTGTTGTGTACATATTCTTCCTACACTGCGGCATGGATTGTTGGTTCCAACCAACACAATTTGCCTATATCTACGTTATATATATTATTGATTTATAATAATTTGAAAAGAATGATATGTATAATTTGTTATTTATGTTGTAAATAAATATTCGAAAATTTTTAACAAAGTTTAACAAATTTTCTTGCAATGCTTCCAATTCTTCTCTCTACCTTTGCTGCAAATTCAAAACGCAATCAAAATGGATATCAAAGCATTATTAAGGATGCCGAAAAGCATAACAAGCAAAGACACTCAAAAAGCATTCGCTAAGATCGCTGATGAACTAATGCACAATTATTGCATTCAATGTGGTGAAAAGAAGTATTACTTCGCTGAGATTGAGTTTTACTATTATGATAAAGAAAACAATAGCGAAGAATGGAACAGAAGAACCTATCCACGGACCGACAAAAAAGCTGGAGATTTGTTTTTCCACTATAGCGGATTCGACATTTGTTTTGAAAGCAAATACAGCGAAGGCCGATTTGGTGGTATTTTAATCCGAAGCTTATTTGATAAAACAAGCAACAGATATATTACAGGACCGTTGCTTTGCGTAAATGAAGTGCTAAACGCTTGCTCAGCTTCCCAAAAATGGCCAATACTAATCCCAGCGCAAAATGAAAGCTGTGAGATTGGTGGGCCAATAGAAAGATATGGTATCACTTATGAGGACAAGAACAAAAAAGATGAGCTTTTATGCTACTTCGATAAAAACATAAAATGCACAAATAGGTTTGAAGATGCCACATGGGATTTTGCAAAAAAAGAAGCCAAAACTGTTACAAGATACTATCATAGATTTTAGACATGATCACCGACAACCTTACCACCACAGTATATTTCTCTGAACTTCTGCCAAAAAAATGCCCAACTTTGAATCAGCACATTGCTGAAGTATTGGAAGCATATAGGATTCCGTATGCCTACCTTTCGGAAACCAAGGACATTTGGTGCCGCGATTTCATGCCCATCCAGATTGCAGAAGATCGTTTTGTATCCTATAAGTACACACCTGATTATCTGCAAGATAAAACAGGTCTTCGCCTTCAAACCAATCCCGAAGCGGTGCTTCAAGCCCAACAGAATCGTCTGCAAAGTGTATTACAGAACGCCATCACCATTGACTTGGTGCTTGACGGTGGCAATGTCGTGAAATGCGGCAACACCATCGTGATGACGGAGAAGGTCTTTGCCGAAAATAGGGACAAATCGCCCATTGAGGTGGATAGGATCCTGAAGGATGCTTTCCAATGCGATGTGCTGTATTTGCCATGGGACCGCCAAGAGACCTTTGGCCACAGCGACGGAATCATCCATTTTGCAGGTGATGGCAAAGTCCTAATAACAAACTACGGCGACATTTCACCTCGTTATTACTCACGTTTCCGTGTGGCATTGGAAAAACACTTTGAAGTGATTCCTTTGTATTACAAAACCAAGAAGATACACGCCCGTAGTTGGGCATACATCAATTTCTTGCAGATAGGCAAGCTGATTCTTGTGCCTCAGCTTGGGCTTGAAGAAGATGAGCAAGCTCTTGAACAAATCAGCAATGCGATGCCAGACTGTGAGGTTTTAGGCATCCCTGCATTGGAAGCTGTCAGAAGAGGAGGAGGCCTTAACTGCATTTCATGGAACACCACAACCTTACAGGACGACATCTTTGAAGAATCAATTATTGGGTAAACCAATATCCGGCAAGGATACAAATCTGCACAGGAGAAGCTTAAAGAGTTACAGAAAAGGAAGTAAAATCTCTACTATCCAAGCCGCCGCTTTCATGATGTCTTGGTCACCTTGCACATATAGCCAAAATCACATATCGTCCATACACAATCCAATCTGACGGACATCGTATTTTGCCAATTCCTTGCCAAGAGTGGTCACTTTGCCGGCAAGCTCAGTCGGGTTGAACTTCTTCCGTTGACGCTTGATCTCTGCCACAACAGCAGTCTTGTCAATGTCGTTCAAGGCTATCATATCTATCTCGTTCAAACCTTTGCGGTCCCAATAGTTGCCAACCAATGTCACCCTTTCCTCCTCCATCCATTTCTGACGGAAATACTGCTCGAGGACAAGGCCTGAGTATCTCTCATAATCTCGTTCTACAATCTCAAGTAACAGGTCGTTACGTTCCATCTCCACGAGTGCTTGGTTACGCATGATGAAGCGGAACCAAAACCGCAGGAAGCAGTCATCCAACTGCCACCGTGAATTTCTGCTATTGGGTTTGCTGAACAAAGGCTGCTTGCGATGGATATAGCCGTAGTCTTCTTCCAAGTTGTCTAAGAATGCCCCAGTGTTTTTGCCAATGGCGCCATCTATCTCGCTTTGCGTCGTCATGCCCGATGCAATCAACTGGAGGATGCTCAAATAGTTGGTGTATTCTTTACCAAACTCCGACATGATGAGCTCCGTGCCCTCCGTGAGATATGGAGAACCTACTTGTGTGACCCATCGGAGCATCTTCGTCTTTGTGGTAGCCTTCGCATCCATCAGCCATGCCACATACTTGGCGACACCACCAGTCAGCATATAGAGACAAAGCAAGTCTTCAGAAGTGTATTTGGGGTTGTGGTCATTAAGGATTTGTTTCAACACATTGATGCGGAAAGGCTGCATGTTCAGTCGACAATCTTGACGGCCATAAAGCGGCTCGTCCTCGTTGTCGAATATCTTGTGCATCATATTGTAAATGCTTCCACAGGCCACCATATTCACCTTCACTTTTTCGTGGTAACGATCCCACAAATCCTGAATATGGCTGGGGATGGCCGGATTCACCTTCAAAAAGTTCTGGAATTCATCGAATACCAACGTGAACTGCTGCTGTTGGCCGTATTTAAGAAGCTGTTCGAAAAACTGGGCAAAAGTCTCCAATTGTCCAAAGATTTGCAGTCCAAGCGATTGCTCTACCGCCTCTTGGAATTTGCCTGTCAACACACGCTCATTGTCTTTTGACACATAAAGGTATAGCAGAGGCTGGCTCTCGTCTTCTGCACTCTTTGTCAGTAGGGTGGTCTTCCCGATGCGTCTGCGTCCTATAAGCACTGTCAGACGGCCTCTTTCGGTAGTCTGTGCCCAATTTGTCTGGAGGATCTCGAGTTCCTTTTCCCTATCGTAAAACTTCATATTATTGCTTTTAATTTAATGCGCATTAACTTAATGTCGGTTGCAAAGATAGAAATTCTTATCGAAACAGCCATCATTTTTCAAAAAAATTGCAGTTGTTTTTTCGTGATTCTTCCAAACTTTCTTTGTTTTTGTCCTCACAAACTGCGACTAGGCTGTTGTCGCGGCTTTTTCACATACACTGTCCCACAAACCAAGAAAACACCCTCAAACTATCGGCATCCGTCTTGAACATATACTCGGGATGCCATTGCACGGCACAGACAAATCGCTTTCCTGCCATTTTTACGGCTTCGATGAGACCATCGGGGGATTCGGCCATAGGTATCAAATCCTTGCCGAGGTCTTTGATGGCTTGGTGATGCAGCGTGTTCACTTCAAGGGTGTCTTTGCCTAACAGCGTACGCAGGTCGCCGCTCAGCGAAACTTTATGCGTCGGAATGCCGTAGGGCTTGCCTTGCCTGTGAACAATATCCGAAGGATGCTGCGAAGGGAGGTCCTGCCAAAGTGTACCGCCAAGAGACACATTGATGAATTGTAGTCCACGGCAGATGCCGAGTATGGCCTTGTCGGCTTGCAGTGCCTTCGACAGCAATAGTGTTTCCAATTTGTCGCGTTCGGGACTGGGAATGATGGTTCCGGTGGCATCCTTCGTCCCATAAAGCTCCGGCGCGACATCCTGACCACCAGTAAACAGAAAACCATCACAGGTTTCCACAATGCGGTCAGCGTCAGCTTCTGACATTTCAATAGGCAGGACGACAGGAATGCCTCCAGCCGCCTTGATGCCGTCCAAATAATCGGGCAGCATCCAAACACTCTTGCGCTCTGCGTCCCAAAGTGGCGTGACGCCTATTATCGGTGACTTGCTCATGATTCTTTCATTAAAGCGGCAAAGATACTTATACTTTTGCTTTTTTTGTTGTTAATGTCATTTTTTCTATTTTTGCCCCTTTATTCAACAACAAAAACTAACTACTACTATGACACGCTATATTTTTGTGACGGGAGGCGTGGTTTCCTCTCTCGGTAAAGGCATTATCTCGGCCAGCATTGGCAAACTACTTCAAGCCCGCGGCTACACCATCACCATACAGAAAATCGATCCCTACATCAATATTGACCCGGGGACATTGAATCCCTACGAGCACGGCGAGTGCTATGTGACCGTCGACGGCACCGAGACCGACCTCGACCTCGGCCACTATGAACGCTTCACGGGCATCCGCACCACTCAGGCCAACTCGGTGACCACGGGTAAGATCTACAAGACCGTCATCGACAAGGAACGCCACGGCGACTACCTCGGCAAGACCATACAAGTGGTGCCTCACATCACCGACGAGATCAAACACCGCATCATGCAAAACACTGATGTCGACTTCGTCATCCAAGAGATTGGCGGCACCATCGGTGACATCGAAGCGGCCCCCTTCCTCGAAGCCATCCGTCAGCTGAAATGGGAACTCGGCAACCGCGCGGTCAGCGTACACCTTACCTATATCCCTTACCTTAAGGCCGCTGATGAATTGAAGACCAAGCCCACCCAACATTCGGTGAAAGAGTTGCAAGCCGCTGGTATCCAACCCGATGTGCTCGTGCTGCGCACCGAGAAGCACCTCTCCGACGGCGTCCGCCAAAAGGTAGCATCTTTCTGCAATGTCGACCTCGAATGCGTGGTGCAGAGCGAAGACCTGCCGAGCATCTACGAGGTGCCTGTCAACATGCAACGCCAAGGCCTTGATGCCGCCTTGCTGCGCAAATTCGGTTTGCCGGTAGGAGAGACCCCCAAGATGGAAGGCTGGCATCGTTTCTTGGAGCTGCAACGTACTGCCACCAAAGAGGTGCATGTGGGTCTGGTGGGCAAATACGACTTGCAAGACGCTTACAAGAGCATCCGCGAGAGCCTGATATTGGCTGGCATTTACAACCATGTGAAGGTGAAAATCGACTTCATCAATAGCGAGAACATCACCAAGGAGAATGTCGCAGAACAACTTTCAGGCGTGGCAGGCATCCTGGTATGCCCTGGCTTCGGGCAACGCGGCATCGAAGGCAAGATTGTCGCGGTGGAGTATGCGCGTGTCAACAACCTGCCTGCTTTCGGTGTATGCCTCGGCATGCAGATGATGGTCATCGAATTTGCCCGCAATGTGCTGGGCTACAAAGACGCCAACTCGAGCGAGATGGCCGATACTCCTCACAATGTCATCGACATGATGGAGGAGCAGAAGACCATTACCAACCTGGGCGGCACCATGCGTTTGGGCGTTTACAGTTGTAACCTGCGTGAAGGCAGCCGTGTGGCTGAGATCTATGGCACACCGCAAATCAGCGAACGCCATCGCCACAGATACGAGTTCAACAACCTTTATAAAGACGAATACGAGAAAAATGGCATGAAGTGCGTCGGCGTGAACCCCGAGAGCGACTTGGTCGAGATTGTCGAGATCCCCAGCCACCGTTGGTTCATCGGCACCCAGTTCCATCCCGAGTATTCCAGCACCGTTCTGCATCCTCATCCCTTATTCATGAGTTTCATCAAAGAAATCGCCCAATGAGAACCCCATCCAAACAGAAAAAAAACCTCTTCTTGGCCGCCTTCTTGGCTATCGTGGTGCCGATCTTTGCCATCTCTTACGGCCACAACCTCACCCAGACACTACGCGTGCTACGCAACGAGTTGAGTGCCGATTATCAACAAATCGACAAGAACCGCGACCGTCTCACCGAGGACTACGAGAAACAACGCCAGAAGATGATCGACGTGATGAAGCAGTGCGACGAGCTCTCGCTGATGCTGTATTCACAGAAACAAGGTTTTACCTTCGATGTGAGCTATGCCCTGCAGAAGGTCACCCAGAAATACAACGAGTTCAACCAGGATCGTAGGCCTTTCGACCGTATCGTAAGCAACCTCAACGTGGAGATGGAACGCCATGCGCGCCTCATCGAGTCGCTGCGCCGTCTGCCTCCCGAGCTCGACACCATCATCGGCATTCCCGATAGTTTGCTCATCCACTACGACTCACTCAACCCGCTCTTTTTCAGCAGTGCGCACCTCGCACTTGACGAGGAACTCAAAGCCATGGCCGACTCTATCTCCGCCGTGCCTTTCGTACTCGATGAGCAAGGCGAGGACAACCGCGAGCAATGCATTTTTTATGCAGGTGAACTGCTCAAGATGTACGCTGAGACTAAAGCCGTTGTGGTGGCCGACAGTATCCACTACTACGAGACTTTCTTGCGCCTGAAGGAGACCTACGACTACGCGCATGATTATTACCAAGTGCTGCAAAACCGCATCTTCGTCGAGGGGCAAACACCTTGGTACACCATCTTGCAGCGCCCCGGACGCTACTGGAGGCAAGCCATGGAAGACGCAAACGAGAAATACGACACCGCCTCCCTGTCGTCATTGTTCAAAAGAAACCATGCCGAGCAATCGTCAAATACGGGTTGGGAGTATTCGCTTCAGGTTTTCATCATCGTCCTGTTTGTCATCGAGCTGCTGGTAATTTGGCTCATCGTCTCGCTGTTGCTCATCCCTGCCTTCCGTTACTTCAAGCCCTTGAAGGAGATCGGCAAAGAACGGCGACGTTTCATCTCACTGTTGGTGGCCATTTTCATCACCATCATTTTCAATGCCAACATCGGTGGCGACGGTCTTCTCCATATCGCAGCGCGACTCACCAATACCTTCCTGTGGTTGTTGGAGGCCATCCTTCTCGCATTGCTTTTAAGGCTGAAACCCAAACAGTTGAAGTATAGCACCAGATTGTATCTGCCCACCTTCTGCATGGCTTTGGCCGTCATCGGTTTCCGTGTCGTCTTCATGCCCAACACGCTGATGAACTTCGTCTTCCCGCCAGTGCTTACCGCCTTTTTCGTGTGGCAGCTCTTCGCTTGTCTCCATAATGCGAAGAAAGTCGAGCGTGTCGACCGCTTTTTGGGCTGGATTTCGTTGGTGGCGACAGGTGCTGCCTTGGGCGTGGCCATCGCGGGGTATATCTTCGCGTCGTTGCTTATTCTTGTGTGGTGGTACTTCCAGTTGGCCGTCATTCACACCTTCTATACCATCCTTGACCTCATCGTGCAGTATCGTGAGAAGCGCATGAAGCCCCGCATCGCGGATTACCGCTCGCGCATCACCTTCATCACTGGCCCTGGCAAGGAGACGTTGATGTTTGGCGCCACTTGGTTCTACGACTTGGTCAAGGACGTGGTGCTGCCCGTGATGGGACTGCTCTCCATCCCCTTCTGCCTCCATCTGGCTCTCGACGTGTTCGATTTTGAGGACTTGTACAACAACATCTATCACAAAAACTTCGTTCAACTCGTCAACGATAGCGGTGCCGACACGTTTAGGATGTCATTTCATGGGATTTTACTCATCATCAGCCTGTTCTTCGTGTTCCGCTATATCAACCGAGCCTTGCATGCCATTTGGCAGCAGGTCCGCTACGCCATCTTCATGAAGAAAAACCACCGCAAGACCATCCGCAACAATGAAATCAACCTCTCTTTGGGTAATAGCATTATCAGCGTCTTGACATGGTTCATTTACATTGTCGTCATCGTCCTGACGTTGCATATCTCAACCAGCTCATTGAGCCTCGTGGCTGGCGGTCTCTCTGCTGGTATCGGTTTTGCCCTCAAGGACACCCTCAACAACTTCATCTATGGCATCCAACTCATGTCGGGTCGTTTGCGCGTCGGCGACTGGATTGTCTGCGACGGCATACGTGGCAAGGTGACTCACATAGGTTACCAAAGCACAGAGATTGAGACCGTTGACGGTGCCGAGATGTCGTTCCTCAACGCAACCTTGTTCGCCAAGAACTTCAGCAACCTCACGCGTAACCATGGTTATGAATTTGTCAAGATTACGGTGGGTGTGGCTTACGGCACCGACATCCAACGTGTCCGCGAGTTGTTAGGAGAAGCTTTGACGAAGTTACAAGACAAGGACGCTTTTGGCCGCGAAATTGTGGATTCAAAGCGTGGCATTATCATCACCTTGGAAGAAATGGACGATAGTGCAGTCACCATCGCAGTGAAGCAGCAAGTGTTGGTGGCCGAACGCGTGGGCTACATCGACCGTGCAAAAGAGCTAATTTACAACACCTTGAACGAGCATGGCATCTCGATTCCCTTCCCGCAATGTGACGTGCATCTCGTCAGAGAAGAATAATTTACTATTTTTGCAGCCTAAAATCATCCCAAATGAAAAAAGCATTCATCATCATAGTCGTTTCGTTGCTTCTCGTCTCCTGTGGCGACAAGCAGCCTAAAGGAACGACAACCACTACAGAAAAGCCTAAGAAAACCATTGCCGTCCCAAGTTTCAACGCGGACTCTGCCTATCAGTTTGTGGCTCAGCAGACCAACTTCGGACCGCGTGTGCCTGAGACGCAAGCCCATGCCAATTGTGCTGAATGGCTTGTTTCCAAACTTGATGGATATGCCGATACGGTCATCATGCAGGAATTCAGGACACGTCTGTTCAACGACAAAGGCATCGATGGCCAAAATATCGTGGCTGTGTTCCACCCTGAAGCCAAGAAACGCATCGTGCTCTGCGCCCACTGGGACTCGCGCCCCTATGCTGACCACGACCCCGATATTGCCAACTCACGCAAACCTATTGATGGTGCCAATGATGGTGCCAGTGGCGTGGGCGTATTGCTGGAATGTGCAAGACAGTTCAAGTTGCAGGAGCTGCCTCAAAATTTGGGTGTTGACATCGTTTTGTTCGATTTGGAAGACTATGGTCCGCATCAGGAAGAGGCTGAGTTATATTATGATGAGTCGGTCAACCACTGGGCGTTGGGCTCGCAGTATTGGTCGAAGCATCCGCATGTGTATGGCTATAAGGCTTATTACGGCATCCTGTTGGATATGGTGGGCGGGAGCAATCCCAATTTTCCCAAAGAATACTATTCGCAAGGCTATGCCGCTTGGGTGAGTAACAAAGTTTGGCGCAAAGCCGCCGATATGGGCTATCGTACCTATTTCACCAACGAACTGGGCACGATGATCAGCGACGACCATATCCCGATGAACCAGATTGCTGGCATCCCGACTATAGACATCATCGACTTGCAACCCAACAGCAGCAACCAATGTTTCCCTGAAGTGTGGCATACCTTAAACGACAATCTCGAACATATCGACAAGACGACTTTAGGCATGGTCGGTGATGTGTTGCTTCATGTGGTGTATGAAGAATGAAAGTTGTGTAAAACAATTAACCTTAATACTTAAATAAACACAAAAAACGATGAAAAAAGTAATGTTTTTATTAGTTGCAGTTTTCGGCTTGTCTTTTGCCTTAAATGCACAAAATTGGATTGGTGTCCGTGGTGTTTTGGGTAGTAGCAGCGGCGCTGAACTCTCTTGGCAACACGGCCTCGGAAACAACCGTATGGAATTTGACTTTGGTTGGGCTACCCACGACAGCCATGGTTATTACAACCTCACTGGCATCTATCAATGGACAGGTGACATCGTCAACAACTTCGGTTGGTTTGCTGGTCTTGGAGCAAATGTCGGCTATTGGGATGGTTACGATAGCAAAAACTTGGGACTTGGTATTTTAGCCCAGGCTGGTTTGGAATACAACTTCAACATTCCTATCCAACTCACGCTCGACGCTCGCCCGCAATGGGATATTATTGGTGCGGCCAGCGGCTTTGGTTACGGTGTCGCACTAGGCATCCGCTACAGGTTCTAATCTGAATTGACATAAAAAAGACCGCATCTTGACGAAGGTGCGGTCTTTTTTCGTTTTATCCATTTCAATAATTAATCGACGGAGACTTTCTAGGCCTCCTCTGTCGTCAATTAATTGTTTGTCATCATTCCACCACCAGTTTTTGCGTCACCAAGCTCCCGCCCAGCATCTGCACGGTATAAACTCCTGCAGGCCAACGGCTCGCGTCAATGGTGCGCTGGCCTTCCATAGTGAAGGTGGCCACGATTTGTCCCTGCATATTGAGCACCATCACGCTCACGGCTCCCTTTTCGTAATCGGTGCGGATGGTGAACTGTCCCTTGGCTGGATTGGGGTAAATCTCAGCGTTGAAGGCCGATTCGACGTGTGCTTCGTGTACACTCACCAGCAAGTCTTCATCATTGCTATAGGTGACGACTTTGCCCGCCACGCGCAACACCGGGTTGTCGGGGGCGGCACATTCGGTGCAGGTCACACCGTCGATGCAGTCGGGGTGGTTGGGATGGCAGAGGTCTAAGTAGGTTGGGTCAAACTGATAGAAGAGCTCGGCTTGTCCGGCGGCGAGGTATTCCGAAAGGTCGAAGTCCCAAACCAAGCCAATGCTACCAGGACACCAACCAGACCTATTATGTGGCCATGTACCATTTTGCGGTTGGCAGCCTGCCGGATTGGGGTTACAAGTGCGCCACAAGTGCTGGTCGTATTTGCTAGTTCCATTCACAAAAACGTGATGCGTGGCTTCGTAGAACTCGGCGGCGTTGCCCGTGTTGTAGCAGTTGTTGGTGCCGCTGCTCCAGTTATGGCCTGTCGTCGTGATTTTCAGTTTGGCGGATTGCGCCTTGTCGCTAAATTCATAGTTCACCACGGGCACGGGCTGCTGGTTGGCATAGTCACCGAAAGCGTAGGTGCCAAACCAAATCTCATCCACATCGGCATAGAGATAGGCGGGCGTGCCTTTGGTGAAACTGAAAATCAGCGTGGGGTTGTAGCCGCTGCCACCCCAACTCTCCATGTAGTATTCAAACTCGACCAAGCCTTGTAATAAGGAGGTGTAGTCGCTCACATCCAAATCGTCATCGCACTGCACGCCGAAGGGGGTGGTGTAGCGGAACAGTTCCACCCACTCGCCACGATAGTTGCGCACCTTCACGCCACCCACGCGGTCGTAGGGGTCGCAGTTGTTGTTCACGCAGGTGTGGTCGTAGTGGGCCAAAATCTCGCTGAACGCGCCCACGTGC
Organism: uncultured Bacteroidales bacterium; assembly: GCA_946408345.1. Classification (GTDB taxonomy): domain Bacteria; phylum Bacteroidota; class Bacteroidia; order Bacteroidales; family F082; genus Limimorpha. Next base: position 83,058 of record CAMJRR010000007.1, on the reverse strand, counting down.
GTAGGCATCACATATTCCCCTTTCGCGCTATGCACCGACGGGGTGCAAACAAGGTCGCCGTTCATCGTTACGATGTCCAAATGGTTGTCAATCTGGTTGGTCACTTCAAAATTAGTGTGATAAGTCGTCGTTTTCCCGCCGCTTTGGGTCACGCTGACGCTAACGCTATTATTGGTGAATCCCAAAGGAGTGAAGAATCCATAGTAATAACCGTTGTCAGGATCCTCGGGATAGTCGGTTTGAAGCGGTATTTCTTGTCCGTCGACGCTCGCAGTGATTTCGGTGAACTTGATGACTTCGGGGTGCTCGATATAAGCCGAGACGACAATCATCACGGGATGGAGGTCGTCCATATAGACCTTGGTACCGTCGTAGGGACGGCGAATCTTTACTTCGGGTTCGTAGGCATCAGGGTCGACCACTTCAAAACTCTTTACCACATCGGGCGCGGGCAACCAGTTGGCATCGCCGGCTTGTGTGGCTTTCAGCTTCACGATGCCCGTTTCACCTGTCAAAGTCAAAACGTTGCCATTAATCGTGGCGGGACCTTCCATTAATTCAAAGGAAACGGGCAGACCTGACGAAGCCGTGGCCTCCAAGGTAATTGGGTCATTGAAAACCAATTGGTTCGGAATGTCAGCCATCTCGATGAGTTGGGCGTTGCCGTCGGGCTGCTGACGTACGAGGAGGTTGTCGAAGCCACCAGTGCCGCCTTGGGAGTGGAAGAATATGCCGTCCCATACTTGGTAGTCGTTCTTGTCGCCACTGCCAGGGGTGAGGTTCATGCAGACATTGGTGCAGCCTGCCATCTGGATCCATTCGCCCTCACATCCGGGCTTGACGAATACCGTTACTGCGCCTGCGCCATTGTAAGCTGTAAAGTCGAACGACATTTTATAGCGTGTCCAGCCGCCTTCTTCATAGTCGAAGGGAACTGAAGTGCCATCGGGTAGGTGAACACGAGCATGGCCGCTGTCGCCTTGGCTCTTGATAAAAAGGTAGACGCCGCCGTCGGGGTCGGTCATGCCGGGCAGGATGTGTCCGTCGCCGTCAGCATCGAAGCCCACGCCGAAGAAACTGCCCCACCAGGTACGGTTCATGTCGATTTCAAGGTCCATGATGCCACCGCCTTGGAAGCTGAAGTTGAAATTCGATGAGGCTTTGCGGGTGGCCGTGCGGCCTACGCCAGAACCACCATAGGGATACCAGATGGCAAGGCTCTCATCGGGAGCCATATCGGATCCACACACATAGCTGACATCGAAGTCCTGCGACGAAGTAGCAGTCTGGTAATGTGTTACCCAGCCGTCTTGGCCATTGAGATTTTGCGAGCCTTCAGTGAGGCTGTTGAAGTCATAAATGTATTCCACTTGGGCCGTCATGGTGAAGGCTAGAAGGAAAAACATTGATAATAGGGAAAGTTTTTTCATAGGAATGTGTTTTAATGGGCTCTTTGATGCTTAGCTGCGCTCAGCAACATCGGACTTAGGAACGTAGCTTTTATTTATTTGGGGACAAAAATAAAAATAAATGCAAAATAATTTGCAGGGAAAGAAAAAAACACTACTTTTGTCGCGTTGTTTAATCTGCTTCAACATGAAATATATGCGTTTTATTCCTGTTTTATTATTTTTTATCGGAATTTTTTACTCATGTAGTACCGATGTGGATTTGTATGCTGAATACAAGGATGTGCCCATCATTTATGCCATGCTGAATTCACGTGCCGACACCAATTATGTCAAAATAACCCGAGCCTTTTGTGGCACAAACGACAACCCGATTAATGCGAACGATGTGGCTTTGATTTCCGATTCGAGCAATTACCCGGGTAAGCTGGATGTACGTTTTATTGAATTGAAAAGTACTTATGGAAACAAATACGAGCCCACCGGCCGTGTTTTGATACTTGATACGTTGACCATTCACGATAAAGAGGAGGGTGTTTTTTATTCACCGGACCAGATTGTCTATTATACGCCTGAGCACCTTAATGTTGGGACGGATAGTGAAAGATACAGTTATCGGTTTGTAGCGGTCAAACCTGATGGCGACACGGTTGCGGCGAGGACTACCATGGTCGGAAATGAGGAATTCAGCATAGAGACCAGAGGAATGAATTTTCAGTTGACTCCAACTAATGCCTTAGGAAAACTATATTTTAGAGCTGATGGAGTGGCTTCCTTATATGATGTCAAGATAGAGTTCAATTATCGGGAGCAAAAGGCGGGTCAGGAGATGAAGAAGAAAAAAATCAGCCGTTCATTTGGCACGAGAACCATCAGCGAATACACACATCTTATAGGAAATACATATTATCTAGAGTACTCGCTCAATTGGTTGTTTAATACGCTGGGGAATGCCATTGGAGGTGACACGGTGGTAGATGCCAACCATCCCAATGTGGTTCGCTACATTGACGACTTCATCATTTCCATCAGCGCGGGTGGCGACGAATTGAACTATTATTACCTTGCTAATCAAGCGCAGATGGACAGCCCAATTTCACTTATTACTGTTTATACCAATATCGAAGGAGGCTATGGCCTTTTCTCATCACGCACGACGATTCAAAGGGAAGCAAAGCTGGCCAGCAGTTGCAAGAGAGACCTGTTTTCCGTATCGGCATGGGGCTTTAAAGAGGACTAGTAACCCAATGAAAGAATCTATAAACGCTACATATTACTGCTTTAACTCAATTGGTTTGAACGATGAAAAAACGAATCTGTTTCTTTTCGCTCTTGGCGAGTTTGGTCGTTGTCAATGCTTGCAGTTCCGACGTGGAGCTATATGCAGATTACAAAGATATGGCTATCATTTATGCCATGTTGGACCATCGTGCCGATACCAATTATGTCAAGATAACCCGAGCTTTTTGTGGTACAAGCGACGACCCTATTGATGCCAGTGAAGTGGCCTTGATTTATGATTCGAGTAATTATCCAGGCAAGCTTGACACGCGGATTATCGAGTTGAGAAGTACCTATGGAGGCTCGTACGAATCCACTGGTCGAGAGATTATCCTTGATACAATGACTATACATAACAAGGAAGAAGGTGTGTTTTATGCACCCGACCAGATGGTCTATTACACAACAGAACCACTTAACTCGGGGACGAATGGACAAAAGTATAAATATCGTCTGATTGTTGTTAAACCCAATGGCGATACGGTGACTGCAGCGACAAAAATGATTGGAAATGAAGAATTATTAATTACGACAAACAAGGTTGTGTTTCAGATGTCGCCAACAAATAATGTGGAGAAAGCTTTTTTTAAGATCGAAAGTGAGACAGGCCTTTTTGAAATTGGGATGCAATTCAATTATCTCGAACAGCATGAAGGTCAAGAAATGAAACGGAAACATATCAGCCGCTCGTTTGGCTCAAGCGATGTCATACACCTTGGTGGAGATTACTATTGCGTGGAATACTCATTGAATTGGTTATTCAATACCCTTGCTATAGCCATTGGCGGAGATACGATTGCTGACCTAAATCATCCTAACGTGGTTCGCTATGTCGATGATTTTGTCATTTCCATCAGTGCTGCAGGCGAAGATTTATACAATTATTTTGCGGCCAATCAAGCGCAGCAGAGCAATCCGGTGGGTTTCGTTTCTGTTTATTCAAATATCGATGGCGGTTACGGCTTGTTCTCATCGCGCACCACTGTAAAAAAAGTAGTCAATATGTCAAATAGCACCCTAAATGACCTTTTTGCCGAGACATCATGGGGCTTTCAGGAGCAATAATTTACCATTAACAACAATAATTACAGAAAAAGCATTATTTTTGCCCATTCTAAAAACGACCTAAACGATGAAAAAACTGTTTTTATCCCTTTCACTATTGGCAGGCTTGGCCTTTTTCAACGCTTGCACTACTGACGTGGAACTCTATTCTGAATACAAGGACATTCCCGTGATTTATGGCCTCCTTGATGCCTCGCAGGACACCAATTTCATCCGCATCAATCGGGCTTTCTCAGGTAGCAACGACCATCCCATCAATGCCGCCGAGGTGTCGCTGATTGCAGATTCGTCCAACTATCCAGGCAAGTTGAGAGCTTATATTGTGAAGTACAAACAAGGTTATGGCGGTCATTATGAGTCTACGGGCGATACGTTGGTGTTGGATACTATCACTATCCACGACAAAGAGGAAGGGATTTTCTATTCGCCCAACCAAAAGGTATATTGGACGGATAAACACCTAGATGTAAATACTGAAACTGTAAAGTATAAGTATAAATTGCTTGTTTACAAGGATAATGATACCATTACGACTGAGACGAATTTGGTGGGTGGTGAAGGGTTTAAGATCATAACAGAGAGTCTTGGTTTCATGGCAGATGGGAACGATTTGACTTCGAAGGTCAAGTTCACGCTGGCTGACAATGCAGTTTTCTATGATGCTAAAATGGTGTTTTACTACAAGGAATCTGTCAATGGAGGTCCGCTAACCGACAAGCAGGTCACCTATTCGTTCGGTGTCAAGAACTTAGATAATTTGTACCAGGAAAACGCTCAGGTTTATTATATCAATTATGGTATGAGCACCTTGTTCAACCTTTTGAAAGATGCTATTGGTGGTGACACGGTGATTAATGAAAACCATCCCAATGTGTTTCGCTATTTTGATGAGAAACCAATGAAGATCTTTCTATCGGCTGGTGGCGATGAGCTTTACAACTACATCCAGATCAACTCGCAGACAGGCTATGCCCAGACTGTTCCCGATTACACCAACATTAATGGCGGATATGGTGTGTTCTCTTCGAGAATCAATTTGGTGAAGCCAGTCGCTATTTCGCCTGCTACCCAAAGAGATCTCTATGGCAAACCCTGGGGATTCGTCCAGCAATAGTTTCATTTCGCAAATAATCAAGATTTATGATTCGTTCCATGACGGGTTACGGCATTGCCGAGCAAACCTACAATGCAAAAAAAGTATCAGTAGAAGTTAAAACCCTCAATAGCAAACAGTTGGATCTTCAAGTGAAGTTGCCCAACGAATTGCGTTTTGCAGAACTGGATTTTCGCAATAGGATTGGTGCCAAGCTGCAACGCGGCAAGGTGGATGTGGTCATCACCATCACCGACACGGACCTGACTCAAACCTACCATATCGACCAGGACATTGTGAAGGCCTACAAGGAACAGATTGAAGCCATTTCGTCTCAACTTGGCATTGCACCGACAACAGATATGGCCGCAGTGCTGTTCAGGATGCCAGGTATCTTCAATGTTCCCGTGGAGAATTACGATGAAGCCTTTGTCGCTAAAGTCGGTGAGACCCTCGACCAAACTTTGGACATCGTCGATGGTTTCCGCATCCAAGAAGGCCAGACCTTGAAGAAAGACTTGTTGCATCGTGTGGAATTGATTCTTGACTTGCTGGGTCAAGTGGAACCTTATGAGAAGAGCCGCCACGAGGTCATCAAGCAGCGTATCATCAAAAATCTCAGCGAGCTGACTTCAACTGGACAATACGATGAAAACCGCTTCGAACAAGAATTGATATTTTATCTTGAAAAATTGGATATCACCGAAGAGAAAGTTCGTCTGCGTCAGCATTGCAACTACTTCAACGAGAGCTGCGACGACGACCAAGCAGGCAAGAAACTGGGTTTCATTGCACAGGAAATGGGTCGCGAAATCAACACCTTAGGCTCGAAAGCCAACGAGGTGAACATTCAGAAGATTGTCGTCAAGATGAAGGACGAATTGGAGAAGATAAAGGAACAGGTATGTAATATTTTATAAGCTATCAGCTATCAGCCGTCAGCGGTCAGCAATTGCTGATGCTGATAGCTGACGGCTGACGGATGAAAGCAAAAAACACGACTATGAAAGGAAAACTTCTAATCTTCAGTGCCCCTTCGGGCTCAGGCAAGACCACCTTGCTCAACCATGTTATGGCCAACATACCTGAGATGGCTTTCTCAGTTTCCGCTACCACACGACCGCCCCGTGGCGAAGAGGTGAATGGTCGTGAGTATTATTTCCTGACCATGGAAGACTTCAAGCAGCGCGTGGAGAATGGCGAGTTCCTTGAGTGGGAAGAGGTCTATCCAGGCCGTTGCTATGGCACTTTGCTTTCCGTGGTTGCACAGATGCAGGACGAGGGCAAGCATGTGGCTTTCGACGTGGATGTGTGCGGTGGTGTGAACATCAAGGAGCATTACGGTGACCAGGCTTTGTCGGTCTTTATCCAAGCTCCATCGATTGAGGTGCTGCGCGAGCGACTCATCAATCGTCAGACCGACTCGATGGAAGAGATTGAGAAGCGCCTTGCCAAGGCGGCTTGGGAGATGGAGTTTGCCCAAGGCAAGTTCGACCGCACCGTTATCAACGACGACCTCGAGACCGCCAAGCGCAAGATTCTCGAAGTCGTGCAAGCCTTCCTTGAAGAGGAATGATGAGATAAGCCCTTGAACCCTGAGCTTGTCGAAGGGTCAAATGGTCAATTAAAAATACAAATAACATGAAAAAAGTAGGCATCTATTCGGGTTCCTTCAACCCCATTCATCACGGCCACGTGATGCTGGCCAACTATTTGGTCGAGTTCGCCGACTTGGACGAACTGTGGTTTGTAGTCACGCCACAAAACCCTTTGAAGCAGAAAGAAGAGCTTTTGGATGATGATGAACGTCTGAAAATGGTGCAACTCGCTGTGGGCGACGATCCACGCTTCTTCGTCAGCGATATCGAGATGCATCTTCCTAGGCCGTCTTATACGATAAATACCTTGACAGCTCTCTCTGAGCAATACCCTGATTGTAAGTTCATGTTCATTTGTGGCATGGACAGCTTGCAAAACTTCAAAAACTGGCGTGAATATCAGCGAATTCTCGATAACTACGAATTATTGGTTTTTCCCCGTGAAGGTTACGATGGGGGAGAGCTCATTAATTATCCTTCCGTCACAGTGCTGAAAACCCCGATTTTAGAGATTTCATCCACCTTCATCCGCCAATGCATCAAGGAAGGGCGCGATGTGAGGCATTTCATGCCGGAGAAGGCGTTTGATTATTTGAAGGAACATCGGTTTTACGAATAAAATCTTTTTATAATTGGTTCTGTAGTGTAGGTTTACACACAATCTCTATTGTAACCATAACGTAGTGGGTTTGTAAATGGTTTGTCTTATTATATTGAAATTCATTTTTTTATAAAAATTCTATGGGAAATAGTTTGTAAAAATTGAAATGAAAACAGTATTTTTCCCGACCGTGTTTCTGAATGGGGTAATTTTGCAGCCGATAACTATACTTTTGTAATTTTGCCCGTATGAAAACGAGACTATTGATTTTTGGATTCCTATTGCTGCTTATGGCTTGCAGCCAACCTGACCGTGAGGCGAAACGCTTGCTCCTCCAAGCTGAAAGCATAGTAGAAACCCATCCCGACAGTGCCTTGCACCTCATTGATAGTGTGATGCATTTGGAAGTCTATTTCAGTGAAGACGATCGTATGGAGATGGCCTTGCTGCAAGGTCGGGCGATTTATGGCGCCGACCGCGATGCCACTGATCCAACTCAATCAAACGGCAACTTCTTGTTAGATAAGGTAATGAACCATACCTACACCTCACCAGATCTTGACCGCGCTCCTGCCTATTTTGCCAAAAAAGGCCAACCCCAAAAGGCGGCTTTGGCCGCGCTTTACAAAGGTTACGACTTGCAGACGATTTATGCCGATAGTTTGGCCTTGCTATCTTTTGAGGAAGCCACGAAATATGGCCTTCGTGCAGGTGACAGTCTGACCATTGCTCGCGCCTTTTTCCAGATGGGACGGCATTTGCATTGGATGGATAAATACAAGGAAGCCGCCGCTGCCTTGGATTCCGCCGACCGCTATTTTGGCAACCGTTTGTATGAGAGAGCCTTCGTACAGAATATGATGGGCGTGAACCAATGTTTTTTGGAGGAGTTCAACGATGCTGCAATCCATTTGGCCAATAGTATTGATTTTGCATTTGAAAGCGGCAATGAAGATGCCCAGTGGCGTGCTATGTTCAACCAAGGAATAATGTTAGGCGACAAGCATTTTGATAACAGGGATGTTGGGATCCTGCTTTTGAAACAATTGGAGACAGAAGACACTGGATTGAAACTGGCAACCAAGGCATACGGCATAAAAGAATTGTTTTTTGATCATAATGTCAGACACGATATTAAACCATTAAGCGACGATTCGACTGGTTATTATCTCCGAATTTGGGCGAGGGCAAAGTCGCGCAGTCAAAAGTATAAATTTAGTGGTGATGACTTGTTTTCTTGTTATGGCCGACAACATGATCTTGTCCCTGTTTTTTTGTCGCATCGGATTATATCCGACGAAACATACTATGGTGCGAAATTTGGCGTGGTGCGAAATTATAGCCGTCAGCAACAACGAAACGATTATTTGAACTTGCGAAATACGATGGCTGAAAAGCAACTGCAAAAGCAGCATAAAACATTGGTTTTCTGCATTGTGGCTTTATTTGCACTAATAATAGGTGCGCTGCTGTATTGGCTGAAACGCAAGCCGAAAGCGGAAACCATTGAAACCCCAATGGAAGAACAAAAACCGGAAATCCAAGTGACGGAACCGAAGCAGACCGAGGAAAATCCGTTTGTGAAACAGGAACTTACGACCCGCCTCCGCCTGATTCTATCCGCCTCACGCATCGAGAAAAACGCCTACGACCCCAAAATGGAGTGGAGACCTTTGGTGCGACAGGTGATGAACGGGAAGGAGACCGCATTTGAGAGTGCCGTATCGGTCATCGAGGCGGCCTATCCGGGCTTGCAGGCGATGATTGCCGAACAATTCCCCGACCTGAACGAAACCGACGCCAAGGTGTGTCTGCTTTCGTGCAGCGGCCTCTCCAACGCTGAAATGGGCGACCTGCTCGGTTTGAGCGTCTATTCCATCAACAAAAGCCGCAGCGAATTGCGCAAAAAGTTGGGTTTCGAGCCTGACGAATTGAAGAACCGCTTGTAATTTCACTTCCTTATCTTATTGTGTTTTAGTTGTTTGCAAATCGCTCTCAAAGAAAGATTTGTAAGCTGTCAAATCAAAACTGTAATCCCGTTGACAGGTCATCGGCTTGGGCTACTTTTGCCACGTCATTGCGAGGAAGAACGACGAAGCAAATCGCAGATTTAACGGAGTTAATCCAGTGAACCAGTTCAAACTCTGGACTGCTTCGTGCCTCGCAGTGACGCAAAGCGACAACAACGGTGTCCCGCGTCTCGCGTCCCGAAGTCCCGCGTCAACAACAATTAAACAGTTAAACAATCAACGATTCAACAATGAAACACATTCCAACTTTAACCCTTATGCTAATGCTTTCAATGGCAGGCATAGCCCAGACCCACACGTTGAGCGGTACGGTCTGCGACGAACAAGGAACCTTGCCCTACGCCACCGTTATGGTATGGCAAGGCAACGACACGGTGAAAGCCACTTACGGCATCACCAACAAGCAAGGCGACTTCGCCCTACACGGCCTAAAGGAAGGCCAATACAAAGGCTTGGTGAAATTCACCGGCTTTGCGCATCTGCCTTTCTCGGTCAATCTCGACAAAGATGTGCGTCTTGACACGCTGCGCCTCAAGCCCGATGTGAAAATGCTGAATGAGGTGCAAGTAACTGCCTCAAAAGTCTTTGAGGACAAGTTCGACAAACTGAAAATGAACATCAGCGAACTGAAACTGCCGCCTGCGGCCACCTACATCGATGCCCTGCAGGAAATCCCCGGTTCGTTCTACAAGGTGAGCGAGAACACGCTGACCGTCCTGAACAAGCCCGTGCTCGTGCTACTTAACGGCAGGCCGCTTCGCGTTTCGTTCAGCCAAATCACCGATATGTTGCAAGGCGAAAAGGCCGAGGACATCGCCGAGGTGGAAATTATGTATGAAACCCCGCCACGCTTCGCGGGCGAGTGGGATGGCCCTGTGGTGAACATTATCACGAAGAAGAACTTGGCCACGGGCTTCTACGGCAGCGTTTCAGGCGACCTGCAACTGCGCAAACGCCTTGGTGCGAGGTCGTCGCTCAATCTCAACTTCAGAACCTTGAAAACCAACACCTATCTGTATCTGTCGCAAAACTACAATCCGAGGGAGTATGCCTACCGCTATTGGCAGTATCGCGAGGGTGGCGACACGCTGATGCGGCGCGAGGCAAACCATACCAGCAATATGAACTCCTATTATTTGAACACGGGCACAGGCATCCAGTTTGACGACAACAACTCATTGGACATCAACTTCTCGGGAGACCTCGATTTCGACCACGACAACATCGATGAGTATATCCTCGACCGTGGAACGGCCATCCATTCCACCGACACGGCGCGGAACGATTCGCGTTCTTATTGGGGCGACATCTATTACAAGCACAACTTCAACGACCCCAAGCATTACATCACGGTGGATGCCAATTTGAGCCACAACCTCAATGCGTCGGGCAACCTGCGCCAATACAACTATTTGCTTGATTCGGTGACTTACAACCGTGATGCTTCGCCCTATTCCGGTTGGCTTTTCTCGACCCGCGCCGACTATACCCGTGAATGGGACAAAATCCGAATCCAATCTGGTCTCTCTTACCACTATTCCGATTTGGAAAATGATTTCAGTTATGAAAATCTCATTGACGGCACTTGGCAACCTGACATTTTGGTAACCAACGATTTCAATTACAAGGAGAACTCCTTCATGGGCTATTTCATTTTTGACCATCAGGTGAGCGAGAAGTTCAGTTATGTCCTCACGCTTACCGACTCGTATGTGCGCACTTTGGGCATTTCGGAAACCACAGGAATCAAGACACCATACAACTACAACGTCTTTCGTCCCAATTTCACCTTGCGATTCAAACCCCATGAGGACCATTATTTCACCTTCAACTACAGTCGCAACTATGGCAAGCCCAATTTCACTTATCTGAATCCCTTCCGCAAGTACGAAAGTCCTGTCTATTATGTGGAGGGCAACCCCAACCTGAAACACTCCACACAGAACAGTGTAACGTTCAAATACCGCTATCGTTATTGGTTGAACTTTGCTGTTACGTATGGTCATGATGAGGACTATGTGCTACAGGTGCCGCAATTGGATGCTGACGGCGCCATCATCGGCTACACTTACGGCAATTTCGGCACGAGAGACGAATTGTTGTTCATTCTGAATATGTCGAAAAGGTTCTTCGACAACCGGTTGAACATAGGTTTATTTGGTCAGGCGAAATATGAGAATTACAACAGCAGCGATGCCCTCGACTACCGCAATTCATTGTGGAGTTACTTTGCGAATCTTGATTTCTCGTATGTGCTATTCAAGAAATACGATGTGGAATTGGGCGGCTATGCTTTGTATTCTTCTTCGTATCTCAGCGGCTATGCCAGGACACAAGGTCATCCCAAAATGGGCCTGCACCTTTCGGCGAGGTTCTTAGACGGCAACCTGCAAACCAGTATCAGTGTGAACGACGTGTTCAACACCGATGTCGGCAACCGCGAGAGCCTGTTGGACGGGGTCGTCTCAAAGAGCGATAATATCATAGATGCGCGCTATTTCCGCTTTTCCGTGCGCTACAGTTTCAACCGCAAGAACCTGAAGCGTTTCGAGAACCATCAGGGGAGCAATGCGGATAGCGGTAGGTTGTGATTTAGCCCCCAATCAGATTCGTCAAATCAATAAACTCCTGCACCGACAGTTGCTCGGGACGTTTGTTGAAGACCTCGTTTTCGATGATTTCTGGCCTGAGCATCGGGCGCAATGAGTTGCGCATGGTCTTGCGGCGCTGGTTGAAGGCCTGCTTGACGATGCTCACAAAGAGTTTTTCGTCGCAGCCCAAGTCGGTGACGGCATTGCGCCGCATTTTGATAACGGCAGACTTCACCTTTGGAGGCGGGTTGAACACGTTCTCGTGAACGGTGAAAAGATACTCGATGTCGTACCAAGCCTGCATCAGCACGCTCAAGATGCCGTAGGTCTTGCTGCCTTCCTTGGCGGCCATGCGCTCGGCCATTTCTTTCTGCACCATTCCGACCACCTCCACGACTTGTTCCTTGTATTTCAGCACTTGGAAGAAAATCTGGCTGCTGATGTTGTAAGGAAAGTTACCGATGATGGCCATGTTTTGCTTGCCAAACTGACTCAGATCGGTGCGGAGGAAGTCGCCCTCGATAAGCCGCTCGCCGAGCATGGGGAAATGTTTCTCCAAATAGGCGATAGACTCCTTGTCGATTTCGATGACGTGGAACTTGTCGATGACGTTTTGCACTAAATATTGGGTCAAAACGCCCGTGCCGGCACCCACCTCAATAACGCTCTCAACATCGGGCGACAACTGCTCCACGATGCGTTGGGCAATATTCTGGTCGGTCAGGAAATGCTGGCCTAAGGCTTTCTTGGGTCGGACCTCGTTCATAGTTTTCGGTAATTCTTCTTCGCTTGCGCGGTATAAATGCTCGTCGGGTATTCGTCAATCAGTTTCTCGTAATGCTGCTTGGCCAATTCTTTGTTCTTCAATTCGTTTTGCTCAATCAATGCGGCATGCATCAATGCGGCATCAGCCATATAACTGTCAGAGTATTGCTCCACAATTTGAAGGTAAAGTTGTTCGGCAGTTTCAAACGCTTTCTTTTTCTCTTCGATTTCACCTTTGCGGAACAAGGCATGTGGCTTACTTATCTCATTGCCAGTGGCGATGATGTCGTCAAGTAAGGTGAGTGCTTCATCTTCACGTTGCTGGTAGATTCTGTAGTCAGCGCGAGCCAATTTGTTGAGTTCCATCCCCGTAGTGTCTACTTCGAGGTTGTCCTTGATGACCAAAGAGAGCGTCATGGCATCGTTAGCTATGAGCTTTGAGGTAGCAGCTTTCAACACTTTCAGTTGGCTCTCAGCCCATTCATATTCACCAATGAAATAGCGGAGCTGTGCGTTTTTGAAGCGAGCCTCGTGGCCAAGGGGTTCTTCCTTCATACTCTTGTCGACTTGGCTATAGAGCAGCGTGGCTTCCCACACCTCGTCCTTGTAGAGATAGATGTCGGCCAGTTTCAGCTTCAGTTCAGCTTTGTCCTGTTTGCCACCAACGGTCTCAATGGTCTGGGTGAGTAAAGCAACGGCTTCCTCTGACTTGTTGAGTTGATAGGTCAAAATGTCGGCTTGAATCAAGGTGAGTTTCGATAAATCGTTGGTATTAATTTCATTATAAGCTTCTTCGATGCGTTTTGTGAGTTTTTCATAAGCTCTTGTATCGGTGCTGTTGGCAGCTTTCAGCTTCAGGTAATCGGCTTTGATACTGCCGGTGAGGGCTTGACCGTAGAAGGGGCTGCTGGCACCTTTATCCAGAATATAGGCATAGCCTTGCTTTGCAATGTCGTATTGTTTGTTGTTCAGACAGATGCCTGACAAGTTGTTAATCTGTGCATCTTGGTCATGGGTTTTTCGGTCGATGCTTTGGCTTTGTGACAAGGCAATGTCGTAGTCTTCCTGTTGTAGGGCAAACCAAACGAGAAGTTGGGCAAACTCCAAGTTGTCGGGCTTTTCCTGCGTCTGCTTCAACAAAGCCATACGCATCTCATCAGAAATGCTGTGGTTCACATCATAGAACATCATGGTTTGCAGACGGTTGCGAACATTGTTGTATTGTCCGGGATGGGCCTCCAGCTCAAGGAAATAATAACGGAAAGCCTCTTGGTAATTGGCCGACGACTGGTGAATGTTGGCTTGGTCCAGATAGAAGGTTTCCTTGCCATTGAGGAGCGAGTTACCTTTTTCCAATATGGCCAAAGCCATGTCGTTTAACCCTCTTGATTGAAAGGCATAGCACTGGTTTCGGATGGTAGGCGCATTGTCAGGCAACTCTTTCAACACTTTGTTGAACTGCGTTTTGGCTTTGTCCGTTTTGCCTTGCATGGTATAGACATAGATGAGGTCGGCAACAGTTCTGTAGTAACCAGGGCTCTTCTTGGCAAACGCTTTCAGTTCACGCTCGGCTTTGTCGTACTCCTTCAGATGGAGCAAACATTCTATAAACTGCTGGAAATGACTAATTTGGTTGGTCTTCTCATAGAGTTTTTCATACAACTCACAGGCTTTTTCATAATTTTGCTCGCGGTAAAACTGAGAAGCCAATTGCTCATCGATTTGGATTTGATCCTTCTGCTTGGCATCCACTTTCTTGCCTTTGGTGGGCACGTTGATTTGCGCATTCATTGGAACGACGAATGCGAGGGTAAAGAGCAGGAAGAAAATCCAGTGTCGTTTCATGGGAAGGCCATTCATTTCTTGTTTATAAAATTGTCCAAGTCCTTGCAACAGTTGCCCAAACGGTCTTTGAAATAGGCCACTTGGTTGCTCAACTTTTCAACTTGTTGGGTCTCGGCATTAATATAAACCTCAACTAACGAATCGGAAAGATAATGAGTTTGGGCATCAGCTTTAAGCAGGTCGAGGCGTTGTAGGGTGGAGTCCATCTCGGCTTGCATGACAGGTCGTGTCTCTTTGAACTGTTGGACGTAAGCGTCCACAAGTTGCAGCTTCTGAAAGGCTTTGTCCAGTTGTTCCTCAGGTAAATACTGTAAGGTAGAGTCGCAGGAGAAAAGGTCCTTTTCAAGTTGAAGAAAAGTTTGGGTATTTAATTCGTTCAGAGCCTTGGCCTCCTTGTTGACTTGCTTTTTCAGAGCGTCGATTTTGCCGATGTCGGTTTTGGATTGGCAGTTGGCAAGCAGCAACAACATAGCGAGCCATCCGATAAAGAAGTGTTTTTTATTCATGGGGTTTTGACAGTCATGGTTGGTTAGGTCGGCAAAGATACGCATTTTGGCGGAAACAGCCTTTTGTGACATAAAAAATCCCGACTATCGGACGATAGTCGGGATCAAACGGTATGTTATGAACAATTATTCAGTGACTTGACCTTCGACGGGAAGGACGGAGACGAAGGACCTGCCTTCTTTCTTCTTCTGGAATTCAACGATGCCGTCACACAGTGCATACAGAGTGTGATCTTTGCCCATACCGACGTTCTTGCCGGGATAGTGCTTCGTGCCGCGCTGACGAACGATGATGTTGCCAGCAATGGCGGCTTGTCCACCGAAAAGTTTCACTCCGAGTCGCTTACTAGCGGACTCACGACCGTTCTCGGAACTACCTACACCTTTTTTGTGTGCCATATCTCTTTATTTTTTTCGGGTTTTTACTCAGTGATGCTTTCAATTTGGATCTTGCTCAGATACTGACGGTGACCGTTAGAAGTCTGATATCCTTTTCTTCTCTTCTTCTTGAAAACGATAATCTTGTTGCCTTTGAGGTGCTGCATCACCGTGGCTTCGACACTGGCGCCGGCTACCGTCGGGGCTCCTATTTTGGTCGAACCGTCGTTTCCAATCAATAACACTTTGTCGAAAGAAACCTTGCTTCCTTCTTCTTCATGCAGTCTGTTGACGAAGATTTGCTGACCCTTCTCAACTTTGAACTGTTGTCCTGCGATTTCTACTATTGCGTACATTTCTCGATATCTTTAAGTTAGATACTGACTCTCTTTTTTTTCGGACTGCAAAAATACAACTTTTTTCAATCGGAAAAGATTTTCTTTTCGTTTTTCGCATTAATTTTCTTCAAAAAGTCGTAAAACAGAATGCAAGTAGTTGATAAATAATAAAATATAAATTGTGATATTTGTGTTGTAAAAATGTGTAAATTTGCAGCCTGTTTTGCCTAAGGCATTAATACCTATATTATTAATGAACGAAAACGAGCTCAAGGTCCTTCTCGACAAAATGAAAGGTGGCGACAGGGAGTCATTCAACAAGGTCTTCCGTCACTATTATGCACCCTTGACACGTTTTTGTATCCGGTTTGTGGGCGATGGTGACCAGGCAGCCGAGATTGTGCAAGATTTGTTCGTGAAAGTATGGACCAATCGCGAGAAACTGACGTTCACTTCCTCGTTTGAGTCCTATATGCTGCGCTCGGTACGCAATTCGGCTATCACCTATATTAATAAGGAACGCTCCCACGCTGACGTCAACGAGCGTATCTACACCGATGATTCGGATGCCAACGACCCCTCGGAGACTTTGCAGTCCAATAACTTGGAAGCCTCTTACCAAAAGGTCTTGGCCACCATGCCTGAAAAGCGTCGTGAGGTGTTCCTGGCCAGCCGTTTCGATGGACTGAAATATGCCGAAATCGCAACAAAAATGGGATTGTCACAAAAGACCGTGGAGGCTCACATGAGTGCCGCCATCAAACAACTCAGGGAAGGGTTGAAGGAGTACCTCTAAGTGCACAATGGCCCTCGGACATGCGATCCCTGAGGCCCCTGAAAAGGTCGAAAGGCCGCTTTGATGAAACCATTAAACCATTTCTCAAAAAATTTCATTTTTGACTAAGGGTAAAACCAAAGTTGTTAGTCTTTTAGGTGAAACGATGAGATAAAAACGATAGAAATGTACTCGGTAAACGACAAATATGAAGCATTAATCATGAGCTATTTGGACGGGCAATGCTCGGCTGAAGAAGCTCGTGAACTGCTTTTGTGGGTAGCTGAGTCGGAGGAAAATCGTCTTTATTTCAAGGCATTAAAGGATCAGTATGAGGTATGGAACCTTACCGACTTTGCCATGCCCGAGCTTGACGAGGCCGATGTGGAAGCTGCTCTTGATGCTGTCAATGCTAAAATTGATGCCATTGAAGAGACAGAGACCAATGTCGTTCAGATGCCTTGGCTTCGTAGGAACTACAGATATGTTTCTGGCGTAGCCGCCGCCTTCCTCATTGCCCTGTTTGTGGGTTTTTTGGTGCGTAACAATCCTTTCAATTCGACCGTAACTTACGCCTATAACGGGCAAAACGAATCATCATACGTGCTGCCCGACGGCACTTCGGTCAATTTCAATAGCGAGAGCACCATTAGCTATCCAGAACACTTTACGAAGTCGGAGCGTTCCGTCGATTTCGAAGGCGTTGCTTATTTCGATGTCGCCAAAGATGAGACTCATCCTTTCGTGCTCCATTGCAACAATATGGATGTTGAAGTGTTGGGTACCAGCTTCTTGCTGAATGCTGAGAAGAATGCCGAGCGTTACACCGTCGACCTTTATACGGGTAAGGTGAAGATGACCGCTTTCGATGAAAAGGGCAATGTTTTGTCACTGGTGGAAGTCAATCCGGGTGAACGCGGTGTGTGGAATACCTCTTCAAGTGAGCTGAAGACGATGAACTATTCCGAAGTGAAGGAAGACGAGTTGAAGACCGAGCATGTGCTGGTGTTCAACAACGAGATGTTGTCGAAGATCGTCGAAGCCTTGGAGTACATCTACAAGGTTGAAATCGACCTTGGCGAGTCGTGTGCCTCCAAGAAACTCACCGCTCGCTTCTCTGACGACGAATCTATTGACGAGGTGCTTGAAACCATTGCCCTGGTGTCGGAAGTGACGGTCACTAAGACGGATGCAGGTTACCAGATTCGCTAATCGAAATCCATTTTCCCAAGTCATTTTTTCAATCAAATGAGAGCACTCTCATTTTTTTGTCGTATCTTAGCGGCCTATTTTGAATTAATTTGGAAATGGAATGCCCTAAACCTTATATATCCTTTGAGAAACTGAATGCTAAGAAGAATGGACTGCAATGGTTGCTTTTGCTACTTTTGTTTTTCTTGGCTTTAACGCACCCACAACAAACGCAGGCCCAGTCTTTCAATCCACTGATTTCATTCTCGGTCAAGTCATGTACATTGGATAAAGCGTTGGAAAAGCTTTTTGCCGACTACGAATTGAATGTGGCCTTCAGCAAGGCGGAACTGAGCAAAATCCGCATCGATAGCTATTCCTGCTCTTATAAATCAGTCGAGGAGGTACTGACAGATTTGCTGGAAGGCACTGATTATGGCTTCAAGAAAATCGGCAAACAGTATGTGATTCGGAAAAATCAACAGCTTGCAAATGACCCCGAGGCAACAGTGACGCCTCCTATCGACCCACAGGCCGAAATCATCAAGCCCAAGCGCGACACCATTGTCAGCAAAACGGATAACATTATTCGCATCTATGACACCGTGCAAATCATTCGTTCCGTGATGCGCTACGATACCGTTGTTCGGATACAACATGAGGTGAAAACTGATACGGTATATACCGTGAAATACCAAGGCTGGCAAATCCCGTGGCCGAAATTCAGAAACAATGGCTGGTTCATCACGCCTTATGTTGCCTTGGGCTCAGCACAATTCAAGCACGAAGTTGATATGCCAAAGCCTGAAAATGGTTTGGTTGAGGTGGTTCCGAGTTTGGTGTACGGCCTTGGCCTCGATGGCGGTTACAAATACAACCGCCTCAGCGGAGGCGTAACTCTCGGCTATCGTTCAGTGCGCTACCGTTTCCTGTTGGAGCAGACCCTCTATTCCGGGAATTATTACGTGAACGACACTTTAGACACCTATTATGTGGTGCATGAAACCGACACCACCTATCACTATATTTTGGATTCGACCTATATCCCGTTGACCACAACCAACTATGCCTATCGCGATGTCAACCGCTTGGATTATTTGACCGTTGGGGTATTTGCCGCCTATGATTTTGTCAAGTTGGAGCATTTCAGGGCATTCGCCAAGGCGGGAGCATCGGTGGTTTTTTTGGTCAACTACGCGGGTTCACTTAACGCAACGGAGTCGCCTTATCATGCACCGATTTCCAAGGAACAGGTTGCGCCAGTTCGTTTTTCCTATTACGGAGGTCTGGGCGTGGCATGGAAGGTGGCCAACCGCATTGAGTTCGTGCCAGAGGTACACTATCGCGTGACCAACGGTTCGTTATATCGCGCCGAATTCCCCTTCGACATACGGATGCGACTTTGGGACTTTCGTCTGGGTATGACCTATTATTTCTAAACCATGAAACCGATCAAGCACATACGGCATCTTTTGTTCCTGCTCTTCATGATGCAGGGTGTGTGGGTCGAGGCGCAGCATTATGTCCCGATTGACGGAGAGATTGACACGTTGTTGGTGCTGCCGAGACTGGGCGGAGATTCGGTGTATTGGGTGAATGAGTCGCTTACCGTGCAAAACGGTGGCACTTTGCGTGTGGAAAGCGGCGTGAAGATGTATTTCGGACAATCGGCCTATTTACGTGTCGATGGCGGCAATCTTATGCTTGACGGTCAACGAAACGACTCGATTTATCTGCTCTGCTATGAGTTTTCGCAT
Organism: uncultured Bacteroidales bacterium; assembly: GCA_946408345.1. Lineage (GTDB taxonomy): Bacteria > Bacteroidota > Bacteroidia > Bacteroidales > F082 > Limimorpha. Next base: position 63,835 of record CAMJRR010000007.1, on the reverse strand, counting down.
GACTGGGCAGGTATCCAATTGAAGAATATCAACGAAGAAGATACCGTGAGGATATCGTATGTCGAAGTTGTTGGTGCCCTCACTGCCCTTAACGCTTCGGCCAGCAACCAAGCTACCATCAAGCATTGTTCGTTCAGCAACTACTATGCTGGGAAGGGCATCGAACTCATCGACTGCAATAACTTTTTGGTCGATAGCTGTTTCTTCTATCAATGTGTGTCGGGCATCGAGTTGAAAGCCCGTGCTGCCGATAGCGAGGACAACGTTTTTTCGCACAACATCTTCGACCAAGGACAGATTAATATTGAGATTTCCAATGTGGCTTATGGCTTCAAATGCAATCGTAACCACATCACGGACAACTGTTTCCAAGGCGCGGCCACGGCTATCAACTTTGATGTGGTAGGCGGCATTTCTGATAGATATGCTACCAATTACATTGAAAACAATCTGATTTCCTCTGACTTGCCTGATGGAGGTTCGGGTTATTCGTCCTATGGTCTAAAGGCAGCCATGGACTCGATTGTCATCCGAAACAATGTGTTTTGGAGCAATGATGAAGCTATTAGGATGATGCGAGTGTGCCATCTCGTTGTGGAACAAAACACCTTCTTTGACAACGAGTTGACCATTACAAACCTACAATCATCAGGGTCGATGCGTTTTGTTGGCAATACCATCAGCGAGGCGAAGAAGAGGATCGTGAGTTTCCCTTCGGCTAAATCGCAGATGAACGGTAACAACTTCATGCATTACAAAAAGGATGCGATTCTTTTTGCCAACGTTACGACCGAAGATATTGATATGCGAGGCAACTTTTGGGATGCTGAATCTACTGCCGACATCGAATCTGTGATTCTCGACAAGCACGACTCGCCTGCCTTGGGTGAGATTGTTTATGAAAACTATCTGACCGAATGCGATACAACAGCTCCTGTAGCACCTCCATTCAAGGTGAAGAAACAATTGGTGAACAGCAAATGGCTGATTTCGTGGGACGAAAATCTGGAACAGGACATTGACCATTATGTGCTGTTTTATGGTGATTTTAATTACTATAAGTTCGCACAGCATATTGATGACATTGCTGAGAATTCCTATATTCTAACACCACAGCAGGCTGAAAATGTAGCTGTTATAGCTTGTGACCGTGCTTATGACCCCAATGTGTATGCTTCAATTGGGCAGAGCGCTTACGCTTTTGCCACCTATTACCCATACGCAGGTCCCGACGCCTCACTTTGTGCCTCACAATCAGGTTATTCCATCAGAGACGCCAATATTCCATACATTTACAGCAATTTTGTGTGGCAGACTTCGGGCTCGGGTGTGTTTTCCGATTCTATTGCATTGCGCACCACTTATTTCCCTTCGGAAGCAGACTTTGATGCTGGAAAAGTGACCCTTACCTTGCGCGTGACCAGCAATGGTGTGACCAAGACGGATGCTTTGCATTTGGACCTATACAAAGCCTTGAGCGTGTATGCAGGCGAAGATGGCTTCTGTGGCATGAACCAATCACTAGTGCTCGACCAAGCCGAGGCCTATAACTACGACTCATTGTGCTGGCATTCTTTGGGCGACGGCCGTTTCGAGGACTCGTTGGCTTTACAGACCCTTTATTATCCAGGTGAGATGGACAAAGATCAAGGCTTCGTGGAGTTGGTGCTTGAAGCATGGTCGTTCTGCGGCAACGCTTCTGATGTGGTACGTTTCGATTTGTTCAAGGACTATTCCCTTGAGGGAAGAACTTGGTCGAGAGGAGTGTTGCGCCCTCACACTCAAGTGATTGCCGCTGCATTGAGAGATGATAACCCCTATGTTTCTGGATTCTATCGCACGATTTCCGATGATGAAGGATTCTTTAAGTTTGATGCCTTGTTGCCCGATACTTATATTCTTTACGCCTTCCCCGACACTTTGGATGTAGAGATGGGCGGCTGCTATTACCTCGGTGACCTGCAATGGAATGAGTCAAACATGATTGAAGTGGATGGCAATGTCTATGATGTGGACATAGCCTTGCCTCCAATGATGACCGAATTCAACGTGGGAGAAGGCCAAATCAGTGGTGTTTTCGACTATCCTGACAATCCTTTCAAAGCTCGTGATTTCTATTGCCAGTCCTGGCTGCGCGAAGGCGGTGATGGGAACTATTGTACGGAAGGACTATCAAATGTTGGAGTGTTGCTGCTCAATGCGACTCAACAACGCATCTTGGGTTTTGCCCTGACAGGTCCTAATGGACAATTCAACTTTAGGAACTTGCCTTTCGGTACCTATCATGTGATGGCCGACCTGCCACGCTATGGTCGTGGGATGTGCGAGAAAATCACCCTTTCGGCAGAGCAACCTTCAGTAGAAGGCTTGCACCTCTATGTCAATCAGGAGGGCAGGGTAAGGATGAGTTATCCAAACAATGGCCAGCTTCTGACGGAATTGTGGGTATATCCCAATCCCGCAGAAGAACTGGTGACGATGGGCGGTTTGAGTGGTAATACATCTTATAGCGTTGTCGTGCGGAATAGTTTGGGTATGACGATAATACCCGAAACCTACTTGACTTCCAATTTGTTGGGTGAGCTACAGATTTCTGTCGACTCCTTGTCAAGTGGCATTTATTTCATCCAGTTGAAAGACGCAACGGGAACAATGATGGCCAAATTTGTGAAACAATGAGAAAGGATGAAGAGATGAGAAGATGGGCGGCCTTATTGGTTTTAGCTATTATCACTATGGGTCGCTATGTCTGGGCACAGGTGCCTGTCAGTGGTAATGTATACGAACAGGATGCCGTTACCCCCATAGAAGCGGCTTCGGTCACTTTTTCGGGTATCAGCGAGATGGGAGACACGCTTGTTTATCACTTTGTTACGGATTCATTAGGGTGTTATTCCAATAGTTTGATGGCGGGCACTTATCGCGTTTGGGCTGCTGCCGAAGGTTATGCCACTGCGTATCTTTCTGATTCTCTGCATTTAATAGAAGGTCAGGTGCATAATAGCATCAATTTCTTTCTTCATGAATTGTTTTATCCCGTGCGTTATGTGGCGGCGAGGCAGTTTACGAGTGATTTGGTACGCATCAGTTGGTCGATGCATGATCCTTTGCTTTTCGAAGACTTCGAGGCGGGCGACTTCAGTCGTTTCCCTTGGAGCAACAACGTGAGTGATTATCCTTGGGCCATCGATAGAACCCATGCATACGAGGGCGACTATTGCATGAAATCGACCTGCGAAGGTGTTGGAGATGGGCTTTCTAGGATTGAGGTTTCGGTTTACGTGCCATTGGAGGGACAGATGAGTTTCTACAGCAAGATTTCATCGGAAAGCCCTTGGGATATGGGCCGTTTTTATCTTGACGGGGTGAAGAAAATGGAATGCTCTGGCGAGGAGGGATGGACTGAACATCAGTTTGATATCACCGTTGGAGAGCATGTATTCAGTTGGGAATATATCAAAGACGGTTCCACCGATGTGGGTGATGACTGTTTCTATGTGGACTGCATCCGCTTCTATCAGGAGTATGGTGCAAAATCGGTTCGTTCTTTCCAATACTACGACTTGTTCCGCAGCCGTTTCGAAGAGGATCCCGTGATGATGGCCTCCCATCTGACCGACACGGTGTTCATGGAAATGAATTGGAGTAGTCTTGATTGGGGACAATACCGTTGGGGCGTGAGTTGCTATTACGAAGGCAACCGGAGCCATTCTGACACCATCTGGTCGGCCTATTTGGACAAGGACATGACCACGACCTTTGCCCTTGATGTCACTACCAACATAGGCTTGTCGCCTGCTGGTGCCTTGGTGACGCTTTCGTCGCACGATGGACAAGGACATACCTATCAATCGACTTTGGATGCCAATGGGCATATGATATTGCCTGTAGTCTATCGTGATGCGTATGACCTTAGGGTGCATCTTGATGGTTTTGTGGACTATGTTTCAGATTCAGTGGTCTCTGTTTTTGAGCCGACGCAAGTCGAAATTGAGTTGAGGGAAGCCACAAACGATGTTGACAGCCTGTATGTCTCTTCCACGGGCTGGGCGATGTGGAGCTTGGACGAGGGACGAAACCGTGATTTACAGTATTTTGAAATTATGTTAGATAGTGTTTTTGTGGCGACCACAACGGCAACATTTTTTCAGTTTAATGTGAATGGCCTTTCGGAAGGCGATACTTGCTTGGCTCAGGTACGTCCCATTTATCTGTCGGACACTTGCGATTGGTACGCTTGTCGGTGGGTATATCGCTTGTGTAGTGATTTCGAAGGCAGCACCAATGGGTTGAATTGGTCGCAGCAAAGTGAGGCTGTTCAGCTATCATGGACATACCCAGAAGGAAGTCTTATTGGGGCGGTTTTGTTCCGGGATGGCGATTTTTTAGGCTTTACCGATGGGAATGTGTTTGTGGATGAGACCGTGGAACTTCATGGTGAGGTGGAATATGGCTTGCGTTTAGTGTATGATGGTGCATTGGATGGCACATATTATTCCATGTCGTGTGAACAAAACACCGTTGCGGTCTTTCCGGCATATTGCGACCCGCCTGTGAAGTTGGACGGCACAGTGTATTATGAAGACGAGAACGACCATGGTGCTTTGATTTCGTGGGGCGAGCGTCCCGAGCCTATTACTGGGTGGTTGTATTACGATGATGGTGTGTTCAAGCGTTCCTTGGGCGGTGATGATGAGCCACGCATCTTCTGGGCTATCCGTTTTGAGCCAGAGGACTTAGTGGATTATGTCGGCATTGCTTTGAAGAAGGTGTCGCTTTACGATGTGGGGGCAGGCACTTACCACCTTTGGATTTATGTCGGTGGTGAAACAGCACCACGTACCCTTGTCCGCTCACAGAACATGACTTTGGCTGGTGCCCAAGCTTGGCATGAAGAAACCATAAGTCCGGCCTTAGAGATCCCTGAAAACGAGCCGATTTGGATCGTCGTCGGGCAGCAAGGCTTGGCGCGTCCGGCAGCCGCCTGTGAGGATATGGGTGACCCCGATGGGCGTTGGGTGTCGCTGGACGGCGAGACCTGGACCGACATGCATACCTTCAACATGTACTACACTTGGATGCTGCGCGCCTTTGTCACCAACCAAACAGGGCAAGCCATGGAGTTGAGTAAAGACTATACCATACAACAATACAATCTGTATCGTTCATTTGATAATTCCGATTACCAACTGACAGCATCGATTCCTGCCGTTGATGGACAGCTATATTATGAGTATCGCGACAACCTGTCTGATGATGATCACGAGGATGTCTATTATCGCTTGACGGCCTTCTATCTGGCCGACAACGGCGAGACCTGCGAGTCGGACTATGCTACAGCCTTGAACGACCCCAATCAAAACTATGTGGTCATTGACCTGACTTCGACTGACGAAAACCAAGTGCTTGATTTCAAGCTCTATCCCAATCCAACGAGTGGCCAAATCACCATTGCATTGGAAGGGATACAGAAGGTGGTGGTTTATAATGCCTTGGGACAGGCTTTGCTCAGCAAAGAGTCCAGCAGCGACGTGTTGCAACTTGATTTGTCGGGCTTCGAGAATGGTTTGTACTGGATTAAGGTGATGTCACAAGATGGCGTTGCGGTAAAGCCATTCGTTTTGACTCATTGAGGAATTCTCAAAAATCCTTATCTTTGCCGCCTAAAACGGTAAACGATGATTTCAATCCAAAACCTAAGCATGCACTTCACCGGTGAGGACCTCTTCACCGACATCTCCTTTTTGATTCGCGAGAAGGACCGCATCGGCTTGGTGGGCAAGAACGGTGCAGGCAAAACCACGCTGCTGAAACTCATCTGCGGATTGGAACAACCTTCAAAAGGCGACGTCATCATCCCACAGGGTGTTACCATTGGTTATCTACCTCAGGAAAAGAATGTCAACAGCACGAAGACCGTTTTGGATGAAGCCCTTTCCGCTTTCGATGAATACCATCAGCTGGAGCGCGATTCGGAGCGCCTACAGCAGGAACTGGCCGACCGCACCGATTACGAAAGCCCACAGTACGAAAAGTTGATTGTCAAACTGAACAACTTGAATGACCGTTTGGCCTTACTCTGTGGCAATAGTATCGAAGGCGAAGCGGAAAGGATTCTGGTCGGTTTGGGCTTCGGTCACGACGACATGCTGCGTCCCATGCGTGAGTTCAGCAATGGCTGGCAGATGCGCGTGGAATTGGCCAAGATTCTGTTGAAGAAGCCAAACCTGCTTCTTCTCGACGAGCCTACCAACCACTTAGACATTGAATCCATTCAATGGCTCGAAAGCTTCCTGAAGGCCTATTACGGTGCCATCCTGATGGTCTCGCACGACCGCGCTTTCTTGGACAACATCACCATCCGCACGGTGGAAATCTCGAATGGCAAAATCTATGACTACAAGGTGCCGTATTCCGAGTATGTCGGTCTGCGCGAGGAGCGTGTCGACATGCAACGCTCGGCCTATGAAAACCAGCAGCGCGAAATCAAGAACATCGAGGCGTTCATTGAGCGGTTCCGCTACAAGGCGACCAAGGCCAAGCAGGTGCAGAGCCGCGTGAAGTTGCTCGAAAAAATGGATGAAATCGTCATCGACGACATCGATAGTACGGCCATCCATTTCAAGTTTCCGCCTGCACCGCATTCCGGTAAGGTGACGCTGGAGCTCAACCATGTGGGCAAATCCTACGGCGACCAAGTCATCCTCAAAGACGTGAATTTGCTTATTCCCAGAGGCGAAAAGATTGCCTTTGTCGGGCGCAACGGCGAAGGCAAATCTACGCTTTCCAAAATCATCTGTGGTGTGCTCGACCATGAGGGCGAGGTGAAACTCGGCCATGAAGTGAAAATTGGCTACTATGCTCAGAACCAGCAGGACATGCTTGACATGAATAAGACCGTCTTCGAGACCTTGGATGATATTGCCGTTGGCGATATGCGCCTCAAGGTGAAGGCTTTGCTTGGTTCCTTCCTTTTCCGTGGCGACGACATCGACAAGAAAGTGAAGGTGCTCTCTGGTGGCGAGAAAGCCCGTCTTTCCTTGGCCAAGATGCTGCTTTTCCCGACGAATTTGTTGGTCCTCGACGAGCCTACGAACCACTTGGACATGCTCTCCAAGGACATCCTGAAGAATGCCTTAATCCAATACGACGGCACATTAATCATCGTCTCCCACGACCGTGATTTCCTGCAAGGCCTGACCAACAAGGTCTACGAGTTCCGCAAGCCCAACATCAAGGAATACATCGGCGACATTTACGACTTCTTGGAGCAAAAGAATCTCAGCCACTTGAAGGAGTTGGAGATTGCTGCCAAACAAACCAAAGTCCAAGAAGTCGTACCACAGTCACAGAATAAGATCAACTACGAGCGCAAGAAGCAGATTGATGCCAAGTTGCGCAAAGTCGATAAAGAGATTCAACGCCTCGAAGAAGCCATCGGCAAATTGGAAGCCGAGTTAGCCGACCAAGACACTATTATGGCCAACCCTGACCAACATCCCGACATCAAGATTGATAACGACTGGTATTGGGCTTACGGCCAAAAGAAAGAGCAACTCCAAAACCTCATGGACGACTGGGGCGAGAAGCAGATGGAACGTGACGAGGTGATGGCGGAATATGAGAAATGATTTCGGTTCACAATCTTGTGGTCCACATTTTTGTGGTCCACAAAGTTGTGAACTTTTAGTATATTGTTTGTAATTGGTTTGAAAATCAATAGATTATTCGCACCATTCTTTAGTAAACCAAAGCTCAAAAACGGGGTCGGTAAGCACGATTCCGTTTGGTGTTTTTTCGATCAGCTCCTTTTGCGTCAACACGGTCTTGATTCTTGAGACATTGGATTTTGAGCCTAAATCATAGGTGGATAGTACTTCTTTAGAGGTGAAGTCCGTGTGAACGCCTTTGGCCACGGCCTTTAGGAAGTTCATCTGGTAGGCAGTCAGGTTCTCGATTTGCTGCAAAAACAGCAGTGAGTTTTGGTTGAGCAGATCTTCAATGGCCGTTTCCAAAGTGGCCTCGTCCGCCTTTTTTGTGGTGTTGAGCATGACGTTCCATGCCAGTTGCTGCACGTATGAGGATTGGTTTTGCACCGTCGAGCAGATCTTTTCAATGAGGGCATCGGAAATGCTCATTTTCTTTTCCTCAAACTTCTGGCGGATGAAAGGAATCCAGTCTTCTGTGGGGATGGGCTGGAGAAACATGATGTCGCCAAATTGGTAAAAAGGCATCCTCTTGCTTTGGAAGAGGTTGGTGAGCAGATGCTTCTTGCTCCCAAACAGGCAATACGAAGCGTTGTTTTGCAACTGCCAGATGCCGCGCATTTTCTTTTGGACCTTCAGCGAGTCCGGAAACTCGCCAATTTGTTGGAATTCGTCAATGCACACGACAATGTGTTTGCCCATTTTGGCGGCCATGCGTTCAGGCAGTTGCAGGATTTCTTCCGGCGAGTAGTCTTTGGGCGTGATGCCAAGGGATACGGAAAGCTCGTTGTTGGGGTCGGGACCGAAGGAGAGGGTGGGTGACAAACGAACTAAAAATTCCTTGATGTTTTTTATGACGGCTTCTGCCTTGCCTGCGGTTTGCTTCATGAGCGAGGCGGCAAATTTGTTGTAGAACTCGTATTCGTTGCGGCAATCGTAGATGTCCATGTAAACCGTCACAATGGATTTCGTGTCGACAAGGGTCTGCACTTTCCTTACGAGCGAGGTCTTGCCCATTCTTCGCGGAGAAATGAGTATCATGTTCTGCCCGTTTTCAAAGTCTTGCTTGAGGCGTCGGGTCTCTTTTTCACGGTCTGTGAAGTTGTTGCCTTCAACAGCTACACCATAGATGAATGATTTTTTCATAATGACGAATCCTTTATTCCGCTGCAAAGATACATCTTTTTTCGATAGTTCACAATCTTGTGGTCCACATTTTTGTGGTCCACAAAGTTGTGAACCATGAAAATACCAATAAAAATGCGGAACGACATGATGTCGCTCCGCATTTTTGTTGGTCGAAATTACAGCGATTATTCGATAATCATGTCAAAAGGCAGTCTCGCTTGGATGCCCGTGTTCTTTTGCAGGTTGTCCAAGCCTTTGAAGTAATCGTAGTAAGCACCAAGTCTTTGCTTCATGGCAGCATCAAGTTGGTCGGAACCGCTATTGTTCATCGATTCCATCATGCGGGTGAAGAAGTCCTTCTGTTTGGGCCATTCAGTTACCTTGTAATCATTGCCGAGGTTAGCTTTTTGGACTGCGTAAGCAATGGCGTCTTCCATGTCGCCCAACTGGTCGACAAGACCTAAACCAATGGCATCGGCACCAGCCCACACACGGCCTTGACCGATGCTATCAACATAGCTTTGGGTCAAGCCGCGACCTTCGGCCACGCGTTTGGTGAAGTGGTCATAGGTGTTAACTACACTTTCTTGCAATTTGCTGTATTGGAACTCGGTGAGCGGTTCGGTGAAGTTGGGGAACTCGGCGTTTTCGTTGGTCTTGGCCACATCGAAAGTCAGACCGACCTTGTCGTTCAAGAAACCTTTTGCATTCGGGAAAGTACCGAACACGCCGATGGAACCCGTGAGTGTGGTGGGGTCGGCGAAGATATAGTCACCCTTGGCAGAAATCCAGTAACCACCTGAGGCAGCGTAGTTGCCCATGGAGACGATGACGGGCTTTACTTCCTTGGTGAGGTCGAGCTCACGACCGATGATGGCCGATGCCACGGCACTGCCACCAGGCGAGTTGACGCGCAGCACAACGGCTTTCACGTTTTCGTTTTCGCGGGCCTTACGTATGGTCTTGGAGAGATTTTCGGAGTAGATAGCCGTGGTTTCATCTCCCTTACCGTCGAAGATTTGTCCCGAGGCATAGATGATGGCAACCTCGTTCTTACTCACGTTCTTGTCTTTATAGGATTTGGCATAATTGGCATTGCCAATGGCGTTGATGCTCTTGTTGCTGCCCGTCAGGCCTTTCAGTTCGTCCAACACTTGATCTTTGTAGTACAGGTTGTCGACCAGGCCATATTCGAGGGCTTTGTTTGCATCGAAAGAGGTCTCTAAATTGTCGGCAATCATATTGAGTTGCTCAACACTGATGTTGCGGCTTTGACTGATGCCTTGAAGGATTTGTCCCCAGACTGTGCCCAATAGCTTGTCCATCTGCTCGCGGTTGGCTTCGCTCATCTTGTCCAAGAAATAAGGCTCCACAGCGCTCTTGAAGCGGTTGTTGGGACCGCGGACAATCTGCATCTCAACATCGAGCTTGTCTAACAGGTGTTTATAAAACATGATTTGTGAGGCCATGCCGTGCAGGTCGAGGGCACCTTCGGGATTGAGGATAATCTTGTCGGCGATGGATGCCATATAATAAGCGCTTTGCGAATAGCTTTCACCATAAGTGACAATGAATTTCCCCGATTCCTTGAACTCAATGAGTTTGTTGCGGATTTCCTGCAAGGTAGCCGTGGAGGTTGGGATACTACTCAGTTCCATGTAGATACCCTTGATGTTTGGGTCGGCCTTGGCATGTTCGATGTTGCGCAGGATGTCGTTCATACCTGTGGCATCAATCGATTCCATCGACTGGAAATCAATGGCGCCGAGGGGATTGTCGACCGTGCGGTCTGGAATGTCGTAGTTGAGTTTCATGTAAAGCACGGAATTGGGCTTCACAGTAGTGGAAGTCTGCATGTTTTTTGACATGTTGGAAATCATGGAAGAAACCACGCCAACTTTAATGAAGAAGTTGATTACCAATGCAATCAATGTGCCTAAAAAAGCGGCAAGAACAACTTTACCGAATTTCATGATGTTATGTTTTTGTTTAGACCGCAAAAGTACATAAAAAAAACTTACCTTTGCCGAAAATCTCAATGATGGAAACTTGGCATAGGCGGAATGTGGAAAAGTGTTATGTGCTCTTTGGATCGAATATGGGCGATAAAGAAGCTATCTTTGCCCAGGCATGCCAATTAATTAATAATAGGTGTGGGCAGGTGGTGAAGATCTCGTCTGCCTATGAGTCGGAGCCATGGGGCTTCGAGGCAGAAGAGTGGTTTTTGAATCGGGTCATTGTCATGGAAACGGAATTGTCTCCGATGGATTTGCTGCAACAGTTGCTTGGTATTGAAATGGAGTTGGGTCGGGTAAGGCATCCAGAAATTCAAGGATACAGTTCCCGTACGGCCGATTTGGACCTTTTGTACTATGGCAGTCGTATCATCCAAACAGAGAAACTGATCGTCCCTCATCCGCGTTTGCATCTACGTCGATTTGCTTTGGTGCCACTTTGTGAAGTAGCTCCAGATTTCAAGCATCCGGTTTTCAAACTGATGCAAAAGGAATTGCTTGAGCAATGTACAGATGACTGCATCGTTAGAGAGATGTTATTAGAAGAGAATAGAGTAAAATAATGCATTACAATTATATAGCAATAGAAGGAACTATTGGGGCTGGCAAGACGACCTTGGCCTCGCGTATTGCCCACGACTTCAACGGAAAACTGGTCCTCGAGGAGTTTGAGGGCGACAAAAATCCGTTTCTGCCGAAATTCTACAAGGAACCAGAGAAGTATTCCTTCCAGTTGGAAATGACTTTTTTGGCTTTGCGTTTCCAGCAGTTAAAGGATAAATTGGGAGCTCTTGACCTGTTCCATGATTTTATCATCTCTGATTATTATGTCGCCAAGTCTTTGATTTTCTCGCGTAATAATTTGCAAGAAGACGAGTATCAGTTGTTTTCCCGTTTTTTCAATATCATTTTCTCGGATATGCCCAAGCCTGAGTTGCTGGTGTATCTTTATTCCGATGTGTCGCGATTGCAAGCCAATATCCGTAAACGTGGGCGCAGTTATGAGCAAGAGATTAGCGATGCTTATTTGGAAAGCATCCAACAGGGATATTTTGATTTCCTACATCAACAGCAGGACAACATGCGAATCTTGTTGCTCGACACCAACCGTCTTGACTTTGTAGCTAATGAAAAAGACTACCAGCGAATCATTGATGCCATCGACCGGCCTTATGACATTGGGTTGCATCGGGTGTCATTGTGATTGCATTTCGGGAAAGAGAACAAAAAAAGCCGCTCGGTTAGAGCGGCTTTTCTGTTGTCATGTGAAATGGATTAGTGCTTTTCCACTTTCACTTTGATGGTTCTGGTGACGACTTCCTTATAAGGCTCGTTCACGAAAACTTCAGCGCGACGGATTTGCGGCAGAATATCCTTTTCAAGTTGAGGATAGATGGCGCACATTTCCTTAATGGTCTTCTGCTTGTTGCTGGAGTTGTTGATGTTGTTGATGATGGCATCCTTGTCCTTCAGGTTGGAGTTCTGGACGAGTTCAGTGAAGAGGTTCCAGTCCTCACCATAGCCTTGACCGTTGATGGTGATTTCAGCCTTCTTGGCAAGTTTCTTCATCTGCTTTTCAGCGGCGTTGTTACGGTTGTTGGAAAGTTCGTTGTTGTGGCCTTCTTCGCCTTCAGGTGAAGCCCAAGCTCTGATTTCGAATTCCTTCTCACCAGCATTCAGCAGGTCGTTGAAAGCAGCGTCAGCTTCCTTGTTGAGTTTCTTTCTATCAGCAATGTTGTATCTGTCTTTGTTGTAGAAATAGGTGAGCTTCTTGACAGCATGAGTCTTTTCGATGGTGTCGTAAACCACTTGGTCAATGTACTCATCTTTCACGATGACGCCGTCAGCCAGCTTCTCAGTAGCACCTTGGGTGAAGTAAGCGTTCTTCACGATCTCGTCTTGAGTAGGATAGATGGTGCCTTCGTAGACGTAGAACATCGGGTCAGCCATGAGTTCGCAGTTGGCCATTTCCTCTTGATAAGGCATGCAATAGTGCTTGGTGAACTCGCCGCCTTCTTTATAGTTGACGCGGAAGTCGCCTTGGCCCTTCACCTTTTCACCGACGAAGGTGATAGGATCGATGTCGATTTGACCACCATTGTAGGCGAGATAAGGCTTCAGGTTCATGACAGCTTGCTTTTCGAAGTATTCAGCGGGGATAGTGACAATGACGTCGAAGCAAACATTGCCGTCATCACCTTTAACCAGCGGGTCAGGATTCACGCGATAGGTGATCTTCTTCGACTCGCGGGCCATCTTTTCGATGTCGCAAGGATTGTTGAACTTCACGCGGAGGCCAAGATTCACTTGGCTGTACATATCCATGTTGTTGATGACACGGCTTTCTTCAACATAAGCGGCAGAGGCTGTTGAATACTTTTGCTTCTTTACTTGGTCAAGATTGTCGGTATTGGTGAAGTTGTATGTGTAGTCAAGGAAGAGGTCAAACTTCGGAGCAATGTTGAAGGTGATTTCCATACCAGCGGGAACTGATAAGGCAAGTTGGCGTTTGCTCATTTCGTTTTGCAAAGCAGGAGTTTCAGCAACGTCATTGTCGTCAAGATGACTGACAGCACCAGCTTTGTAATAGATACCGCCAATACCGATATGAGGCACCAAGTTGATGACTCTTCTCGGGTTATAGTTGAACATGTTGAAGAGATTGAAGGTCAAGTTCAAATCGCCCTCAATGTAACTGGTTCCTTCAAAGCCGAGGTCGGTGTAAATGCCCGCAGGACCGTTGATGAAGCCAAGAGTTTGTTTCCCAAATTCAGGATTCTTGTTGTTAACTAAGTGTTTGTGACCCGAAAGGAGTCCATATCCGCCTTTGAGGTTCATTCCGAAAACTTTACCAAACTGATAGCCAACGCCAAAATGAGCGTTCCAATTCTTTGTAAAGTTCTTGAAAGCTAAGTTCTTGAAATGGTCGAAATCATCCCAAACACCACCGTTGTAGTTGGCCAAGTCACCATGGTTGATGGAGAGACCTCCGTCAGCCTGGATGTACCAGTACTTTTCAACGGGTTTGCTTTTCTTCTTACCTTCTTGAGCATACATGCTGAAAGGAAGAATAGCCATGACGATAAGCATCATGAGCTTCGAAATTGTCAAATTTTTCTTCATAACGTAATTGTGTTAGGTTTGTAATTTAATTAGTTGATTCTATTATTATTCTCTTTTTATACTATTCCAATTAGCCAACAAAAGTAGGAAATTATTTCATTGTCAACACAAAAAGTTGAAAAAAAATGCGTTTTTTCAATGTTTTTTGCTCCAAAAGACACTAAATGTGCTCATTTTGACACCAAATATAGAGACTCAAATAGTTTCCACATGACAATTCCTGCACATACCGACACGTTAATAGAATGCTTTGTGCCTTCTTGTGGCAGCTCGATAGCACCTTCACAAAAAGGCAAAACCTCTTCGCTGACTCCTTCTACTTCATTCCCTAAAATATAGGCTGTGTGAGGTTCAAACTTAAAATCCTGTAATGCAATACTGCCCTCCACCTGTTCTACAGCAAAAATCCGATAGCCTTCTGCTTTTAGTTCTTGGCAAGCGGCTACAGTAGATTCAAAATAACGCCACTTGACAGTTTCATCGGCACCCAAAGCGGTTTTATGTATTTCTCGATGGGGTGGGCAAGCCGTAATGCCACATAAATACAACTCACCGATGCGAAAAGCATCGGCGGTGCGGAAAAAGGCACCTACATTGCTCAGTGATCGGATATTGTCGAGTACTATTATAATAGGTAGTTTTTCTGCCTTTCCAAAGTCTTCTTTGCTGATTCGGTTCAGCTCATCCATACTGAGTTTGTGCATGCATTTTCGATTTGCCTGCAAAATAAAAGAAAAAAGGTGTTCAGCGGCCATTAATGAGGAAATTTTTGGATGAATAGGTCGATTGTTTCAAACAAAACGCTAATTTTGTACCTCTTAATTTTTGTTCCTATGGCAGACAAAGCAGTCGAAACCCCGTTAATGAAGCAGTATTACTCATTTAAGGCGAAATATCCTGATGCGATGTTGCTGTTTCGTGTGGGCGATTTTTATGAGACCTACGGGGAAGATGCCGTAAAGTCATCGAAGATTTTGGGCATAGTGCTCACTAAGCGTTCCAATGGAGCCTCTGCGGATGTGGAGCTAGCTGGTTTTCCGCATCATGCTTTGGATACCTATCTGCCGAAATTAGTGCGTGCTGGACTGAAAGTGGCTGTGTGCGAGCAGCTTGAAGACCCGAAGCTGGCCAAAAAACTGGTGAAACGTGGTGTGGTGGAGCTTGTCACACCTGGGGTTACGTATAACGACAATGTGCTGGAACAGAAGGAGAATAATTTCTTGGCCTCGGTGCATCTCGAAAAAGAAGTTTCAGGTGTGTCGTTTCTCGATGTTTCCACGGGCGAGTTTTTCTTGACACAAGGTTCCAACGAATACATTGACAAACTGTTGCAGAGCTTCAACCCGTCAGAGGTGTTGGTGCAACGCAATAAACGGAAAGACTTCATTGACTTGTTCAGCGCAAAATATTATCTTACTGTTTTCGACGATTGGGTCTTCACTGACGACTATGCCAACGAGATTCTCAACAAGCACTTCCATACGGTCTCGTTGAAAGGTTTTGGTGTCGATGACTTTCCGAAAGGCATTATCGCTGCTGGTGCAGCTATCCATTATCTGATTGAGACGCAACATGATAAACTCAACCATATCACTTCGCTTTCTCGCATTGATCAAGGACAATACGTATGGCTCGACAAATTCACTATCCGTAATTTGGAATTGTTGCACACCTCCAATGTGAATGCCAAGACTTTGATTGATGTCCTCGATAAGACGGTTTCGCCCATGGGTGGTCGACTGATGCGCCGTTGGCTGAGCCTGCCTTTGAAGAACAAGGAGCAAATCGAGTCGAGGTATGAGGTGGTTCGTTATTTTGTGGAACATCGCGAACAGATTCAGAAGTTCCAGGATGCCGTCCGTCAAGTGGGTGATTTGGAGCGATTGATCTCGAAGGTGTCGTTGTCGCGTGTGAATCCAAGGGAATTGTTGCAAGTGGGGCGTGCACTTGACCAAATAGAGGTGTTGAAGATAGCCTGCGAGGAGAGTCAACATCCAGCCTTGCTGCGGTTTGCTGAGCAGTTCAATCCTTGTGCCTCTATCCGTGAGCGCATCAAGAAAGACTTGAACCCTGATGCACCAGCTTTGCTTTCTAAAGGAAACTACATTGCCGAGGGTGTCGACTCTGAGTTGGACGACCTTCGCAACTTGTCGCGTTCAGGCAAGGAATACCTCATGGGCATCCAGCGCCGAGAAATGGAACTGACGGGTATCAGCTCGTTGAAAGTAGGCTATAACAATGTGTTCGGCTATTATCTTGAAGTGACCAATTCACACAAAGACAAGGTGCCCGCTGAGTGGATTCGCAAGCAGACCTTAACCAATGCCGAGCGTTATATCACCGAAGAACTGAAGGAATACGAGCAGAAAATCCTCGGTGCTGAGGAAAAAATCGCCATCATCGAGCAAAGGGTTTACAATGAATTGGTTACGGCTGTGACGGAGTTTGTGGAGCCGATACAAGTGGATGCTTCCATCGTGGCCCGAATCGACTGCTTGGTCAGTTTTGCAGATATTTCGTTGAAAAACAATTATGTGCAACCCGTCATCGACGATTCGTTTGTGTTGGATATCAAAGAAGGACGTCATCCTGTCATCGAGCAGATGATGCCAGTAGGGGAGAGCTATATTGCTAACGATGTCTATCTCGACCGCGACAAGCAGCAAATTATCATCATCACTGGTCCCAACATGTCAGGTAAGTCGGCTTTACTGCGTCAAACGGCATTGATTGTGCTCTTGGCACAGATGGGCTGCTTTGTGCCGGCAGCTTCGGCTCGCATCGGATTGGTAGACAAGATTTTCACCCGCGTTGGGGCATCCGACAATATTTCATCAGGTGAATCTACTTTTATGGTGGAGATGAACGAGACCGCGAGTATTTTGAATAATGTGTCGTCGCGAAGCCTTGTGCTGCTTGACGAGATTGGGCGCGGCACCAGTACCTACGACGGCATTAGCATCGCCTGGGCCATCACCGAGTTTTTGCATGACCACCCTGTGAGTCGCGCCAAGGTGATGTTTGCCACGCACTACCACGAACTGAACGAAATGGAAGACTCCTTCGCCCGCATCAAGAACTACCACGTTTCGGTAAAGGAAGTCGGCAACAAGGTGGTGTTTTTACGCAAGTTGAAGCGAGGCGGTAGTGCCCATAGTTTCGGTATCCACGTGGCCGAGATGGCGGGAATGCCCCGCAAGGTCATTGAACGCGCTACTGCATTGCTCAGCGTTTTGGAGAAGTCACACACTAGCGAAGACGTTGAAAAAGCCGCCGCCAAAAAAAACGATGACGGTATGCAGTTGAGTTTCATCCAGTTGGATGACCCATTGCTTTTGCAAATCAAGGAGGACATTCTTAACACCAACATTGACACGTTGACCCCTGTTGAGGCCTTGATGAAGTTGAATGAGATTAAGAAGCTGCTGAATCATTAGTTATATTATAATGAGTTTTCAAAAATATGATGAAAGAGTTGAAGGAAAGCCTGAAGAAGGTATATTGGCCTTATTGTGTTTATAGGGAATTTGCTAGACTCAAAGCTGATAAACGACAGTTTTGGCAAGACGCAGTTTTTAGCTTCAAGGTTGAAAAGCCAAAGCATGGTAGTCTGTCGGACTATAAACGTGCTTTGGCAAAGCACAGAATCACATATCGTGAGTATATGTATTTGTATGAGTATTGGAGAATTGATGAAAAGCAAAGAAACGAGTTCATTTCTGAATCGGAAATGAGATGTATTTATAGAAAGACGGTAAAGAAAAGTATTTCGCGAATCATTGATAATAAATATCAGGCTCTTATGGTGTTTGGGAAGCATGTTCGGAGGAGATGGCTTTATGTGCCAAAGGCATCATTTGAGTCTTTCTGTGAATTCGTGAATTCTATTGATTGTTTGGCAAAACCCGTATATGGTTCTTTGGGTAGAGGTATTGTTAAGATTAATAGAAATGATGAAAAAGATTTGATGGAATTGTATGCCAATTGTTGTGAGAACAATATGGTCCTTGAAGAATGTGCACGATCAATTAAAGACTTAGAAGAGTTCCACCCCCAATCCTTGAATACAATCCGAGTAATGACAGTCTCGAAAGGGAGAGATTGCAAGATGTTGGGTGCTTTGTTCCGTATGGGAGTTGGCGATAGCTTCGTAGACAATTCTTCATCTGGTGGGGTTTTTGCATCTATTGATTTGGAAACGGGAGAACTTCTGACGGATGGCCATGATAAGTATGGTAAAACATATAAATTGCATCCTGATACAGCAAAACCGATTAAAGGATTTGTAATACCTTATTGGGAGAAAGTGAAAGAATTCTGTGGAGAACTGACGAGTGTTGTTCCAGAATTGGTTTTTGCTGGTTGGGATTTGAATGTCTGTCCTGACGGTGAAATAGAGCTGATAGAAGGAAACAGTGCCCCTAATGTATATGGAGGCTTGCAAGCACCACTAAAAAAAGGTCTAAAACCAATGCTGAATGCTGCAGGAAAAGAGATTTTGGGTTACGATCCATTAAAGTTGATTTCTATTTGGAGCAAATCTTATGTAGAGCTGGAAGAGAGGTGCTCTCTATAGATAGGTCTTTTTGAAAACCATTGATAAGGTTTGTATTACATCAACACTATGACTCTTATTGAGGCTTTGATGAAGCTGAATGAGATTAAGAAGTTGCTGAATCGCTGATGGGCTTTTTCCCAAACCACCAGAGACTAAAAGCGAGCAAAAGGAGGTTGACAACGAGAATAAGCCAAAGGACGGCATTGGGTTGACCGCTCAAATCTATGGCAGTGAGTGAATTGTTGATAATATGGATGATGATGCCAGGGATGATGCTGCCTGTGCGCCAATAGAGCCAGCCGATGAGGATTCCAAACAACATAGCCGTGACAAAATTCGCCCCAAATCCGTGAAATGAAGCGAAGACGAGGGCAGAGATGAGGATGGCTATCCACGGACGGCACCGCGTTTTCAGCAACCCGCCAAGAAGAATGCTGCGAAAACCAATCTCTTCTCCTATTGGGGCAAAAATGCAAGCATTGAGCACTCCGACAATTCCGGAAAAAAACTGTTGACGACGTTCTAATTCTTCGCCTTGACATAACAGGTCAACATCAAGCAAAGACAATGCTGAAAATAAAACAAACGCTTGAGATGCTGTAACCAAAACTGACATGCCAACCACAGGCCAGACCATACGCCGCTCAATGTGACCAAATGACAGCTCAACATGGCGTTTGCCGAAAAAAACGATAATCATTAGGACATATCCCAACAGTTGCGACCATTTCAGGATTTCATAATTTGTAGGGCTCGTAAAGAAGCGTCCTATGATTGAGCCGATGATTGGAAGAGCCAAAAAAAAGCCCAACCAAAGCAGAAAAAGTTTTACCGTTTTACCAATTCCTTCGTCCATTTTTCTATTGTTTCATCTTGCAAAAGTACATTTTTTTTCGTTTGTCTATTAGGCTCAAAATCAGCACAAAAACTGCAAAGAAAGAAAAATTTTCTCAAAAATGTTTGCAGTATTGAAAAAAGTTGTACTTTTGCCGCGCAATTCGCAAGCGGAATTCTTGAACGGAGTGACAGGAATCCCGATTTGCAAGCAAAGCGGAAATAGCTCAGTTGGTAGAGCACGACCTTGCCAAGGTCGGGGTCGCGAGTTCGAGTCTCGTTTTCCGCTCCGCTTTTGCGGAAATAGCTCAGTTGGTAGAGCACGACCTTGCCAAGGTCGGGGTCGCGAGTTCGAGTCTCGTTTTCCGCTCCACAAGGTCCCGATGGAAGTCGGGATTTTTTGTGTAAGTGCCTGAGTGGTGGAATTGGTAGACACGAGGGACTTAAAATCCCTTGGCCTTTAAAGCCGTGCCGGTTCGAGCCCGGCCTCGGGTACGAAAAAGAAAACTCAACCAGTTGCTATTCAATTGGTTGAGTTTTTTTTTGTAGCGGTTAGGCCAATTTTTTCTATTCTGACTTAAACCGCACCAACCGCAGCGGCATGCCATCACAATCCTTCAGCACTTGAACGCCATAGTAATACCCGCCGTGGCACACAAAGCGTTTTTTCGTTAGGGCAAGGTCGTAGTCTTCGCATTGGAAGGAGCCAGTTGAAATGCTTTGCCCTTTGCTGACCGAATAGACGTGGAATTTGTTTTGACCTGCTACCTCGGCATCGCCAAAGAAAAGGATGTTGTCGTCGTTGCCTTTGATGGCCATGGTGAACCACCCCATATTGATAGGCTCTTTAATGTGTTGGATGCCATTTTCGTAAAAGGTAATTAGGTCGTTGTAAAATCGAAGCACTCTCTCGTCGGTTTCTCCTGGCAACTCGTCTTTCAAGTCCTTGATTCGTGCGTTTTGCAAGGTAATCTGCTCTTCAACAGACAGGGTTTGCGGTTCCCAATCCAACAGTTTTTCCGAAATCTTGTTTCCACTGAAATCGTAAGTTCTCACCAGCCCATCTATCGGGTTGGAAACGATGAGCTTGCCGTTGACTTTCGCGATTTGCCACTGGCCTTTCATGTCATCCCTTTTGCCTTCAGTGTAAATGAAGTAGCCCTTGTTTTTGAGTTCTCCACTCGACTCACTGAATTTATCGCAAAGGATTTTCTCCTTGCCTGTTTTTGTATCCAAAATGGATACCAAGTGCCTGTATTTATTAGTCCACGACGTGCCTCCGTAGATGGCAATGTGGTGGTCGTCCAATGCTAACATTTCCAAGGCTTGGTATTTGATTTTCAGTTCCTTGATAATCAATCCTTTGTCGTCAAACAGGTAAATGTCGCCCGTGTTGTTGGCTTGAGTGAAATATAGGTCGCCCAACTTCCCTTCCACGGGTTGGAGGTTACGAGGCTTCTTGCCTTTGTCGGCGAAGTACAAGGTGATGTCTTTCAAGAACTTGCCGTTTGCGTCGAAGAGGGAATACCTGTTTCTTGTGGCGTGGCTGACAATGGCTTTGCCGTCGTCGAAAAGGACGAGTTGTTTCCGCAATCCATAAGGACTGCCCATTAAGGTGTCATAATAGGTGTCAAAGATTTTGTCCCAGTTGTTTCCTGCTCCGTAGGTTTCGTCAGGAATGAGTTGAATCACTTGCGCATCAACTTGAAAGCAAGTCGCAATGGCTAAACCGAGAATTAAAAACAATTTTTTCATGGCTTTGATATTTAAAGGTTAATATCCGTTTCTTCTGTTTGTAAATTCATTTTGAACTCTGCAAATTCCTGTTCGGCAGAAGGTTTGTTGGCGTCGTAATCTTCGATGGTGTAGTAATCGAAGATGTAATCAGTTGGCTTAGGCTTTGACAACAGGTTGATTAGCACTGCGATAAGCGCAATAGAACAAGCCGTTGACAAAGAGGAGATAAGGACAATACGGTTAACGTTCACTTCGGGTCTTGTTGCCCTACCAAAACTGAACTCTGGCACCTCGACCGCATTCGGAGTCAGGATTTCCAAAGACTTCTTCATTTTTTCGGAGAAAGTGCGTTGCGATTCAACTTTGTGTCTGCACTCCAAGCATTTTTCAAGGTGGGTTTCTATCCATTTTCTTTCGCTTTCCGGCAATTCATTGTCGATATAACTTTGTATCGTTTTGTCGTTCAGGTGTTTCATAGCAGGTGTTTTTTGAGTTTATCCATGATTCTCGACAAGGTTTTCCCGATGGATGGCAGGTTGCGCCCCGTCATCTCCGCGATTTCCTTGTAGGAATAGCCCTCGCTGTAAAGCGCGACGAGCGTTTGTTCCTTCTCGTTGAGATGCGCTATTGCATTGAGGATGTCGGAAGCCTCTTCAAGCATTTGCTCACCTGTTTCGCACGTTGGTTTTTCCATCGTGACAGTCCTTGCCGTTTTCCGTTTGTAGTCGATTCCCTTGTTGATGGTACTCCTGACGAGCCAGTTTTTCGTGTCGCGAATGACTTTCTCGTTGCTCATCGCAAAATAATACGCCGTGAACACGTCTTGCACAACATCCTTTGCGCCCTCTGGGTCTTGCAGCATCTTAGTCGCAATCCTGTACAGTTTCGGGTAGTGGTCTCGATATGTCTTTTCAAATTCGGGGTCCATCTTGGGAACTTTTACAATCATAAGACGAATGAAGAGGCCGTTTTGTGACATGGGCGACACAAAAATAAGGAAAGAAATAGTTGTGTCCACTAAATCGATAAAATGTATTACTTTTGCCCAATAAAACTCAACGAATTATGAAAGCATCGAACAAACAAGTTTTAGTAGAGGTAAAACGTTATGTCATCATCACCCTTGCGCTGTTTACCATGTGTTTGGGTTGGACGGCCTTCCTCATCCCGAACCACCTTATGGGCGGTGGCGTGAGTGGTATCGCGGCATTGGTGTATTGGGGCACGGGCATTTCCACGGGTATCACAGTGTTTGTCATCAATGCCATTTTGTTGCTTATTGCGTTGAAAATCATCGGTGTGGGATTCGGTATCAAGACAGCCTATTCCATTATCATGGCTTCAGCGTTCATGTCGCTGTTGCAGCATTTCATCACTGATCCGATGATGGCTGGAACGATGCAGCCTTTCGTCAGCGATCATTTCTTAGCGGCTATTCTTGGTGGCGGCTTGGCGGGTTTGAGTATCGGCGTGGCCTTCACCCAAGGAGGCAGCACGGGCGGCACCGATATCATTGCCATGATTGTGTGCAAATACCGCAACATCTCGCAAGGGCGCGTCATCCTCATCCTCGACATCATCATCATCGCTTGCGGCTTCATCGTGGGTAATACGGTGGAAGACTTCATCTACAGCTGTGTCGTGATGGGTGTGTGCAGCTATTGCATCGACTTGGTTCTGACGGGTAATAAGCAGACAGTGCAAGCCTTTATTTTTACGGTGGAGCCTGAAAAGGTGGCTAACCGCATCGTCAAAGAAATGCAGCGTGGCGTGACGGTCATCAATGGCACAGGTTGGTACACCAAGCGGGAAGGTCCTATCTTGATGGTGGTGGCCCACAAGCGCGAGTCACAGCAAATTCTGAGAATCGTGAAAGACGAAGACCCCAAGGCATTCATGACGATGAACACAGTAATGGGGGCTTACGGCAAAGGATTTGAGCAGATCAAGAAGTGACTTTTGACAATTGCCAATGACTATGACAATGACCATTTTTTCCGAGGGCACAGCGTTCACGCATTGGGTGAAATGGTCATAGTCATAGGCCATAAGCCATAGTAAAAAAGGGAAAGCCTTTCGAAAAGCTCTCCCTTTTTTCGTGTTTTAAAACCAATGCTTACTTGACGCCGAGTTTCTTGGCGATGTCCTTCGGCAGGGCGTCCTTGTGGACCACGATGTTCAAGGTCTTGTAGCGGACGAAAGCCTTGCTGACGTACCAAATGCCGTTGTATTGGCCAGCATCGCCCCAGCTGTTCTTCACGATGAAGTACTCGTTGCCGATTTGGTCCTTGGCAGTACCGTAGATGAGCATACCGTGGTCGTCGCCAGTCTCATAGTTGTCGTAAGCGATTTGGCGTTCCTTTTGGGTGACCCACTTTTGTGGGGTAGGACCATTTTGTGCTTCTTTCTTACGGTCGGCGGCACTCATACCCAGCCAGTGGGCCATGTCGCTGCCTTGGAGGTCACGGCCTTTGGCTTCGAGGTCGGGGAGGACAGCCACACCGGCCATCTTGCCACGGAGCCAGCCAGCTTCGCTGACGTCGCTGCCCCAAGCAATCGGGTAACCTTTGTCAATGGCGTTGTCCATCACCTGCATGAACTCGTCGATGGGGAGGTTCCAGGCTTGACCCCAGCGCCAGTTGTCCTGCACTTCGATGACGAAGGGCTCGTAGAAAGGATGGTGCGTGAACGAAGTCAAGTTGACGTAGTCGTTCATGTTGAGGCCTGTCGATTCGGCGAAGCTCATGGGCGTGTACTTCTTGCCTTTGTAGGTGAACTCGGTCGGAGGCACACCAAGATAGGCATCGTAAATGCCAGCCAAACCCTTCTTCCACAGCGGGTTGCCGTCCTTGTCCATTTGAATCTTGCGGCTCTTGATGACACCTTCCACATACGGGTCGGTGACAGCGGAGAGCTCGGTGAAGTTCGACAGTGAATCGCCGTGCATGGCACCAGCAGGCATCAGCTCGTCGGGAACGAGGCCATAGTGTTTGATGGCATACAGCACGTCGCCGAAGGAACCACCTTGCGAGAAGGAGACGTCGCCGTGGGTACGGACAGCGGCTTCGGCACGGTCAAGATAGGTCTTGTAAACGATGTACATCTCGGAGAAGTCGTACTCGGGCTTGCCCATACGGAGCAGTTCAGCCTCAAAGAAAGCCAGTGAGCTGTAGCACCAGCACGTACCAGCTTGGTTTTGGTCTTTGACTGAGGTCACAGGGAGTTCCTTAATGGTGGTGAACTTGAAGCCTTCTTCTTCCTTGGCTTCTTCCTTAGCCTGGGGTTGGGCAACGACGCTGATGCTGAGCATCAAAGCGGTTGCGGTAAGTAAATGCTTGAATTTCATATTTGTTATGATTTAAAGATTTAAAAATTCAATATTCAAAATTTGAAATTAGGTGGCAAAGTTAGGAAATTATTTCAATCAAAGCCCCAAATCTTTCTTCATAGCCTTCGAAAGGGCGTCTTTGTGGAGTGTGAAGAAGATGGTGTATTGGCGCAGGTATTGCTCGGAGCAGTACCAATAGCCTTGGTAAGGGCCTCTGTCGCCCCATGAGTTCTTGATCTTGTAGTATTTGTTGCCGTTTTGGTCCTTGGCGATACCGACAACCAGCATACTATGGTCATCGCCCGCATCCCAGTTGTCGTATGCTCTTTGGTGGTCTTCATCGGTTACCTTCTTCTCGGCGACAATCTCTTTCCAAAGCTGCTCGCTTTCAGGCTCTTCGGGGACGATGCCAATGCCGGTCTTTCCCGAAAAGCCCTTGTTGCTGACATCTTGGGCCCAACCGAGGGTATAGCCATGCTCAAGAGCATAGTCGACAGCTTCCATCAGCTTGTCAAGAGGCATGTTGTAGGCAGGGGTCCAAGTCCAGTTGTCGGGGATTTCGACCATGCAGGGCTTGTTGTATTCCTCGCTGGTGAAGGAGCAGATTTCAATGTAGTTAGCGGGGTCGATGCGATAAGCCTCGGCAAACGACTTGGGCGTGTATTTCTTGCCATCAACCGTAAATTCTTTTGGTGCTTCGCCAAGATAGGCATCCAAAACGCCTTGCACTGCCTTGGGGCCGGCAGGAGAGATTTTCTTGTTCCCGTTTTTGATGATAGCGCGGGCTACTGAAGAAATGACTTCATTCATCTCGCCGTGCACGTGGCGATCCTCGCCGATGACTTTGCCGCTGTAGTCGGCTTCGGGCATCATACCATACTTATCAATCATGTAAAGCACGTCGCACACCTCGCCACCTTGGCTGAGGGTGTTATTGCCATGCATACGGACGAATTTTGTCACCTTCTCCGTCCAGGCATTACGGACGACAAACATCTCCGAAAGGTTGAATTCCTTGCCGTACATACGAAGGATTTCTGCCTCGACGAAGCCGATACCTGCAAAGCACCAGCATGTGCCAGAGCTGCCTTGGTTGTCGACGGGCGTGTGTTTCACGTTGACGGTCTCAGTAATTTGATAGACGGGGTCTTTCTCTTCTTTTTTGTCTTGGGCAAAAAGTGTTGAACCCGTGCCCAACAGCAGCACGAAGGCTGCCAATTTCATGAATCTATTCATAATATTTTGTTTTTTGTTGATTTTATAATCTAATGAGTTTTGTTGTCATACAGCCATTTTCGGTCATTATCTCAATGAAATAGCAGCCTTTAGGCTCAGATGATAGGTCGATAATGGCGTGGTTGTCATTCAAGATTTGATGGATGATCTCTTGTCCTGTCACGTTGAAGACTCGAATCTGACGAAGTCCGTTGGTCTCGATGGTGACTTGGCCTTCTGTTGGATTAGGATAGAGGGTATATCCTGCCGAGTTGGTTTCGTTGACGTTGGTCGTCCAATCGACATAAACCATATTGGAAGGGTTGGATTCG
Organism: uncultured Bacteroidales bacterium; assembly: GCA_946408345.1. GTDB lineage: Bacteria > Bacteroidota > Bacteroidia > Bacteroidales > F082 > Limimorpha. The sequence goes on along the minus strand of CAMJRR010000007.1, from coordinate 37,859 downwards.
ATGAAAGCAGTGCAGCCTGTCACAGTGTAATGATAGCTCTGTTGAGGTGTAGCCGTATAGTCGACGAAATCGGTGCCAGATGAATGGCCGATAAGTTGGCCGTTACGGTAAACATTATAGCTTTCGGCCATAGTAGCTTCACTCCATTGCAGAACGACATGTCCTTCGTGGATATAGAAGCCAAGATGCTGCGGAATGATAGTCTTGTTGACTTCAACGAAGTGCATCTCTGGGTTGTCCATAGCTGTGGCATAGCCTGAGATGCAGTCTTCATCCCTATAGTAAGCTGTTACGGCATACTCGTAACGATTGTTGGGTTGTGAGGCAAGGTTGTCGTTGTAGTAAGTGTTAGTAAGAGCCTTGATCCGCTTGAATTCTTCGCCTTTGACGCGACGATAGAGGTAATAACCCGTAACTCCATCGGCTTCGGGAGCGTCCCACATGATTTTCACCTTGGAAGGATTAACCATCTCGTAATGCAAATTGGTGGGAATAGTACAAGGTGATTCTTGCATTACATTGTCGACATTGGAATGCAAGGTTTCACCATTTTGAAAGACCGCAGTAACAAAATAGTTATGGAAGGCGTCGGTAGTTTGTTCATCAGTGTATTGAGGACTTTCGGAAACAGCGATGAGGATGTTGTCGCGGAAAATGTAATAATGTATTACATTCTGGATATCAATACCATCCCAAGTCAAGGTGACGTGGTCTCCAACGAGGTTGGCCTTCAGGTTGATGGGACCATCTGTTTCATCATCTTTATCGCCACATGTGTTGTTGGCGATGAAGAACATGCCGTTGTTAATGTCGCTAACAGATCCTTGGAAACTGACTTTGCTTTCGCCAGCAGAATTTTTAATGTTAAAACTCAAGTTATCAATGGCTTGACTTGGTTTTTTCCATAGGATGTCAATATGGCCAAATGGCAATGAGATGGTACGGGTGGCATCACTATTTTCGAGGGTAACATGTGCTATTTCATCGCCAGCTCCATTGACGAAAGAAAGTGCTCCATCATGCCAACCTTGAGGGTCCGATGAAGTCATTTCAACGGTCCAATTGCAGGTTGGACCTAATTGGACTTCGCTCTCAACCGCTGGCAATCCCTTGGCATTGTGGACAACAGCATAAACCTTATATTCCACAACAGTGGGGATGTAGTGGTCGGTATAACTCATATTGGCACCAGGGGCCACATTATCTTCTGTGTAAACGATTTTTCCGTTGCGGGTCACCACGATTTGATCGATTGTGGTGAGGTTGTTGAGGTGGATGTTTTGGGTAGGATTGGTCCAACTCAAAGTGGCGGCATAATCGAAATCGTTGCTGGATTCAACCGAGAGGTTTTCAGGCTGCAAAGGCATGTATGAGTATACATCGGAAGGTACATAATTGATTATGGCTTGAGCCCAGCCAGCATAGTCGATTTCGTCGATGACGAACCAGCCGTCGCTACTGCCCCCCCAGCCCCAGTTGAAATGGAAAAGGTCATCGTCGTCGTAGCCGTCGCACACAAAGGCATGACCACCGCTTTCGCTGAAACCTGAATAGTATACCGGCCAGCCTAAGTCGAACTGTTCTTTGAGCATATTCTGCCAGGCCAAGAGTGAGTGCTCGTCACGTCCTTCGAGGCTGCATTGGTTGGAGTAGGAGAAGTAATGTCTGATAGCGTAAGGTACATCCCAAGAGTTGGCACCGCTGCCAGTAGGAGAAAAGTTCATGTCGACCGAGACACCACAATGGTACATTAAAAGTGCTACGGCCTCAATTTCCTCTTGTGAAGCACCACCAAGACGGTCGGGCATATGCTCCCAATCGTATGTGGTTGCTCCGAAATTGGCTGACAGTGAGCCGTATCCATAGCAGTAATATGAATGGCTACCGGTACCATGTGTGGGATGGTTCCAATACTTCATCACCTGACTCATGGCAGTGGCCACACAGCCTGCATAGCAACGGCCACCAGGACCGCTACTGGCTTCAGGAGCATATAGGTTGTAAGGCGAGTCTTGGTTCCATTTAGTGGTGCATATGAAGTCTACACCACGGCCTCCGTTGCGTGAAATCAGTTTGCCCGTGGTGGCCACGCTCTCCCATTCTTGAGCGGTGTTGTCAAAGAGGACTGCATTACGGCTGGTGCGGGCTTCAATGATCTTGTCAAGATAGAAGGCAAGCTCAGGCGACATGTTTTCGGTGTCGAAGATACCCTCGTTGGAGTAGCCTACGATGGGACGAAAACGGTCGTCAGCAGATACGATGACGAAACCTGTCGTGCCAGCATTGAAGACATAAAAACAAGTCTCACCGCGCAGGGAAGTACCCGTGTAGACCAATTGTAAGTCGTTGCTGTTTAACTCATTATTGATTTTAACGCAGGCAAATTTCTGCCCAATGTTCTTGGCCTTTTCCTTGTCAACGGGATTGGCGTTCATAGAGTTGATGCCCAAAAGTAGGGCGAAAAGCATTAAAAGGTGTTTTTTCATAGCTTGAAATGATGTTTAAAAGGCTTCAAAAATAAGCAAATAATCGATGCGCGGGCTCGATTTGGAAAAGAAATCCCAAAAAACCTTATAGCGACAGCACTTCGTCCATACGAATGTCCAAAGGCTCGGTGGGCACTTCATCGACAAGTTGGAAGTCGAAACAGATACCGATGCGTTTTACATCAAGATGCTGGCATAGGAAGCGATCGTAGTAACCACGACCTCGTCCTATACGGTTACCACTGCGGTCGAAGGCCACACCAGGAACGATAATGAGGTCAAAATCACCATGATAAGGTTCATTTTGTGGTTCAAGTATGTTAAAGTCGCCCACTGCAAAATTGGTATCTTTTCCGTAGGCCACAGGGATGATGTCGTCGCCTACCACGGTAGGTAGAATGATGGTCTTCTTAAGGTGCCATTTTTCGAGAAAGGCTTGGGTTTGCACTTCATCGGGCAGGGCACTGTAAAGCATGATTTTTTCAGCTTTGATAAAATCGGGGTGCTGTTCCAACTTGGCCAAAATCTTTTCCGACTGTTCCATCAGTTGCTCTTTGGTATGTTGTTTTTTCAAGGCTTTGATTTGAGCCCGCAATTCTTTTTTCTCCATGATGCTAATGTTGATATTAATTGATTGTTTCTGTTGTGGTTATGCCGAGGCCTTTGGGCAAGATTGCAGATGCTGTGACACTATGCTTTGGGGCGTTGTCAATCCATACCACGTTTATTCTGTTGCCTTTTGATTCAAGGATAACGCCGCCTTCGACTTGCCAACTGGTGGCTAAAGGATAGGGTCTCACATAGTAATAATCGTTTTCTTCTACAATTTCGAGTTTTTGGGGTACAATGATTTCGTGGAAAAAATCTGACATCATGTCTTGAATAACGAAGAAGTTGTCGTTCAAGGCTTTGGTCCCAGGATCCACGTGAGGTGAATGCTTATAGCCCGAAAACGTGACCAGTTGTGCTTTGTGCCCCAATTTGATGGCGCGGTCAACGATGCATGACGACCCGTACATTTTTTCGACCAACATCGTTTTTAGGACACCAGCAACGCCAAAAGGATAGTCGAAATCGTATGGGACAATATCGTCGGCATCGCCATGGAAGGCAAGGATGGGAATGTTGCGGTTGTGCATGAGGGCAGTGTCGGGCATGGCGCCCCACATGTCGATGATGCCTTTGATGCGGAAGTTGCATCTGATGGCGTTGCCGCAAGTGTCGATGCTGCCAAGGTCAGGCGTCAGGAAGCTGCTGTAGGTATATTCTGGACGAGTTTCGTTAGTCATGAAAGCGAGGTTAAGCGTAGTGATGGCTCCCGCGCTGCAGCCACCTACAAACAACATGGAAGTGTCGATGCCGTATTCATCTTGATGAGACACCAAGAAACGCATCGCGGCATGAGCATCCTGCACAGCGCGGTAGCCCGCCCGCCCTATGCTGGCCATAGTGGGAAGGAATCCTATCCTATAGTCGATGGAAGCAGTCACATAACCCATCGAAGTCAAATGTCGGCACCATTGGGTAATCGACTTGTCGTCTTTCGACCCGAAATAGAACGCACCACCGTGAATCAGCATGACCAATGGCCGTTTTTGTAAAGTGTCGTTTTTTGGACGGAAAACATCGAGGTGGAGCTGTAAGGGAATCTCGCTTATGGCATCGCCCATTCGGAAAACCTTGTCGCTGACAGCAGTTTCATCTCCCAATTCCGACCAAAATCCCAACACATTGGCGTATGGGATGTCGTTGATTTCTTCCACCTCAAATAAGGTGTCTTGATAGCGCTTGTTTTCAAAGTTCTGAAAAACAGGTGCTTCGTGTATGTCAAAGTGAAATCTTGCAGTCCCCAATACACTCAATCGGGCATAGCCTTTTGCATGTATGCTGTCCATTGATATAATACGAGGTCGGAAGGTCTCTTTTTCGCCATTGTAGTAAAGGATGGCATTGCGTTTTCGCGCTTCCAGCCTGAATGGGAGGGTATCTGTCGTCGTTTCTTCCAAGGCCATATAATGTCCCTTGATGTTTAAGCTGTCACTGTGTTCAATGAAAACCAGAAAATCTTTGCCGTGAACAGTACTTGTGAAGCAAGCTGGGGTCTCAATAACTGGAAAATAGACTTTTTTTAAAAAAAGACGTGGTTTTGGGAAGCCATCATTACCGAAAAGAGGGGCAAACAATAAGGAAAGGACTAGAGTAAAAATGAAACGACGCATATAATTCTTTAATTTAGGTGCAAAAATAGCAAACTAAAACAAAATTGGCATAATCAAGCTGAAAAAACCGTATTTTTACGGCATAAAACATAGTTTTTATGAAAAAGAATTTTCTTATAATATTGGCTTTCATGTGTTTGGCCAAACTGGCATACCCACAAGAGCATCGCCGTTATGCCTTGATTTGGAACGATGAGTTCAATTCCAAAGCCTTGGACGCCAAGGTTTGGTCGAAGATATACCGCAGTCAGGCTGACTGGGCCATTCACATGTCGTCGCACGACAGCCTTTATGCATTTGAGAATGGTGATTTAGTGTTACGTGGCATGGTGAATGACTTTTTGCCCAACGATAAGGCTCCGTTCCTTACAGGTGGAGTGTGGAGCAGACACAAAAAAAGCTTTGGGTTCGGACGTCTTGAAGTGCGGGCTAAATTCGATGTGGCTCAAGGTTTTTGGCCTGCCATTTGGATGTTGCCTCAAACCAGCACTTCCTTGAATTGGCCTCATGGCGGTGAAATCGACATCATGGAGCATTTTCGGGACAATCCTTATATCAACCATACTGTTCATAGCCATTACACCTATAATCTTGGTAAGCGCAACCGACCTTCGCAAGTGGCTTACCCCAGGTATAACGAGGGTGAATACAACACGTATGGAATGGAGCGCTTTCAGGATAGTCTCGTGTTTTACCTCAACGGGAAGCGAACGTATAACTATCCGCGTTTTCGTAAGGGTGAGGATGGCCAGTTCCCCTTTAGCCAACACGATTTTTACCTGATTTTGGATGCACAATTGGGCCGCGACCGCTCTCCATACATCGATACGGCCAAACTGCCTGTGGAATTACGGGTGGATTATGTTCGTTATTATGAGCTGGATACCAAGACGGATGTGATCCCTGAACCGAAAGAGTTTAAGCAGTTGGGCACAAAAAGGAAAAGACTGAGAAAGGTGGTTTACGATGCCAATACACATTTCGATAATCCCGATGAATACCACTTGGTGGTGAAATGTGGCGAGGCGACCATTTCGGGCAATCCCTATTGGGCACAAAGTACTTTGGCACAGTTGGTGGATGAGGATTGTCGCATTTCCAATCTGGAAGTTCACGACTGGGCCTCATATCCTTTCCGAGGCTTCATGCACGACACGGGGCGCAACTACCAGCCTATCAGTAAGTTGAAGGAAACACTCGATTTGATGAGTTTCTACAAGTTGAACTATTTTCATTGGCACTTGACCGATTATCCTGCATGGCGCATCGAGTGTAGAGTTTATCCGCAACTCAATGATCCTCAATATCAAAGGCCTGGCCGCGACGAGGGTAAGTTTTACACATACGATGAAATCCGAGAGGTGATAGCCTATGCTAAAGAACGGGGAATCACTGTTGTGCCTGAAATCGACATGCCTGGGCATTCCACCTATTTCAAGAATGCTTTCGGCTTTACGATGGATTCCGAGCAGGGCCGAAAGGTGTTGGAAAAATGTCTTGAAGAGTTTTTCACCGAAATCCCGAAAAGCGACTGTCCCTACTTCCATATCGGTTCGGATGAAGTCCATATCGAAGACCCGAAAGGCTTCATGCAATGGATTGAAAATCTAATGGAAAAGTATGACCGACAGCCTATCGCATGGGATCCTGGTCTGCCAGCCTCCGACAAAGTGATTCGTCAGATATGGAACGAGGCGGAAGGCTCCAATGCGGCGGCTTCAAACAAAGCGGGGAAATATCTCGATTCTTTTGTGGGTTATTTGAACTATTACGACCCGATGCTGTTCACAAGCCGTTGTTTCCTGCACACCGCCGCAGCGCAAACCGTCCCCGACACAACCAAGGCTTTGGGAGGCATCCTCTGCCTTTGGAACGACGTGCGCGTGGATAACAAGGAGAACATCTCGCTGCACAACGGTATGATTAACGGCGTGATGGCTTTCGCGGAGCGTTTTTGGAACGGCGGCAATGCCGGAACCATCAAAAACGAGAACCTTCCACCAGGTCCTTTGACTACGGCAGGCTCGCGTTTGGCCAATTTCGAGGAAAAGATGGCTATTCACCGCAATCGTTTCCACCAAGACAAAATGCGTTGGGTAGCCAATTCACAGATGGAATGGGATGTGCAGATTGATGATAACAAGTCTTTTTTGGCCTACGGTGGCGCGGTCGATTTGGATGCTTTTTGTCAGGCGCATTATATAATAATAGGTGAACAGGCCTTGGCAAAAGCTCAAACGGTCATTGTGGCCGACCAAGACATGAATATTGAGGTGTGGTTGGGCTTTTGTGCGCCAGCCCGTTCCAACCGTAATGGTTATGGCATTGGTGAGCAAGGTCATTGGGAAGGCGGTTGCCAATGCTTTGTGAACGGCAAAGAGGTGTTGCCGCCAAAGCTATGGGAAGAACCTGGAAAGTACGCGTACCATTTCAACACCTGGGGCAAGCCCGAAGAGGAAGAACCTTACACTGACGAACAGCTCTATTGGATGCGGCAACCCGTTCAGATTCATTTGAATAAGGGAGAAAACCAAGTGGAGGTCCGGGTGCCGAAGACCTATCAAGGGTTACGATGGAGTTTTGGGTTTATTCCTGTTAGGACGCAGGCCGATGGAACGGTGATCGAAGTCGCAGGCATCCATTATAAGAACGTTTCCGACAAGTGACAAAAAAGACGATGACCACAACTGTGATTAACGCAATCGTGGCCATCGTCAATGGTCATGGTCAAATGGATTATCTTCCGTTGTAATTTCCGCTCAAAGTCTCGATGAAACCATTGGCGGCGGTCTTCATGTTGACGAAGTCACTGCCAAGTGAGCTTGAACAGTCGAGCACGAGCATAATCATCGCGCTCTTGTACTCGTTAACGGTCTGGGTATTACCCGAGGGCGTGAACTCGCTGTTGTATTGCCACTGCGAAGTCGACTCCAGCCAATTCCATTGTTTCACATAGTCGGTGCTGATTTGCGTACCGTTCAGGTCGGTGAGGTTTTGGAACAAGAACAGGTCGAAGATACCTTCGGTTGAGGCTGTAACGGCAACGCCCGACATGCAATCCAATCCAACATACTGAATGTCAGTCAACTGACCTTTATTGCCATTGCGGATATAAGTACCTTCAATATAACATTGTGATTCACTGACATCGGACACGTTGTCGAAGGTGAAACGAATCTTCGTGTTGGGTTCTTGTGCCGGAAGCTTCAATGTGACATTATAAAAAGTACTTTGGTTGTAAAGCTGTTGGGCAATTTGTGCAAATTTGTCAGAAGCTTCGTTCATATTGCTGACCTCAAAGACATTGTGGATGGGGTCGCTCGACAGTTTGTTCAGGCTGTTACGGAAACCATCGATGTCGCTAACGTCAGAGCCACGAACGCCGATGGAATAGGCCGAGATGTTGGTGCCACCAATGAGTTCATTGTTGATTCTCGAATTGACGGCGGCCAAGTATTCACTACCCGAATTGTAGCTGTCGGAAAGCACATAAGAACCTTGGTCAAGGCCATCGGTAAAGGTGACCACGGAGACATTGATGAGATTCTCTGGAATTTTGGCCGAAGCTAAGCTGTTAAGGCCTGTGTTGACAGCATGATAAAGAATGGTGCCGTTCTGCATCGACAGCCCATCAACAAAGTTTTCGAAATTGTGTTTGGTATCCTGATTAAGCAAGCCGAGAGGCATAGTGTAAAGTTCGCTGTTGAAGCCCACAATGCCTAAGTAAAGGCCTTCCTTGGCGGGAGTGTGGTCTTCAGCCTTGGGTTTTCTGCAACTGGTGAAGGTGGTGAGGGTGACAACAAGTGCCAAAACAGCCACCGATAAAACACTTTTCTTCATATTCGTTAGTTTTTAATCTGTTCTATAACGTAATGGCATCAATTAAATTGTGTGAAACAAAAAACTCTAGACTCTCAACTTTCTAACGCCTGCCGAATGGCACGGCATAATTGGTCGGGGCAAGAGGTGTTCTTGAAGCCACAGCGGATGCCTTCCAACCGTTGGAGTACCTCATCAACTTTCATGCCATCCACCAATGCGCTTACGCCTTGCGTGTTGCCGTTGCAGCCACCATAGAACTGCACATTCTTCAAGATGCCGTCCTCGATTTCAAACTCAATGGCTTGGCTGCATGTGCCTTGGGTTCGGTAAGTGTATTTCATGTCTGATTCAAAATTCAAAGATTCAGGATTCAAGATTCAAAGATTCAAGATTCAAGGATTTAAAATTTGGACATAAACTTCTCGCTGTCAACGATAAAGCGCTCATGGATGCCTTCGCCAACAAGGGTCTCGCCCTCGAAGCATTTCACCTCAAAGACTAAACGGCGGCGGTCTACCTCGATGAGTTCTGCTTCACAACGAATGGTTGAACCCACGGAACTGGCTTTCAAGTGCTTGATGTTGACTGCGATACCCACGGTAGTGTTGCCTTCACCGATTTTGTCGGCGACACTTTCGAGGCAAGTTTTCTCCATAAGAGCAATCATGGCGGGTGTAGCAAAGACCTCCAAGGCACCCGAGCCGTAGACTGCAGCAGTATCCTTATGCTCCACCACCAGCGTCACTCTGTTGTGGAGTCCTTTAAGCATGTCGTATTCCATCAGGCTTGAAAGTTCATGGTGATGTTAACAATGACATCGGGGTGCAGCGAGCGGCCCACGGGGCAGCTTTCGGCTGCGGCCCACAGCAGGGCTTTCTGTTTCTCGGTGTATTCCTTTGCAGGGAAATTGAACACGATGTCGATTTGCCCAATGCGGCGCGGGTCGGCATTCATGGTCTTCTTCACCGTGTAGGTGGTGCCGTCGATGTCGAATTTGTGGCCTTGTGCGCTGATGCCCATGATGGTCATCATGCAGCCGGCGAGGGCTGCGCAGGCGAGGTCGGTGGGCGAGAAGGCTTCGCCTTTGCCGTGATTGTCGGTAGGTGCGTCGGTCAAAATAGTGTTACCCGACTGCACATGGGTCATCTCGTTACGGAGATTGCCTTTATAAGTTCCTTTTATAGTTGCCATATATGTTTTTAATTAAGAATTAAGAATGTAGAATGCAGAATGTCGCGATGCGCTGCTGGGCTTCGCTCCAGTTCTGCATTTAAAATATTGCATTCATCATTTTTCATTTATCTGTTCAAGAATCAATCCAGCAAGGCGGCTCGTGCCTACGCGGAAGAGATTTGGGTTGAGCCATTGTTCGCCGAGGATGTTTTTTACTAAATAATAATAGGTGAGGGCGTCATCAGGGGTCTTCATGCCACCGGCGGGCTTGAAGCCGACCTTCTTGCCGGTGGCCTCGTAGTATTCCTTAATGGTGTCAATCATGACAATGGCAGCCAAAGGCGTGGCGGCTACTGGCACTTTGCCCGTCGAGGTCTTGATGAAGTCGGCACCGGCGAGGATGGCCAATTCGCTGGCTTTGCGGATGTTTTCAACCGTTTTCAGTTCGCCCGTCTCAAGGATGACTTTTAGTCTGGCCTTATTGCCGCAAGTCTCCTTGATGGTCTTGATCTCGTTGAAGATCTCATTGTAACGTCCAGCGAGGAACGTGCCGCGAGAGATGACCATATCCACCTCATCGGCGCCTTCGTTGACGCAATACTCCACCTCATTGACTTTCAAGTCAAAAGACATCATACCCGAGGGGAAGGCGCAGGCTACCGTGGCCACACGGATGCCACTGCCAGCGAGCAGTTGTTTTGCCTGACGGATGAAAGGACTGTAGATGCAGATGGCGGGTACGCTGAGGTAAGGCTTCTGCTTCGGGAAGGCTAAGGCTTTCTCGCAAAAGTCTTTGATTTTGGCCTCGTTGTCGAAGGCTTCCAAGGTGGTGAAGTCGATGCTTTGGAAGATGGTTTTCAAGGCATCCTTTTCGTGACCTTTTTTCTTCTCTTCGTTGAGAATTAACGCGATGCGCTCATTAAGCGCAGCTTCGCTATGGTTGTAGGGTTTGAATTTCATGGTGGTTTGAATTTAGGCTTCAAAGGTAAGGTTTTTTATTGGATTGGCTACAATAAAGTCTCTAAATTCATCTTCATCCGCCATTTCCACTGGTTTTTGGCGTTGGCAGGAACATTGATTTGGTCATCCGCAGGGTTGGGCGACCAATTTTTTTCATCCAAATCCAAAAGGTCTTGCAAAGGGTATATGTTCCACTTTGAAGGACTGTCCAAATGCTTTTCCAGGATCTTTTTTAGGGTCTTTGCTGTGACTTTTCGGTCGTCGAGGTCGAGGCTGTCAAGGAACTGGCGGGTGCGGACGCGGTCTTCGGCCAGCCAGCCACGCAAAGTGGGCATGTCGTGGGTACCAGTGGTATAGACACAATTTTCGGGTAGGTCTTCGGTCTGCACAAATTGATGACCGAATACCTTGGGCATACGTTGCACTTCAAGGCTCATGATGCCTAGTTGTTGCATCACTTCAGGCACGCAGGCGGGAATCATTCCGAGGTCTTCGCCACAAGCAATCATCTTTGTCGCATTAACCAAAGCGGGCAGTTTTTCCAAGGCTTTCTGCTTCCAGAAGTCGTTGTGACGATGGAAATAGAAGTCCTCGTATATGGCATCGATGGCCTGTTTTTGCTTTTCACTGAGGGCTTGATACGACTTGGTCTTGTGCAGTTCAATGCGCGGGATGTATTTGTCTTTCTCGTTCGGGGCAGGGATGAAAAGGGTGTTCACGCCTTTCTTCACATGCTTGCTTTTGATGAAATGGAAACCTTGACTTTCGATTTCTTCCACACTGAGCGGCAGGGCAGGGCTGAAATGTCCCAGCAAGCCCGACTTGGCCATTTTTGGGATCTCCCAAATGCGGAAGAAACCCAGGATGTGGTCAATTCTGTATGCGTCGAAATAGCGCGCCATCACTTGCAGGCGGCGTTGCCACCAGGCGTAGCCGTCCTTGGCCATCGTTTCCCAGTTGTAGGATGGGAAACCCCAGTTTTGACCTTCAGCGGCAAAGTCGTCGGGCGGAGCGCCCACTTGCACATCGAGGTTGAACAAATCTGGATGGCTTTTCACATCCACGCCTTTGGGATTCACGCCGATGGGGATGTCGCCTTTCAGCAGTATGCCCTTGTCGTGCAAGGCTTTGACCGCCTCGCGCAGCTGCTTGTCGCAGTGGTATTGCAGGAAGAGATGGATTTCTATGCCGTTGCCATCGCGCTCGGCGCAAAAATGGGCATAGTCAAGGAGCCAGTCTTCGTTGTCTTTGACAAACTGCTGGAAATCAGCGGTTTCTTTCAGTACGTCCCATTGCTGTTCAAAAGCGATTTGGAAATACTTCCATTTGGCTTTCAGCACCTTGGGATAGTTGACGGATTCCTCTTTGTTGAGCACCGTCCTTGTTCGTTTGAAGTTTGTGTCTTCCAAGATACCCAATTGCTTGAGATTGAGGTAAATCGGATTCAGTGCAAAAGCCGAAATCGCATTATAAGGATAAGAATCGCCCCAGTCATAGTGCGCCGTGGTGTCGTTGATAGGCAGGATTTGGATGATTTTCAGTCCTTTGGCCACGCACCAATCGCCTAATTTCGGCAGGTCGGCATATTCACCGATGCCGAAATCGTCCTCTGTGCGTAGGCTGAACAGCGGTACGGCCATGCCTTGCATCGTTTGGCGTTCGGTGAGGCCGAACCAGTCCCAGGTGCGGTCTTTTCCTTCAGGCAAAATGCGGTTGGGGCCGTCTTCCCATCGGATTTGGTTGTTTTCACGGATGAAATATTTGTATTCCGTGGTTTGTAGAGACGCGATTGATCGCGTCTTATCAATGTATTTTGTTTGTTTCAGAGATGCGATGAATCGCGTCTCTACAAGGGCCGACCAAATCCCTGGCCCCACATATTCCATAGGCACAGCCTTGTCAGGGTTCCAATTACCTAATTCTGTGCTGTTTCCCGTGAGGAACAATTCCTCGCCCCAGCGGCTGTCGTATCGTAATCTGAATAGGGTTTTCATGCCGCAAAGGTATGGAAATTATTTCACGCAGAAATCGCAGATTCAACGAAGTTAATCCGCAGAAATCGCTGAACCTGCCGGATGTAGATTTTGCGTCGCTTTGCGCTTCATATAATTCAGCGTATTCTGCGTGCTAAAAAAACACACGGATTTGCGTGAAAACAACTACTCGATTTTCATCCGACTAATCACCCCGCGATTGCTCCCCGAATCGAAAAACACACTATAGGCATAGCCATTATGCACCTTGAAAGCCCGTGGGTAGATGTTGTTGCTGGCTTTTTGCCCCATTCCAACCGTGCCTTTGGTTGGGTCGTAGCAACCCAGATAATTGATTCCGTTTTGGACGAAAAGACCGTAAATCTTTCCCGTGGCTTCATCAGTAAGGAACTGATTGGCAAAATAGTTCTTCCCTGTAGCAATCGTAAGTGGCCGTTTGTTGGATAGTTGGAACGTCTTATCAAACTCCACGATTTCAAAGTTTTCCAAATCAACAAGTTGAATAAAACCATCAAATTTCAAGGCTATGGTATGGTACTCGGTGGCCAACACTTGGCAATACCAGCCAATTCTCTTGTGTACCTTGTAATTGACAGCCAAACGAAGCAGGTTGCCATTCCAAACACCCAAAACAAGCTCGTTTTCATTCTCTGGCACCTCACTGTTGTAGATGGCAAATATCTCATTCAGATAGGATTGGCACACATTGACTGCCACCGTATCGATGAAACGGTAGAGAAAATGCCGTTGCTTTAAAGTGTCGTTTTTCAGCACATAGTTGTAAGTCTGCGCCTGCCCATGAAACTCCTTCACATAATAGTCGCGCTTCTCGTAGGCAGTGCTGCGCAATAGATAAGCGTTGTTGAACTCAAACACGATTTTCCTAATCTTGTCGCGAAATAGGTCTTTCGTGAAGGTGGAAACAGGCAATGCTTTACCTGTCGTGTCAAAATACACCTGCAAGCAAGTGTCCTGACCCAAAAGAAGGAAGTCGCCGAAAGCATCAATATACAGTCCATCATATAGGTCATCAAACTCCGTAACGCCCATCTCATTGCCGTTGAGGTCGAGAAGTCGTAAGGAGGAAGATTTTGCCCTGTTTTCAAGCACCAAAATCCTGTCATCGGCAAAGGCTATGTCGGCAATGTTGGTACCCCGAGGACTTCGGTAAAAGTCGCTGTAAGCCGTAACACCCACTTCCTGAAGGTCATAGCTCATCTTCCGAAATCTGAAGCTGATGTTGATGGTATCACGCTGCAACTGCTTCGGTGTAAGGCTCACCAAGGTATCTTGATAGCCGATGCAGGAATAATAAAGGTTGATAGTTTTGGTACGGTCATAAAGCGGCAACTCATAATGCCCTTTGGCATCGGTGCTGGTTCCATATTGCGTATTCACGATGCTGATATTCACATTCTCAACAGGTTTGTTGTTTTCATCCTTACAATAGCCCTGAACCAAGGCATGTTCTTGGGCTATGATTGGAATGCTCATCATCAGCATTGCATACAGGGTATAAAGTTTAGCCGCTTTCATAACATCATTTACTTCACCGTTACGGTAACATACCGATACTCCTTCCCGTCGTCAAACCGCAGCAAATACTCGCCCTTATAAAGTGCCAATTTGAACTCACTCTCATCTTTACCGTACATATATTGGTCGACAGGAACACACTGCTCGCCTTCCGATTTCAGGAACGCGCTCACACAGCCTTCAGAGAAGCCGTTCTTTTTAATAAAACGGCGGTTGATAGTGTAAAGCACCTTGCCGTTGTAGAGTTTCCAGTCGGGGATGTTGTCTTCGATGAAGCGTGTGCAGGGTAGACAGCAAGTGGCATCCATACCCGTAAAGTTGATGTAGATATGCTTTGCTGTGTCGTAAATAATTACGGGTTCACGGAGGGGCATGGCATCAATAAGATCGAAATAGATTGCCTGCAAAGAGTCTGCTTCCCAATAAGGGTCGTCAAAATACAGTGCACAGTCCATTGTGAATGGGTCAATGCCGGATTTTTCCTTGAAATAACGACCCATCGTGTTCCAACCGTTTCGGTCGGTGATATGGCCCATACCGCCTAAAAGCAGAAACTTCGCTTCGGGGTCATTCCCAAGAATGTTATTTATGAGGTTATCCGCTTGGCCTTCCTCTCTTTTGTTGAAATCATAACTCTCGTATGGTACCAATGTATAGCCCATGTTAAGAGCTATCCTTAATAGATCGCCGAAAACAGGTTCGTCACTATAGAATCCCGTTGTTCTCAATAGTGGGGTGCGTCTTTCGTTGAGCAAAGAGTCTTGTTCAGACAACGTTTCGGCAGCAAGGTAACGGTAGCCGTTTTCATAGCATTTCTCCAACCAACTGATGACAAAAGCCCTACTATGTGGATTAATGTGCATCTCGTTCAACATGATGACTCGGTTGTTCTCGATGATGCTGTCCATCACTTTGGACAAAGGAATGGCTATCGCGTTCTTGTAATTATGTGCGAATCTCTTATGGTTAACGAACATAGTTCCCGCAGCTTCGGCCTCATGCCTTGCTTCTTTGTATCGTCCGACCTGTGAATACAAGACACTAAGAAAATCGTGGTAAGAGCTTTCAAAAAAAGTACCAGCATAAACGCTGTCCATACCAATCAATTTCTTCAATCCGCGGTAACCAAAACCCTCTTCTTTGGCAATTTCGAAAGGATGTTTCAGATTGTCGTTTTGCGCCATGGCGCTTTGGAATGAGAGTGCCACCAAAAGCACTAGAAAGTAAATTTTCTTCATAGAATATGATTTTCAATGGTTTAACTATGTGAAAAACAGATTAAATATTACAAAAATTATGCCGATTTAATCGAACTCTGATCGTCTTTATCCAAATCCACCAGAACCTGCTCCAACATGAGTTCCACATCTGGTGACACACACACATTGCTAATGTAATAGGTAACCCACATGATGAGAGCAATTAAGCAACACACAAAGAAAATGACGAATACTGTTTCTAGGTTTGATGGCCAATTTAAAATGAGCACGTATATTCCCCAAGCCAATATGAGGAGAATGGTTGAAATCCATAGAAATCTGTTTCCTATTTTATAGATTTTCAGGGCATTGCGCAGTCGTCGCGCATATTGCGACACAGGCATAGAGGCGGAATTGCCTTTGCGAACTACCCAATATACGTAGATGCTTGTGACAAGAAGCCCCAAACTCCAGAGCAAAAATATCCCAAGCTCAAGTTTCCAGTAAAAAAAGGCCACCAACACTGTAAACATGATGATTCTGCCAATCAGTTTCCGCTGCAATTCGGACAAATGCTTTTTTGTGGCTTCGCCGAGAAGCTTTTCGTCAACGATGTTTTCGTTCTCCAACTTTTCGTTCAAAGTGGCCAACTGCGCCTTCATTTCTTCCAATTCGTTGTTTTCCATGGCTTTGCGTTTTAATCGTTTGACATTTTCTTCAGTTGTTCCTTGATTCTGACCAATTTGACGGAGACATTCTTGGTGGAGATGCCGATGATTTGCCCGATTTCCTCGTAGCTCATGTTTTCAAGCCAAAGCAGGATGATGGCCCTGTCGACCAGCCCCAATTTATTGATGCGGCTGTAGAGCTGCTGGATTTGTCGGGTGTCGTCGTCGGTGTCGGTGAAGAGGTTGATGTCCATCGAGAGTGGCACGGTTTCCACGCGGCGTTTCTTCTTGCGCTCGGCGGTGAGGCAGGTGTTGAGGCTGACGCGCCAAATCCAAGTCTTCACGTCGCATTGCCCCTTGAACGAGTCGAAGCCCCGCCAAAGGTTGATGAGCGTCTCTTGGAACAGGTCGTTCACCTCGTCCTGGTCCTTCGAGAAGAGGTAGCACACGGTGAATACCGTGTTTTTGTACTTTTTGACAAGGTCGGAAAAAGCCTTCTCTTTTTCTCTCATGTTAGAATCATTTGCTTATTAGACGCAAAAAAGGGCGAAATACTACATAAAGAGGGATCTTTTTTTCAGAAACATTAAGCCGACATCATAGCACTTTTGTGTTTGGTTGGCGAAAAATCCATACTAATTCAGTCTATCTTTACCTGATACAATGCCTTCCGCCGATTAACACCCGTCGGATAAATGAAATACAAAACTCCGTCATGAATCCTCATATTCTGAGCAAAGGGATATCCGCTGAGGTCCATGATGGGTTTGGCTGTTCCGGTCTCTAAATCAATGTGCATTATAGTGCAAAGTCCGTCATCGACGAAATAGCTGTAAAACTCCTTCTTGGCTTCGTCAGCCATCATCTTTCTCTTCCAACGCTTGTCTGTTTCAATCATTCCGTTCCATTTCTTCCGCATGTGGAAGGTCAGAGGATAGCGTTCCAATTCGTTACCGACAGCGTCGAAGACAAGAACTTCGCAATCGGTATATGCAAAGAGATAGAACTTGTTGTCGATGCCGAAAATAGGGTTGAAGATGTAATAGTTTTTCGGATAAAGGGTCATCATATATAATGTGAATTTGTCAAGACCGCCCCCATGTCTGTCCAGCATGTACCGCACGTCATCACGAGCCATCTCATCTGCGATGTGGTATAGCATATACACCGTGTCGGCTGTAGGCGTGACGCAGTAATAGTATTGCTCAAGACCATAAAACGCATATCGTCCAGTAATGACCACGCTGTCGGAAACAGTGATGATGGGACCGTAAAGCTCGTAAAATCTTGAAATGGATATTGGTGGAAGCAGATACATTTCTTCCTTTTTTCTTTCACTGTAGCCGGTAAAGCTCACTTGGCATGCATTGTCGTTGCTGATGACATGCACGAAACCGTAAAAATCCTTGAAGACATTCTTGTATTCGGAAGAAATTTTCAGTTCATGAAGCGTGTCCATCTCTAAGGAAAGGTGAAGAAGGACGGAGTTTTTGCGTCGGTAAGCTAACATATAGATGCCGTCATCGCAAATCACATAGTCGACGACGCTTCTAACAGGGTTGTCGAAGGCGATGTGCGGTGCGTTGGCCTTCACTTCCACCTCATGAAGTTCATGTTTCTTGGTCTTGATACTGATGTTGACAGGTTTGCCGTTCAGGTCTTCTTCCTTGATAGTGTAAAGAGTTGGTTCGTAGGCCATGTGTGCGAAACGAAGTTGGTCGCCAACTTTGGCATGGGTGTAGGAGAAGCAGCCGTTCTCGTCTGTTATAGCAATGAGTTGTGAGTCATGCACATAAACGCTCACGTTTTCGATGGCTTTGCCTTTTTCGTTGGTACAGATACCTTGCACGATGGCGCGTTCTTGGGCTGTGGCCTGAAAAATGAAGCCGATGCAGAAAAGCAATAGATAAAAGGTGGTCTTTTTCATGGCTTGTGAGTTTTAGGGTTAATCAATCCTCATCCGATACAGTGCCTTGCTATGAGTTGGACCAGCGTGATACAGGAAATACAATGTGCCATCATTCACCATGGGGAGTTGTACAAATTGGAAGCCTGACAATGTTGCCACGACTTTGGTCTGTCCCGTCTTGAGGTCGATTTTCGAGATGCTCATCACGCCTTCATTTTCAAAAACCGCATAGAATTCCTTTCTGGTCATGTCTACCAATACTTGCTTTTTCCATCCGTCTTTCATGAGCCATTTCCCATTCCATTTTTTGTAGCGGTGAAATTTCATTGATGTTTTCTCTATCATTTGCGCTTTCGAGTCGAAATGCTCAATTTTGTCGGCCTCAAAGTTGAAAAGGAACAAAGCATTTCCTGCGGAAAATAGAGGGTCGTAAATTGGAGGAGTTGATGTCCAACTTTTAGAATCAGGACGCATTATGAAATTGGCGTAATGACTTGAAGAAGTAGCGAATGTTGGCATTATGCCGAATGCGCCAAATTTTCTCATGTTTTCTATATAGTCCAGCCCTATTTGGTCGAAGACATACTCCAAGAGATGCCCGTTGGGATTGCCTCGATTGAAATAATGGTAATACAATTCTTGACCTCCTTGGCCGTAGGTGGCGATAACAAAAACACTGTCAGTCACTGCGGCATTGTCGCCCATGATATAAAAGAAATCGTCAATGGTCATCCCGTAAAACAGTTCCATATCTAAAAAGGTGTTGCCAAGTTGCCGGTGTCCAATCTGGTATGTTGAATCATAGCTCATCAGATGGATTTGGCCGAACACGTCCTTGTATAGCCTGTCGTATTTCTTGGCAATGGGCAGAACCGACAAGGTGTCGAGGTCAAACGAAAGATGGAGTAATGCATTGCCGCTCTGTCGATAACCAATTAAGTATATTCCCATCTCGTTGATTTCGTATGTCACAAGGCTGACCATTTTCTCATGGTAGGCAATCTCTGGCTTGTTTTCGCTTACGGTCACTTCGCTCAAGGCGTAGCTCTTAGGGAGCATCTTAAAGCTGATGTTGATAGAATCGCGTTGTAGCTGTTTTGACGTGAGGTTTACCAAAGTGTCCTGATAGCCGATACAAGAGTAGTAAAGTTTGATGTCTTTCGTGCGGCCATACAGTGACAGCGCATAGTGTCCCTTGGCATTGGTGCATGTGCCTCTCTTTGTGTTAACGATGCCGATGTTCACGTTACTTACTCCGAGACTGCCGTAAACAACGGTCTTGTGCTGGGCTGAGGCGCTCAGACTTGTTGTCAGGCAAGCGACCATCAGCAGGATGCAGATGTGGTTTTTGTGTTTCATGGCTATTAAGTTTTTGAGTGTGTTTCGTCTCACATAATCATTACCTGGTATAATGCCTTCCTGTGATTGTTCCCCGTGGGATAGAGAAAATACAACACGCCGTCGTGGACGCGTATCATTTCTGCGAAAGGATAGCCGCTGAGGTCCATGATGGGTTTGGCTGTTCCGGTCTCTAAATCAATGTGCATTATGGTGCAGAGTCCGTCATCGACGAAATAGCTGTAGAATTCCTTTCTGGCTTCGTCGGCCATCATCTTTTTCTTCCAACGATTATCGGTTTCTGTTTTGCCGTTCCATTTCTTAAGCCTATGGAAGGTTAGGGGATGGCGTTCCAACTCGTTACCCACAGCATCGAAGACGAGGACTTCGCAATCAGTGTATGCAAACAAGTAGAACTTGTTGTCGATACCGAAAATCGGGTTGAAGATGTAATAGAGCTTAGGGTAAAGAGACAGCATGTAGGTTGTAAATTTGTCAAGTCCAGCCTTGCTTTCCAGCATTTGCACAAGGTCGTCACGACGTTCTTCGTCTACGATATGGTGCAGCATGTACACTGTATCGGCTGTAGGTGTCACGCAATAATAATATTGCTCGAGACCAAAAAACGCATACCGCCCGGTAATGACTACGCTGTCGGAGGCAGTGATGATGGGGCCGTAAAGTTCGTAAAACTTTGATATTGAGATAGGCGGAAGCAGATACATTTCTTTCTTTTGTCCTTCGCTAAAACCGCTGAACCCCACCTGGCAGGCCTTGTCGTGGCTGATGACATGCACAAAACCGTAAAAATCCCTAAATACATTCTTGTATTCGGAGGAAATCTTCAACTCGTGTAGCGTATCCATTTCGAAGGAAAGGTGGAGTAGGGCAGAGTTTCTGCGTCGATAAGCTAGCATATAAATGCCGTCTTCGCAAATCACGTAGTCGAGGACGCTCATCACAGGGTTGTCGAAGGCGATGTGCGGTGCGTTGGCCGTGATTTCCACTTCGTTCAGTTCATGTTTCTTGGTCTTGATACTGATGTTAACAGGCTTGCCGTTTAGGTCTCCCTTTTTAATGGTGTAAAAGGCGGGCTCGTAGGCCATGTGGGCAAAGCGAAGTTGGTCGCCCGCCTTGGCATGGGTGTAGGAGAAGCAACCGTTCTCGTCGGTTATCGCAATGAGCTGTGAGTTGCTTACATAAACGCTCACGTTTTCGATGGCTTTGCCTTTTTCGTTGGTGCAGATGCCTTGTACGATGGCGCGTTCTTGGGCTGTGGTGCTTTGGCTAACCATGAGGCAAGCGGCCATCAGCAGGATAGAATAGTAGAGTTGTCGTTTCATGGTTCATGTTTTTTTGAGTTGTTATTCGATGAATTTGATGGGACAAATATATAAATTGTTTCAATTCAAATGCAAATTTTTATACTTTAAATCTAATTTTTCTTTTTCGATGACAAAAATGGACAATAAAAGCCATGGATGTGTTTTTGAAAAATTCGTGTCCAATTAATGGCAATTATGTTTAAAAACCCTATTTTTGCCCAATCAAAACGATGTCCATGACCGCTTTCGATTTTTTCAATATCATCCGCTCAATTCCGAAGACTTTGCGCTTCAACCTGCATTATTTTCCCCTGAAGACGGCCTTGAAGCTGCCTGTCGTGGTGTCGCACCGCACCTATCTGCGCGAATTGCATGGCAAGGTCGAACTTCCCGAAAAGGTGGAAAGGGCAATGGTGAAAATCGGCTTCGGTGATGTGGGTCATTATGACCGCAAACGCTCACGCGGCATCTGGCAGGTGAGCGGCACGGTGAGTTTCGGTGGCAAGGCGAGCATCGGGCATGGCTCGAAGATTTCTGTGCGCGGTGCCTTGAAATTGGGCGCAGATTTCAATATGACGGCGGAAAGCACCATTGTCTGCGCCAAGGAAATCCGTTTCGGTAATGACTGCCTGTTGAGTTGGGACATCCTCGTGATGGACACCGACGAACATCCCCTATATAATAGACACGAGACTACGAGACGTGAGACGCGGGACTCTAGTTCTGTCCCGTGTCCCGAAGTCCCATGTCTCGTGTCAAATAATTCGGAAAACGAACGCATCAATCCCGACAAACCCATCGTTGTGGGTAACCATGTCTGGATTGGCTGCAAGTGTGTGTTGCTGAAAGGTGCCGAGGTGCCCGACAACACGGTCGTGGCGGCAGGCACACTACTTACCTCATCTTTCAGCGGCGAGCATCAAGTCATTGGCGGCAACCCGCCAACAGTCCTCAAGCACGACATCCAGTGGGAACACTGATTACAAATCTCTAACCGAACTGATCCGAATTATTCCGAATAGTTTTGGATACATTCGGGTTGATTCGGTTAGAGATTCTTCAGATTATAGCGTGTCAATGACGGTGCAGAGGTTCTCGAAGATTTGCGGGATTTCGCCCACACCATTCACGGCATGCAGGTTATCCTTGCCTTGATAGAAGTCGAGCACGGGGCGCGTCTTGGCCTCATATTCCACAAAGCGGTGCTTGATGGAGTCGAGGTTGTCGTCGGCGCGACCGCTGGTCTTGCCGCGTTCCAACATGCGCTCGATGAGGAGCTCCTCGGGCACTTCGAGGCTCAGCACGCCCGTCAGCGACATGTCGAATTTCTCCATCATCTCGTCCAAGATTTCGGCTTGGCGCACGGTGCGCGGATAGCCGTCGAAGAGGAAACCGGCCGAGTCCATGTTCTCGGAGAGTTTCTTCTCGATGATCTTGGCCACGATTTCGTCGGAGACGAGGTTGCCTTGGCTGATGATTTCCTTCACTTGAAGACCTAATTCGCTCTCGGCAGCGATTTCCTCGCGCAGGATTTCACCGGTGGAGATATAGGTCAGGTTATATTTCTCGCGCAGGAACTGTGACTGCGTTCCTTTGCCTGCCCCGGGAGGGCCGAATAATATGATGTTTAGCATGATATGTTGTTGAATTGTTGATCGTTGAATTGTTTAATTGTTTGGCTTTCAGCTATCAGCAATCAGCCGTCAGCTTGGCTGTACTATGCTGATAGCTGACGGCTGATGGCTTATTGCTCAATTATCTTATAAATATCCGGCAGATTTCTCCCCTGTTGGTTATAATCCAATCCATATCCCACGATGAACTCGTTGCCGATGTCCATGCCTTTGTAGTCGATGGGGTATGTGTATTGGAAATTGTTCGGCTTGAAGAACAGCGTGGCGATGCGGACGTCAGCGGCCTTCAAGTCTCGGAGTTTCTGGGTGGTGTAGCGCAAGGTGTGGCCTGTGTCGACGATGTCTTCCACGATGACCACATGGCGGCCGTTCAGGGGATGATCCAGCCCGATGAGCTCACGGACGACATTGGTGGTCTCCGTTCCAGCGTATGACGACAGCTTGACGAAACTAATCTCGCAGGGAATCGTCAGTCGCTTAAATAGTTCGGAAGCGAACATAAAGGCACCGTTGAGCACTACGAGGAACAACGGGTTCATACCTTCTAAGTCCTTGTTGATTTGGTCAGCCACGTTTTGGATGTTGGCCTCGATTTTTTCTTGGGGGATGTACAGCCCAAATTCCTTGTCTAAAACTTTTACTGTTTTCATTTTCAAAGGATTGAATTTTGCTTGCTTTTTTGCTTTAGGCGACACAAATATACAAATTGAAGTCATAGGTTTGACCATACCTGAAAAAAAACTATTTTTGCCATCTAAAGAAGTGAGGATTGTCTGAGAATGACTTTCTTTGCTCCTTTACCCTCATTGCGGTTCCACATTCGCGGAATGAGGAGACCCGCAATCCTTTGCGCAAAGGACAGTCGTCTTCGCGTACAAGGGATGGCATGTTCCTCCGCCATGAGGGTAAAGAGCATTAATGTGGTCGTTTCTGGTCTCTCTTCAACAGTTCAACAATTAAACAATTAAACAACCAACATAATATGACACCAACAGTAAGCATCATCATGGGAAGCACTTCCGACCTTCCCGTTCTTGAAAAAGCCGCTCAGTTCTTCGATGAGATGGAAATTCCGTTTGAGATGAACGCCCTCAGCGCGCACCGCACACCGAATGAAGTGGAACAGTTTGCCCGCGAAGCCCAAGGCCGCGGCATTAAAGTAATCATTGCTGCCGCTGGCATGGCTGCCGCCTTGCCTGGCGTGATTGCCGCCAACACCACACTGCCCGTCATCGGCGTACCCGTGAAGGGTATGCTCGACGGCCTCGACGCCATGCTGTCCATCATCCAAATGCCCCCAGGCATTCCTGTGGCCACAGTGGGCGTGAACGGCGCCCTCAATGCAGCCATCCTCGCCGCCGAAATGCTGGCTTTAGGCGATGCACAAATTGCTGCCAAAGTGGCGAATTACAAGGAGAACCTGAAGAACAAGATTACCAAGGCCAACGCTGAACTGAAAGAGGTGAAGTACAAGTTCAAGACGAATTAATGGGATATCCAAAAGGATAGAAATCTGTCAAAAATCATCCTGAAAATCGATCAAAAACATATTTTGAAAGATTTTGAAATAGAATTTTAAAGAATAACTGGCATTTCTTGCGAAGCAATTCCAAAGCAATAAAAAAGTAGAGACGGTGCACGCACCGTCTCTGCCAAATCAACTAAAACCAAATCATTATGAAAAAAAAGCACTTACAGTCAAATGTGTTTCATGTTGTCAATTTGTTGGCCTGAGCCGCATGTCGATTAAACTTTTAAATTAAAAAAATTCCGTTTAAAGTAGTATTACGGTTATTTCATACTGCAAATATACAATCTGATAAAATTTTGTCAAGCTATTTTTTCAACTATTTTTCGTCACCAAAGATAAATTGCTGTATGTCAAGCAGAAAAAAATCGCTTATTTGTAAAATAAATTGTTTTATTTGTAATATTTCTGCTTTAATCAATAAAATTCCGCTTTAATTGAATTTATTGCAAACAATCATTATCAATTTGATCGTAAAAAAATAGAGACGGTGCATGCACCGTCTCTACCAAATCAACTAAACCTAAATCATAATGGAAAAAAGTACTTATTCTTCGTGTTTTAATATACAATTACTTTTCTTGTGGTGGAAGCGCTACCGTCGGTCAGTCTCAAGAGGTAGATTCCTTCGGAGAGCGTAATAATTGACATTTTTTCAATCGGCTTTTCCATGACTGTCTGTCCAAGGACATTGGTGATGCTCAGCAAGCCCGTGCCTTCCACTGTGAAACTACTCTTGGCGGGGTTGGGATAGACGCTCATCGTGTTGACGGCAGTCTCTTCGGTCGACATAAGGGTACCTGTCAGGATGGGATAGCCATCGTTGATGTTGTCTTCGTCGTAGCCCCAGACATTGGTGTTGAGGTTCAGCAAATCGACAAAAGCGGGGTCGCGCATTTCTTCGGCAGTTTTGTCCTCTCCAGGTCCCCAGCCACCGCAAGTGTTGAGGTAATAGACATTGTTGATGTTGTTTACATTATCATAGCCGAACAATCCGCCTGCGTTGCCACTGTTGTTGGTGATGCTACCCACGTTATAACAGTTGCGGATGTCTGTCGCATTACCGTTGGCGATGCCAGCAATACCGCCGATGCCAGGGGTTGCATTGCCCGACAGATCGCCTCGGTTGTAACAGTTGACGATGATAAGCTTTCCTCCGCCTCTTCTGCCTAAAATGCCTCCTGCGGCGGAGCCGTTGACGTTGATACCGCCCGTGTTGAAGCACTCGTAAAGCTCTTTGGCCAGTGAACCTGCTATACCACCAGCATAGCTTGAACTGACGATATGGCCGGAGTTGCTACAGTTGCGGATGATGTTTCCTCCTTGTCCGACAATGCCTCCAGCAGCTTCTGTGCCTACAATCTCTGCACTGTTCAGACAGTTTAAAATATCTACAGCGCCCGTGCATTGTCCGATAATGCCTCCACTATAGGTGCCGTTGACATAACCGTTTTCGATGTTGAGGTTCTCGATTAAAGAACCTTGTCCTGATACTAATCCGAACAGACCGACATAGGTGCCGCCATCAACATAAAGGTTGTAAATGCTGTGCCCGTCTCCGTCGAAATGCCCGCAAAAATAGACTGGGGCGTAGGATGGGTCGATGAGTCGCTCGCAACCGTCTTCGCTGAACCAGCGGTCGCCTAATCCGATGGGAACCCAAGGCAGATCTTCGCTGCCATTCAAGTCGATGTCAGTGGTCAACTTGAAGTTCAAATCAGTTGTGACGAGTCCTTTGTTGACCATGTAGGAGAGAAAGGCAAGCTGTTCTGCCGATTCAATCAAGTAGGGATTGCTCTCAGTGCCTTCGCCGCTTGTCCAAAGTCTGCGGCTGCCATTCCAAACGCTGGTTTGGGCTTCGGCCATCATGCCTGTCATGAGGAGCATGACAATGAGGTATATCTTTTTCATAGCATTCAATATTAAAGTGTTATATGATTGATTGTGTTATTTTGAAAAACCGTTTTTGAACGTGTCCTTGATGTGGTCGATGATGGCATCCATGCGCTCCAGGGCAGAGTGGTCGTCGTTTTTCCACACTGTGGTCAAGGCATAGTCAACCACCTGTGTGCTGCCAGCGTTGAAGTTGAAAGGACCTACCATGCCAAGACCTCTACGGTCGTTGGGTGCGTTCTGGCATTCAACCTCTGTCCAGAATTTGTCGCCAGTGTTGTAGTCTTCATTTGGTGCGATGCCGCTGGTGCCGAAGTTGCAGGGGTCGCTGTCGCCTGGGAACATGAAGTTGCATTCGGGGCCTACCACATTTTGGCCTTCAAAGCCATTGCCTCCATACTGCATGTGGTTGCCGTTTTTCCAGTTGCCGCGCAGATAGTTGTAATAGTCTTCAGGTTCACTGGGGTCACCGTTTGTGCCTGAAACATTGTTGTGATACATGAACCCCGTCATGCCCAAACGTTCGTCGTCTACAATGCCGTTTCCGAAATTGAAGCCGTTATAGGCGTATTTGTCGGCAGGGTACGTTTCGTTGAAGAGAGCATCGCAATCACCGTTGAACTCTGGGTTGTCGCGCCCGTCAGCTTCCATGTAAGGACCTGCCAAAATGGTCAGCACCTGCACGGGTGGGTTATCGCCGTAGGCCTCAGGCTCGCCACTGCCATCGATGGGGGTACCGTTATAGCCAAAGTAGGAGCCCCGTTGTACGTCGCAACCGATGTAATCGTCCCAGCCATATCCGATGTCAAAATCTGACCAAAGTCCCAGATACACGTCGTGATAGTCATCTGCTGAGCGGTTGAAGAATTGGTAGCTGAAAAATATAGTGTTATGAAGGGCCTCGTCTTTGGGATCGCTATAGGCGTATACCATGGCGTGTACTTCGAGCCCGATTTTGCTACCTCCTGATTCGGTATGGTTCCTATAACTGTCGTTGAAAATGAAGTACAGACATTGGTCGCCTTTGATGTCGGGATAATCGCCTGCTTCAGGGTTGTAATGTCCGTCTCCGTCCACATCAACAAAAGGCGCGAGGTTGGCTGCGTAGTCGCCCTCACCGTGGGCGGGCCAAGTCAGGATGTCATCGGGGATCTCATAACCTGCTTCGCCGTGGTGAACAATGAAAAAGTTGATTTCTTCACGGGTCAGATTCCAAACATGGTAATACTTCATCAGGGTCATCATGTCGATGGTGGCATCGGTTGTCGTGAGTGGTCCTGACCAGTAGTCCTGGCCGACTTGGCCATACCTGAAAGCAGACAAGTGGAGATTATCGTCGGCATCGAGACCGCCAAACCACAGTGCATGCTGGAAAACAGTCTCTTTGCCGCTACCAGCAGGCACTTCCCATGTAGGGCAGTTGCTGGGGTTGATAATGGCAAGTTTCGCAAAGCAAGAGCCATCGCCAAGGATGGTTGCGTTGATGTTGTTGGCGTTGCAGCGTGAGAGAGGTGGCTGCTGAGCCATTGATGCCATGTAAAAGCTGCAAAGCACCAAAAGGAGTAGAGTTTTTTTTCTCATAGCTTTAATTTTTGAGGGTGAATGATTCCGTTAATTGTGTTTCATGTTGTCAATTTGTTGGCCTGAGCCGCGTGTTGATTAAACTTTTTAATCCAAAAATTTCCGCTTAAAGTAGTATTACGGTTATTTCATGCTGCAAATATACAACCTGATAAAATTTTGTCAAGTTTTTTTTCCAACTATTTTTCATCACCCGAGATAAGCCATTGTATGTCAACAAGAAAAAAATCGTTGATTTTATAAAAATCCGCTTTATTGTTTAAATTTCCGTTTTAAACAATAATATTCCGTTTTTATTCAAAAGGTATTATGCTTCTATTGAGGGTGGAAAAAAATAGAGACGGCGCTATACCGTCTCTATCAAATCAACTAAAACCAAATCTTTAAATATGAAGAAACACTGTTTCTGTATTAGTAAACCACTACTTTTCGCGTTATAGAAGTGTTGCCGCTGGTCAACTTCAAGAGATACAAGCCTTCGGGAAGGGTGATGACCAGTCGGTTTTCAATGGTTTTTTCCATGACTTTTTGGCCAAGGAGGTTTGTGATGGTCAGCAAGCCCGAGCCTTCCACGGTGAAGTTGTCTTTGGCGGGGTTGGGATAAACACTCATCGTTATTTTTTCCGTTTCAATAGTCGACAAGATGCTGCTTTCAAGGATGGGGAAACCCTCGTTGAGGTAGTTTTCGTCGAAGCCCCAAACATCCGTGTCGTTGTTCAAGATGCCAACGAAGGCTTCGTCGCGCATTTCAATGTCGGTCAAGGCTTCTCCAAGACCTTCACCACCGCAGGTGTTGAGGTAATAGCTGTTGTCCACCGTGCCATCGAAGCTGGAGCCAATGATTCCACCAATTGTACCTTGACCACCCGAAAGGTCACCGACGTTGTAGCAGTTCTTCACCAATCCCTTGAGGAGGAAACCACCGATGCCGCCGGAATATTGGGCAGTGCCATAGACGCGTCCCATGTTATAGCAGTTTAGTATGGTCATCTCTCTTTGGCTAAAACCGATGATGCCGCCGCTGCCATTGCCATAGGCGACGACTCTGCCTGTGTTGAAACATTCCCTGATTTCATTAGTCATGATTCCTGAAATACCGCCTCCCACCGTATTGCCTTTGATGTAGCCTGAATTCCAGCATTGGGTCACGCTATTACAACCATATCCTACAATGCCTCCAACATAATTGCCTGAGATGTCGGCACTGTTCGAGCAGTTTGAAATGACAACATTTGCATTGCCTTTTCCTACGATGCCACCGCCGTATGTGGCATTTTGAATGAAACCGCTTTCAACGCTGACGTTTTCGATGATGCCTGGGGTGTCTACCGATCCAAACAATCCGGCTATAGAAACATCTTGGGTGTAAATGTTGTATATCTTATGACCGCCGCCATCGAAATGACCTCTGAAGCTGGTGTTGGGGGATGTATAAGGCACCCTCTGGCAACCGTCTTCGTAGAAATAGTTGTTGTCCAACCCAATGGGCATCCAGGGTTGGTCTTCGCTGCCGTTCAGGTCGATGTCGGTGGTCAGTTCGAAGTACAGGTCTCGCGTTTCATAGCCTTCGTTGACCATATAAGCGAGGAAGGCCAGGTTTTCAGCTGACTCAATCAGATATGGGCTGCTTTCCGTGCCTTCACCACGGGTCCATAGTTTTCTACTGCCGTTCCAAATGCTGGTCTGTGCTTCGGCCATGATGCCTGTCATGACGAGCATCATTATGAAGTATAGTTTTTTCATATTTCTTGTTTTTCTGATGGTTAGACAATGTGGTTATTTTGCAAATCCGTTGTTGAACAGCGTTTTGATGTGGTCGATGAACTCGCCTTTGCGTTCCATGGCGGACAGGCTTTCGTTTTTCCACACTGTAATCATGGCGTAGTCCAGTTCCTGCGTTCCGCCAGCGTTGAGGTTGAAAGGTCCTACCGAGGCCAGACCTCTTCGGTCACTGGGGGTATTGCCGCATTGCTCTTCGGTCCAGTATATGCCGTTGGTGCCGTAGCCTTCGGGTTGGATGCCGTTAGTACCTATGTTGTCGGGGTCGCTGTCGCCAGGGAACATGTATTTGCATGGAAGGTTAAGTGTGCCGCTGTTATAGCCATCGCCACCATACATCATCGGTTGTCCGTTTTTCCATAGGCCTTGCATGTAGTTATAATAGTCTTCTGCATCGGTTGGGTCGCCATTTACATTGGCGGCGTTGTTGTGGTACATGAATCCTGTCATGCCTAAGCGTTCGTTGACGTCCGTGTAAGCTCCTGCCAACACGGTCAACACCTGAACGGGCGGGTTATCTCCGTATGCAATGGGTTCTCCAGTACCATCTGCAGGATAGCCATTATAGCCAAAGCATGCATTGCGTTGCACATCACAACCTACATAGTCATCAAACCAGAAACCGATGTCCCAGTCGGTCCAGAGACCGAGATACACATCATGATAGTCGTTGGTAGAACGGTTACAGAACTTGTAGTTGAAAAATACCGTGTTGTTCAAAGCTTCGTCATCGGGAGCATCGTAGGCATACACCATGGCATGAACTTCAAGGCCAATCTGTTTGCCGTGTGATTCTCCGTGTTCCATAAAACTGTCGTTGAAAATGTAAAACAGGCATTGGTCGCCCTTGATGTCGGGATAATCACCCGCTTCGGGATTGTAAACGCCATCGCCATCTACATCTATAAAAGGAGCGAGGTCGGGAGCATAATCACCCTCGCCGTGTGCAGGCCAGGTAAGGATGTCTTCAGGTGCCTCGTAGCCGGCCTCTCCATGATGAGCAATGAAGTAGTCGACTTCTTCGCGGGATAGGTTCCAAATATGATGATACTTGAGGACTGTCATCATGTCGATGGTGGCATTGGTTGTCTTGAGCGGTCCTGGCCAATAGTCATGCCCAATCTGACCGAATCTATAGGCGGCCAAATGAAGACTGTCGTCAGCATCGAGGCCGCCAAACCAAAGCGAGTGTTGGAAAATGGTTTGTTTGCCACTGCCTGCAGGAACTTCCCAGGTTGGACAAGAATAAAAGCCCATTTCATCTTCTTGCTGGCTGATCATGCAGGAACCGTCCCCGAGGATGGTCAGGCTAACATTGTTGGTCGAACAGTGGGAGATGGGTTGCAGCTGGGCCTGTGAAACAAGGGCAAAGCCGCATAGCATGAAAAGTAGAATTCCTTTTTTCATATCGTAGGTTTTTGTGGTTGTCAGTATTGTCGTCGTTACAAAGGTACAAACTAATTGAATATGTCAAGCTTTTTTTTAAAAAAGGTGGAAGGCCGAAAAACCAACCTTCCACCTCCATACAACTAAATCAAATCATTATGAAAAAAGCCTTACTCTTAATATTTCCGTTTTAAACATTTTTATTCCGTTTCAGCGATACAAAAGTACAAACTGTAAAAGTTTTGTCAAGCTTTTTTTTCAATTATTTTTCGTCACAGGAGATAAGCCGCTGTTTTTCAGTGTGAAAAAAATTATCCATTATCATGCTTTGATGATTTTAAACGTAAATATTCCGTTTTAATTAAGAATATTCCGCCTTAATTCTCTATAAAGAGTATTAATCTTCGACTCCCTTGAACACAATCTGACTCAATTGTTTCTTGTCGAACACACGGTTGGCCACTTCGAGGATGTCGCTGGACGTGACGGCTTCCACTTTCTGAATAATGTCGTCCATATATTCAATTGGCTCACCCATGATGAGAGAACGGGTTGCACTCAACAGCTCGTTCATGCCGCTTTCATAGCTCAAGGCGACTTGCCCGATGAGTTGCTGTTTGGCATGATGGAGTTGTAAAGTACCTAACTCTTGTGTGCAGAGTTTGTCCAATTCTTTGTGTACCAAATCGATGGCGCGCTCCAAAGAGTCGGGATCGACACCCATATAGACGTTGATGAGGCCAACATCGGAATAGGCGGTGTATTGCGACTCGATACTGTAGGCAAAACCGTATTTTTCGCGTATATTAAGACCGAGGCGCGAGCTCATGGCTGGACCGCCCAGTACGTTGTTGAGCATTACGATGGGCATGCGTAATGGGCTGCTGAATTCGGGAGCAAGGCCTCCAAGGATGCAATGGCTGAGGTGGTTGTTACGGGTCTCGGTTCGGCATTCGGGAGTGTAGCCCGTGAAAATCTCTCGCTTTTTATTAATAATGTGTGTTGGTTGACTGCCGAAATAGGTCATGGCCAGCTTCTCGAACTCCTTGAAGCTGATGTCACCGATGGAGGCCAGTATCATTTGGTCGGTGCTGTAGTTATGCGCCATGAAGTCGAGGATGTCCTGGCGGTGGAAGCCTTTCACCAACTCTGTAGTACCCAATATGTTGCGTGCCAAAGGATGCCCTTTGAAGACCATTTCTTCG
This sequence comes from uncultured Bacteroidales bacterium, assembly GCA_946408345.1. Lineage (GTDB taxonomy): Bacteria > Bacteroidota > Bacteroidia > Bacteroidales > F082 > Limimorpha. Next base: position 6,224 of record CAMJRR010000007.1, on the reverse strand, counting down.
AACAAATCGTAGATCTCGTCCGATGGAGAGTCCAAATAGGAATTGATTTCGTCTAAGATGACTTCCTTTTCCTTGACCAACTCGTTTTCGGGGAAAGTGGAATGGAAGGCGATGTCGGCAAAGAGGTCGAGGCTGCGTCTGTAATGCTGTTTCAGGAAAGTGGCCTGGATGCAGGTCTCTTCCTTGGTGGTGAAGGCGTTGAGGTCGCCGCCCACATTGTCGAGGCAGCTCAGGATATGGTAAGCCTTGCGGTTTTGTGTGCCTTTGAAGATGGTATGCTCCACAAAGTGGGCAAGGCCATTTTCATGGGCCAACTCATCGCGCGTTCCTGTCTCCACCATTAGCACTAAGTGAGCAATCTCGCCTTGTTTTTGCTTATGAATTAGCCGAATGCCATTCGGGAGGGTAGCTTCAATGTACTTGTTTTCCAACATGGATAGAAAATTGGGCTGCAAAGATAGCAAAACTTGAAAAGAGGACATAAAACACCGAAAATGGAGAATTGAAACGGAAATATTATGGTTGAAACAATATTTTTTACTTGTAAAATAAAAATATTCTTTATCTTTGTCCCATATTAACGAACCACAAATTGTATAAGCCATGAAAAAGTTGACTCTGTTTCTAATGTTTTTCCTTTTTGTTTCAGGCTATGCCCAGCCAGTCATTGACCCGTTGTTGAGCGAAGAGATGTTCAGCCGTAATGAGGACGAGAGCATCGCGGTCATCGTTATCATGAAATCGCAATACGACAGAACGCAACTCAATCGTCATGCGGATTACTATGTTACTCGTGCTGAGCGACGAGAGTTTGTGGTCAATGAGTTGAAAGCGTTTGCCGAAGCTTCCCAGTATGATTTGAGGCAATTCCTTTCTGAAATGGAGCATCGCGGCATGGTGTCGTCACCGACGATTTTGTGGATGGCCAATGCTTTATATTTCAATGCTTCCAAAGTGGTTATCCAATCCTTGGCCCTTCGCGACGACATTGCCCTCATCGGCTATGCCAAGGAGTATAAATGTATTCCTGATGGCGAAGAGATAAAGCCTGCTTCACAAATAAGAGAAATCACGCCGAATGTGATTCAAGTGCGCGCCGACCAAGTTTGGGAAGAGGGATATAAGGGCGAAGGGGTCGTGGTGGCAATCATTGATTCGGGCGTCAATTACCGGCATGTGGACTTGGCCGACCATTTATGGGATGGTGGCGACGAATTTCCTCATCATGGCTATGATGTTTACAACCACGACAATGACCCTGTAGACGATAACGGACATGGTTCGCATTGTGCTGGCATCTTGTGTGGTGATGGCACAGGTGGTTCTCATACGGGTATGGCGCCCGAAGTCACATTGATGTGTGTGAAGAGTATGGGTGCTTCAGGGTATTGCGCTGCGGTAAATATCGCGGAAGGCATTCAATGGGCCATCGAGCATGGTTGTGACATGTTCAGCATGTCAATGGGAATTGTCAACGCGGGTCTTACTGATCGAAAACTGTTGCGCAGTACATGTGCAGCTGCTTTGGATGCGGGCATTGTGGCTGCCATCGCAGCTGGTAATGAGGGCAATAAGCTAGACGTGTACCCTATTCCTTACAATGTCCGAACACCAGGCAACTGTCCTCCGCCCTATATGGATGAAATTCAAGCCCATAATTCTGGAGGGTTAAGCTGCTCTGTATGCGTCGGTGCTGTCGATTACAACGACAATGCTGCTCCCTTCACATCGCATGGTCCCGTGACCTGGTTTTCAAGCGAGATGGATTTCTATAATGACTATCTTTACAATAGTGACATTAGTGCGTTTTTTGGCTTGATTCGTCCCGATGTGTGTGCCCCTGGCGTGGATATTTTGTCGTTGGCCATTAATGGTAATGGATACGCCATGGATAGTGGTACATCCATGGCGACGCCTTGTGTGGCAGGTTGCATGGCGCTCATGCTGAGCAAAGACATCAATTTGATGCCTTCGGAAATCTGTCGGTTGTTGGAGGAAACGGCAGTCCCGATAGAAGATGGCAAAAGTAACATCTATGGTTTTGGCCGCGTGGATGCGCTGGCTGCCGTCGAAGCAATCCCTATAGGGGGTATCAGATACCAAAGCTATGCCATTAGCGACACTTTGGGAAACAACAATCACAGACTCAATCCAGGAGAGTCGGTCACTATGTCGCTTACACTCAATAATATATCCGTTGAACAAGTTGATGGTGTCTCGGCAGTGTTGATAACGGAGGACGAGCATATCACCATAACTCAAGACACCATTGTGTTTCCACCTTTTGCTGCCAATGAAACGATAACCTTTGACGATGCTTTTGCTTTTTCGGTTGATGGTCAGGTGTCACCTTATCAGGAAATCAAATTCCGCGTGAAGGTGTTTGTCGATGGTGAGTTGGTGGGTGTGTATTCCGATAAGGTCATAGTGCATGACTACCTGTTGAAATATGCGACTGTTGTCGTTTCGAACGATACCAATGGTGATGGCTTCCTCAACCCAGGGGAGACTGCCGATCTTTTTGTCATGGTTGATAACGAAGGTAACGAAATGGCACCGATGGTGAAGGGCGTCTTGTCGACATCCTACCCATTGCTCACTTTGAACGAAACCGAAAAGTCGTTCAGCTCGATTGGGGCTGAGTTGATGGGCCAGGCTAGCTTTAGTGTCACGCTTGATGCCTCAGCAACCGATTTGGCCATCATTCCTTTTAGCCTCGACCTCGTGGATGCTGATGGCCGACACACCGAGTTGACATTTAACTACAAAAACGCTTGTAAAGTGTTCTTCAACTTGCACGATTCCTTTGGCGATGGATGGGAAGACAACTATTTGAATGTGGAATTTTCCGATGGCACTCCTCCTGTGCAGATGACAATGGAAAATGGAAGTACATCCACCTTCATTTACGATTTGGCCATTACTTCCACCATGACGCTCATCTGGCACAATAGCGCATGGAGTCAAGAATGCAGCTTTGAAATCGTTTACGAGGATGGGCGGGTCATTTATCAAAACAGCGGAGGCTTCAGCGATACCTTGACCTTCACCATCAATTGTGAGGCGGACTACAATGTGCCTGTGTTTTGTGAACCCGTACACAACTTGAACTCTGAGACAATCGGTCAACAGGTGGTGCTTACTTGGGAGGCACCCGAAAATGGCACTCCAACAGCATACGAGATTTTTCGTGGAACATTTTTGATTGAGACTACTAACGAGCTGAAAGCTAATGATATAGTTGAAAATGGCATTTATGACTATTGTGTTTATGCCGTTTACGAGGACTGCCAAAGCGAATTCGTTTGTCAGGAAGTGGAAATGCAGTTCGCTACGCCGGAAAATCCACTTGACGAAGTAAGTGTATTTCCCAATCCCGCTTTCGACAAGGTGACTATCCAATGCGCAGGAATGACAAAGGTCGAGGTCTTTTCCATCGATGGAGGTCTAGTGCAAAGTATTGAAGTTAAGGATGATACCTGTTGGATTGAGGGACTAAAACATGGTGTCTATGTGATACGCATCTTTAAAGGTGAACTGACTATAATACGGAGATTAATCATCCGATAAGGTTTCTTTTTTGGCTTTGTAATCCAAAAAGGTGTCAAAACTGAACAATAAAACTCAGAAAAGCCAAAAACATTGCTAACTTTGCACCTTTAAATGATTAACTCTTATCTGTATGAAAAAACTAGTATTTCTTTTGTTAGGAGTGCTGCTCTGTATGGGTGGCTTTGCCCAAGCTGTCATTGACCCGCTGCTGAGCGAGGAGATGAACCGTCGCAACGATGACGAGCAAATGACGGTTATAGTCATTATGAAATCGCAATACGACCGGACACAACTCAACCGTCGTGCCAATCATTACACCACTCGTGCCGAACGGCGCGAGTTTGTGGTCAACGAGTTGAAGGACTTTTCAGCTGCTTCGCAGTATGATTTGCGCCACACGCTGGCCGAAATGGAGCACAATGGCATGGTCACTGAGCCTACCGTTTTGTGGATGGCGAATGCGTTATATTTTGATGCTACGAAAGCTGCCATTCAAGATATCGCTCGTCGTAGCGACATCGAAATCATAGGTTTTGCCAAGGAGTACAATTGGATTCCTGAGGACGATGCTCCTCGTCCAGCAACGGCCACGCGCGAAATCACGCAGAATGTCATCAAAGTGGGTGCCGACCAGGTGTGGGAGCAAGGCTACATGGGGCAAGGTGTTGTGGTGGCTGTCATCGACACGGGTGTCAACTACAACCATGTTGATGTAGCTGACCACCTATGGGATGGTGGCTCTGAGTTCCCACATCACGGCTATGATGTGAAGAACCATGACAACGACCCAATGGACGACCAAGGGCATGGCTCGCACTGCTCGGGTACGGTATTGGGCGATGGTACTGCTGGTTCGCAAACGGGTATGGCTCCTGAGGCTACGCTGATGTGTGTCAAATGCTTGGATAATACTGGTAACGGTGGAGCCCAAAACATCTCCGAAGGCATACAATGGGCAGTGGAGCATGGCTGCGATATGTTCAGCATGTCGCTTGGCTTGCCTCTCTCAAGCATTCCCGACCGTACTTTGTTGCGTCATACCTGTGAGACTGCTTTGGATGCGGGCATCGTTGCTGCCATTGCGGCGGGTAATGAAGGCAACACTCAATATATGTATCCTATCCCGAATAATGTACGTGTGCCTGGCAGTTGTCCTCCGCCTTATATGGACGAGGTGCAGAGTGAGAATCCTGGCGACTTGACTTGTTCGGTGTGCGTGGGTGCTGTCGACTACAACGACAATGCTGCATATTTCAGCTCTCGTGGACCTGTCACTTGGCAGAATACCGAGTTTGGCGACTATCCCTACCAACCTGGCATTGGCCTTATCCGTCCTGATGTGTGTGCTCCTGGTGTCGACATCAAGTCGTTGAACTACCAAACTAACACGGGGTATACTTACATGAGCGGCACCTCAATGGCTACGCCTTGTGTGGCGGGTTGTATGGCTTTGATGCTGAGCAAGGACATTAACCTTACACCGTCAGACGTCTGCCGCATCCTTGAGGAAACAGCAGTCCCGTTGGCTACGGGCAAGAGCAACACCTATGGTTTTGGTCGCGTGAATGTGTTGGCTGCTGTGGAAGCCGTTCAGGTAGGTGCTATCCAATATAATTACTCTTATCAAATCCACGATCCAGAGGGTAACAATAACGCTGTCTTGAATCCGGGAGAGTCCGTGACGCTGAGTGCCGTTATGGTGAACATAAGTTCGGATCCAGTAAGCAATGTCTCTGTCGTATTGACAACTTCGGATGAAAACGTTATTGTTACGCAAAATACGGCTTCTTGCCCTGACTTTGCTCCCAATGAAGCCTTGATGTTGGAAGATGCTTTCGCTTTCACGGTTAGTGACCAAGTGGTGGCCAAGCAGGATATCCGTTTCAATCTTGAGGTGTATGTCGATGGTGAAAGGACGGGAACTTATGGATTGGTAGTTACAGTTCATGATGATCAGTTGGAATATGGTACCACGACTGTGTTGAACGACGATAACGGCAATGGCCTTCTCAATCCTGGCGAAACCGCCGATTTACGTATCTTTATTGACAATATGGGCAATCAATTGGCTGAGATGGTGACGGGTGTATTGTCTTCTGATTATGAATTTGTTACTATAAATGAAACTCAAGGAAGCTTCAGCACAATTGGTGCCGAACTGATGGGCTATGCCGATTTCAATATCACGCTTGATGCCGCTGCACCTGACGACTTCGTTATTCCTTTCAATCTCGACCTGGTGGATTTCAATGGAAAGCATACGGAGTTGACTTTCAATTATCAGAACACTTGCAACGTCATCTTTTCCTTGCACGATGCTAACAGCAATGGTTGGCAGGATAATTATCTCACTGTGATCTATTCCGATGGACAGCCTTCAGATCAGATGACCATCGAAGAGGGTAGTTCGGCAACGTTTACCCGTCATCTGACTTCAGGTTCCAGAATCATGCTTCGTTGGCACAATGGACAAGGTGCTTCACAATGTAGCTTTGAGGTTACTTACGAGGACGGCACAGTCATTTTTGAGAATCAAGGCGGTTTCAGTGGCAACAAGGTCTTCGACATCAACTGCACCGTGGGTAGCAGCGTTTCGGGTTTCTGCGAACCTGCGCGTAATTTGACCTACACGATAGAAGGCAACATGGTTCACCTGACTTGGGAGGCTCCCG
>CAMJRR010000006.1 GCA_946408345.1 uncultured Bacteroidales bacterium | reverse complement strand
TCATCGCCATCAACAAGGACAAGTTCGCGCCCATCTTCAGCGTCGCCGACCTCGGTATCGTTGGAGACCTGCACAAGATTATCCCAATGCTGACGGAGAGACTGAAGAAGGAAATGGAGAAGTAATTCTCCTAAAATATATCGTTCATTATAGAGCCGTTGCACGCAACGGCTCTATATGGACGACTTTCTTGGAATAGGATTTCTAGACATTATAGATATTCTAGAAAATCTAGTTTATATTGTGTTGCCCCAAATAGTAATTACGATGGCAAATCAACTAGCAGCTGCTGAAAGAATTGAATCTGTGCTTAGAAAACAGACTAATTGGAAGAATCTATGGTTCTACCAGAAAACTGTTGTTCTTTATCAGATGACTTATATCTTTACAAAACGTTTCTTGCCTGCTTTCGGTGATAGAACAGTTGACCAAATGGTTCAAGCGGCTCGTTCTGGAAAACAGAACATTGTTGAAGGTTCAGCAGACGGAGTGACTTCCATGGAGATGGAACTAAAGCTGCTGAATGTTGCCAGATCTAGTATCCAAGAGTTGCTTGAGGATTATCAAGACTACATCAAAAGTCATAAACTAACACAATGGGCACAAGGTCATACTCGATTTGATGCCATGTTGTCATATTGTCGAGAGCACAACCAACTTGAAGATTATGAATTATTCTTTGATCGTTGGGATGATGAAGAAATGTCCAACACAGCTATTACTCTTTGCCGAATGGTGGACAAAATGATGACAAGCTACCAAAAGAAAAAAGAGGATGAATTCATAAAGGAAGGAGGTCTCCGTGAACGAATGACTGCTGCTCGCCTTGGTTATCGTGGTAGCCAAAAAGAAGCATTAGAAGCTGCATTAAAGGAGATAGAAACTCTCCGTAAGGAAAATGCAGAATTGAAAGCGAAACTAGATTCGTTATATGGCAAGAATTGATTTGATGAGGGCCTTCTTCCATAAATCCTAATCTTATGACAGCATCAAATTCCACCAATCCCCTTGATCTATCCTACGAAGCCGGTTCCATCCTTTTGGAAAATGGCGCCGAGATTTCGCGCGTGGAGGAGACTATGAAGCGCATCGCCAGCCATTATGGCGTTGAGGATGAAAGCTTCTTCGTGCTCAGCAACGGCATCATGGCCACTGGAAAGGACTACGCCCGCTCCAAGTTCATTCCCATCAAGGGTGCTAGTTTGGATAAAGTAGTGGCTGTCAACCAACTGTCGCGAGAGGTAGAGCAGGGACAATGCTCTTTGAATCAATTGGAGCAAAGGCTCAAAGCCATCCGCACCTTGAAAGCCAAACCTGCATGGGAGCAGATTCTAGCTTCAGCCGTTGGTAGCGCGGCTTTCTGCATCATCTTCGGTGGCGGCTTCATGGATTGCATTGCCTCGTTTATCGCTGGGTTGGTGCTATGGGTATATATGCTTTTTGTCGCCTCCAAGCGATTGTCACGCATCGTGGGAACGGCATCGGGTGGACTTTTGGCTACCTTGCTTTGCTTCGGTATGTATCGTATAGGCCTCGGTAACCATCTAAGTAACATAATCATCGGTGCCATCATACCATTGATTCCAGGTGTGGCTTTCACCAACGGCATCCGTGACATGGCCAATGAGGACTACATCGCAGGCACTACGCGTCTTTTGGACGCCATGCTGACTTTCTTCTGCATTGCCTTGGGTGTGGCATTGGCATTTATGTTCGATGAGAACGTTTTCGGCGAAATGCATAAATTGGAAGGACTTGTTGCCGACCCACAGACTTCGACTTTTGCTGTGCAACTCATCGCGGCATTTTTGGGCACAGTCTCTTTTGCCGCACTTTTTGGTGTGCCGCGCAAATATTATTTCGATGCTGGTTTCTGTGGAACAATAGGATGGCTGCTTTATCTTGTCCTTAGTCGTTACACCACTATGTCACCAGCCGAAGTCATCTTTTGTGCTACGGCCTTGGTAACTCTCACGGCTTTATTTCAGTCAATAGGGAGGAAGTGCCCCATCACGGTGTTCCTCATCAGTGGCATCTTTCCTTTAGTGCCTGGTGCAGGTATCTTTTGGACGAGCTACAATATAGTCTCCAACCAACTTCCCAACGCCATCCACACGGGCTTTGCTGCACTTAAGGCAACCGTTGCCATTGCCTTCGGTATCCTCGCCGTGATGGAAATCAACGGCAAGGGTAGGATAGGGAAGTGGTTGAAAAAAAAGTAATATTTGTCCATTTTTACATCAACAAAACTCTTACGCTATGAGAAAGCTAATCAAAATCATCTTATTACTGATCGTTGTTGCCGGAATTATGTTTTTTACCTGTTCAGAAGAAGAAAGGCACATAGACAAACTGACTAATGAAATCATAGAAACCGCCCAGAAAGGCCAAAACAATGGAGAAGACAACGATTTATTGGAAAATCTTGGCAATGCTATTGTTGGAACAATTAGCGAAAAGGTTGTGCATATTTATGTGAAGAGCCAGCTCAAGGTGGATAATTACCAAATAATAAATGTCGGCAAAATGTACTATGATGGCGAAAAGCGGGTGGTTACCATCGGGGCATTCAACCATGTGTTTTGTTTGGTGAAAGCTTACGATTTGTTGGATGAGATAAAGACGCACTGAAAAGATATCGTCAAGACCTCCTCGTTATGATGGAACTGAATGGAAAGGACAAAGTAGAAAAGTGATTAAAAATAAGGAAATAAAGATTGCCATTACAAAAAAGGTAATATTTTTAAATTTTAAACTGTATCGCAACAATCTTAAATAACAAATTGCTATGAAAAAACTAATCGCTATCATTAGCTTCATCGCCTTGGCCACCGCAGCCATGGCACAAACCGCAGAAGAAATCGTCTCTCGTATGGAGGCAGAGATGAGCAAACACAACGAAAGCGAAGGCTTTGCCATGACTATGGACATCAAGATGATTTTCATTGGTACAATAAGTTCCCGTAGTTATGTCTTGGGCGACAAGATGCGTATTGAGGCCAATAGGGATGGTAAGGATTTTGTCACATGGAGCGACGGGAAAACGGAATGGAGCTACGATCCCGAAGAGAACGAAATTGAAATCACGAACGCTAAACCCAGGGAAAAATCCGAAACGGACGGCGACACTAAGTTGTTCAAAGACATCACAGCCGGTTATGACATCAAAATCGACAAAGAAACTGCCACAGAATGGCATATCCGTTGCAAGAGGTCGAGGTCGAATCCCGACAAAGACGCACCAAAAAGGATGGACTTGGTTGTTGCCAAAGAAACGTATTGGCCTGTCAGCCTGAGCACAAGCGTCACTGCTGCTTCAGTGACCATGCGCGACATTTCCTTCGGAGTCACCGAAGAACAAGTTACTTTCAATCCCAAGGAATTCCCCCAAGCCTCTATCGTTGACAGGCGATAAACCCAATAGCGATGGTCAACGTCTATGAACAATACTTCTCTGCCAAAGCTGAATACAACAATGTTCCTCGCTATGGGGCTTTGGTGATGCTCATTGCCGACTCCGAGGCTGGCCATATACGATATGAAGCTGCTGTGACTTTCTTCCCGCATAACGATGAGGAGGATTATGCCGTTTCATACGATGCCTATTTCAGCAAGATACTTTATGAGGCCAAAGGTCGACGCTCTAAGAAAAGGGAAGAAACACTTTTGCAAGAATTTCAGAAGCATATCGATGAACTGGCCCAAAAAGCAGACGGAATCGTTTATTGGGATCAGCCTTTGCGCGAGGCAAAGAGAAGTTGATATAATAGTTGTACAGAATCAAAAAAGGCCTGAACCGAAATCCAGGCCTTTATGCTTAATCGAAGTAGCCGAACCCGCCGATAGTTACCAGCATCTGATCGACATAGTCCCATGAGGTAGTCGACCAACGGAAACCAAGACGATACAACACCTGCGTAGTATATTGATTATCAGTGGGAATCATCACGGTCTTTTGCCCGTGCGCCATATCCTGATAGGCCAACAGACTCGACAGACGCTTGGCCTTCTCGGGGTCTTGCTTAGCGGCTTCAAGAGCCTCGTTGAAGGCTTCATTTTCAACCTGTTGTGGTGCATTCCCGATTTGCGATAACTCAGCTAACACATCGCCGAAATGTACATAGTGGTTGTTGAAAGGATGGAACAGACAGCACGATTGCGGTGTTTCCGACAGCAACACAATGGCTTTGGCAACTTCGTTGATGGGGGAGAACTCCATCGGAGTATCAGTCAACTCATAGGGGTAGCAACCCAGCATTTGATAGACACGGATGCGGCCCATTGCGCTGTTGGTCTGGAAGTTGATTTGGAATTCGCCATCAGTGGAACGCGGCGCAAGATTACCCACACGCATCACCTTGGCGTTAAGTTTGTGTAAAGCCACGGCATCGAGGACGACACGCTCGGAGATGAACTTGGAATGGGCATATTGATTACCAAGGTTCTGTCCGAAATAGAGTTTTTGCTCAGTGTAAATTGTATCCTTAGGCGGCATCCCATTGATGGACATTCCCGCTGTGCTGTACGTGGAAATATGAATCAGCCTTGCGTTGTTGAGCAGACAGAAACGTACACAACGTGCCGCACCTCCAACATTGACATCCTCAATTTCAGTGCCTTTGGAGAAGTGCTTCACCACGGCAGCACAGTTGAAGACCGTGTCCACTTTCCCATCCACCTTGATTTCTTGGGTCACATCGCCGTTGATGACATATATACGATTGCCAAACAGCTCCTTATAGTTGTTGCTGAAGTAGTAATACAACATCCCTTTCAGGCGGCGCTCGGCCTTTTCCTCGTTCTCCGCCCTAACCATGCACCAAATGACAGGCACATCTTCACGGTCGATGAGTTCCTTGAGTACATGTATGCCCAAGAAACCAGTGGCTCCTGTAATAAGCGCATTGCCAATGGACTGGCGTTCGCCATCACGGAATGCTTGGATGGTGTTGGACCCCAACACGGTGTTGATTGGGCCATAGTTATAGTTGCGAGCCTCATCATCCTCATCGGCAGCACCACCTGCGAGGAAGTTAGCCAACTGACGAGGTGTCGAGTTGGCAAACACATCGCCGTAGGCAATATGGTGGCCACTCTTATCGGCCTCGATAATGACACGCGTTACCATGAGCGAGGTACCGCCCAACTCGAAGAAGTTGTCAGTCGCGCCTATTTTGTCCATCGACAAAATGTCGCCGAAAATCTTGCAAAACAACTTCTCAATGTCGTTGACCGGGGCCACATATTCACGATTGGCAGCCTGAATAACAGGTGCTGGCAATGCTTTGCGGTTCACTTTCTGGTTCTGATTCAGCGGAATACTGTCAATCTGCATCGTAGCTGCCGGAATCATGTAAGGAGGCTTCTGCTGACCGATGAAAGCGTTGAGTTGCTTTATGTCCACCTTTTCGTCGCTGACAATGTAGGCAGCAATATATTTGCCACCATTTTCATAGTCAAAGGCTTGCACTGTCACATCCTTAATGCCTGGGAACTGTCGGATGACGGCTTCCACTTCCTTCATTTCGATGCGAAAACCGCGGATCTTCACCTGTCCATCCTTACGACCGACAAACTGGATATTGCCGTCAGGGAGGTAACGCACGATATCACCCGTGCGATACACTCTATCGTGTTTCGGATCGTCGCAGAAAGGATTCTTCAGGTAGGTCTCGGCGGTCTTTTCCGGACGGTTAAGGTAGCCACGGCTCACCTGAGGTCCGCTCACCCACAACTCACCAGCCGCTCCAATGGGTATTCTATTGAATTGCTTATCAACAATATAAAGCCTCAAGTTATCCAACGGCTTGCCAATAGGGATGTCCAATTCGTAATCCTTCACCCAATAATTCGTTGTGAAAATAGTGCATTCTGTCGGACCATAGCCATTGTACATCTTGTAGTTTGTTGGCGGGTTGAGTGCCGAGAGCTTTTCACCACCCACGGAAAAGCACCTTAATGAATGATTCTCTACATTGGTCGCAAACTGGTAGCCCACCTGCGTCGTGATGAACGAGTGTGTGATGCCTTGCGCGTTGAAATAGTCATTCAGGTCGGGCAGGTTGAGGCGGATATCCTCGCCAATGATGTGAACGCAAGCGCCACAGGTAAGGGCAGGGTAGAGGTCCATCATGCAGGCATCGAAGCCGTAACTTGCATAGGCGGCCACCTTGTCGTTGGCAGTCAGGCCATAATGCCGTTGGTACCAGTGGCAGAATGCCACAAGGTTGCGATGTTCGAGTTGACAACCCTTCGGTGTGCCCGTCGAACCCGAGGTATAAAGCATGATGAAGAGGCTTGAAGGCGTAATGTCGACTTTTACAGGCTCAGTTGCAGGCAGGGTGTCAATGTCTTTCGTCAGCAATACTTTACCTTTGTATTCGTCGACAAGGGAACGCAATTCCTCGTCAGCGATAAGCAACTTGGCATTGGCATCCTTCATCATAAAGTTTAGACGCTCAGATGGATAACTTGGGTCGAGAGGCTGATAGGCACAGCCAGCTTTCAACACACCCAGCGAGGCAATGGCCATCCATTCGCAGCGCGGAATGAGCACCGAAACCACATCCTCGTTGCCGAGACCTTGTTTCACGAGGTAATTGGCGATATGCTCAGAAATCTCGTCAATCTCACGATAAGTAAACTGTTTGTCGTGATAGACAACAGCCAAATTGTCGGGTGTTTCTGCAACCTGGCGGCGGAATAATGAGATGATGGTCTGCGTATCGTCGTATGGCACATCGGTTTGGTTGAAGCCATCAAGAATGGCGGTCTGTTCGGCATCCAGTAACGACACATACTGCAACTTCATCTCTGGTTGACGGATAAATGCATCCACAGCATTGCAGACCGATTGGGCCATATACTGCATCAGGTCGTGGCTGTAGCGTCCGTTGTCGTACTGTACACAAACACAGGGTTGTCCCGTCTCGTCATTAGTGATGTAGAAGGCGATACGGAACTTCGGTACATCCAACTCAAGGCTCTCAACCTCAAGCGTCTGACCTTTGTAGACATAGTTACTGACCACACCCACTTGACAGGCAAACATGATTTCAGCCGAGAGGTCGTAGTCGTTGGCGATTTGCGCAAAAGGATAGTTTTCGTGCCGCAAAGTCTCGTCAAAATTCTTACTAGTCTCGTTCAAGAATTCCATCACACTTTGTTCCCCAATGTTGGCACTCAATGCTAACGTATTGACGAACATGCCAATGGTGTTGCTGATACGGAGGTCCGATCGACCGTTGCTGATGGTAGTGATGCAGAGTTGCTCGTTGTTGGTGAAACGCGAAAGTGTATAGAAGACTGCAGCAAGGGTGAGGTGTGCAGGCGTGAGGTTATGCTGACGGCAGAAGTTCTCAACCGCGTTGAAATCCAGTTTGCCGAAGACCGTTTCAGTGACACCTTGCTCCTTTGGATTGGTCAGATCTGACGGAACCTCAGTCACACCTTCAACCTTGCCCAGACGCTCCTGGAAGAAGTCTTTGGCAGCAGTGTGTTCTTCGCTGTTTTCGGATGCTTTCTCGGCGGCGACAAAGTCGGCATAACTATAAGTTTCGACTTCAATCTCCTTGCCGTTCATCAAGTCGCAAAGCTGGTTCATGAACAGGTCGAATGAGCCACCGTCGAAGACAAGATGGTGCACATCGGCCAAAAGGTAAACCCACTTCTCGGTGGTGACAATTTCCATGTGATAGAGCGGACCAAGTCTCAAGTTGAACGGCTTAACGAACTCCCGTTTGTATTGTTTGAATTCCGCCTCGCTATACTGACTCTTCACAATTTCGATAGGTTGATCCAAGTCAACGGTTTGAATGATGTCAGAACCTGAACTTCCAAAATGAGCACGCATCTGTGGATGAGCCTTGATGACGGTCTCCACAGCTTGTGTGAGCACTGAGGTGTCGGTATCCTTGGGGAAACGCACCAACGAAGGGATATTATATAAGGTGGACTCGGGTTGCTTCATGCACTCCACATAAACGCCCATTTGCGCATAGGAAAGGGGTATGTTGCTCAATTCGGCATGTTTCTCCTCGACAGCCTCTTGTTTTCCCGTATCTTCGCTCAACAACTTGACCAAAATCTCGTTCTCTATGCTTTGCACCGTGCCAGTCTTGGCTAAAGTCTTGGAGTCCAATGTCACCCCGAAACGCTTGTTAATCTGGATGGCCAACTTGATGGCCATGATAGAGGTGAGTCCTGCATAACCTAAAATGGTGGTAACGCCAAAATTCTCGTTTCCAACGATTTGTGCGATAATGGTATGGATTTCCTTCTCCAACACATTCATCGGGACATTACCCCCGTCTTGGATAGCTGATTCTGCGGGCTTTTCGGGTTTCGGCAATGCCTTTTTGTCCACCTTTTGGTTTTGATTCAGGGGAATACGATCAATCTGCATCGTCACGGCGGGAACCATATAAGGTGGTTTCTCATCCATAATGAATGCGTTAAGTTTTTGTATATCAACTTGTTGTTCGCTAACCACATAGGCTGCGATGTACTTTCCACCACTTGGCTCATCGAAGGCTTGAACGGTGACCTCTTTGATTCCAGGGAATTGTCTGATGACGGCTTCCACCTCTTTCAATTCGACACGAAAACCGCGAATCTTCACTTGGCCGTCTTTGCGCCCAACAAACTCGATGTCGCCCGAAGGCAGATAGCGTACGATGTCGCCAGAGCGATAGACGCGATTGTATTTCTCCTCTTTGCCAAAAGGATTCTCGAGGTAGACTTCTGCGGTCTTTTCCGGACGGTTAAGATAGCCTCGTGTCACCTGCGGGGAGGCCACCCAGAGTTCACCAGAGGCACCCACGGGCAGACGATGCCCGTATTTATCCACGATATAACACTTGACATTGCGTTGTGCCTTGCCGATGGGAATGTTCTTGCACTCCTCGGTCACATCAAAATTGGTAACATAACAAATGGATTCTGAAGGACCGTAGCCATTGGCTACCACATAATTCTGAGGCGGTACCATCGAAGGCAGCTTCTCGCCACCCGTCAACAGGCGTTGCAGCGACTTGCACTCGAAATTGGTGGCAAACTGATAAGCCACTTGCGTCGTCATGAAGGAGTGAGTAATGCCATTTTGCTCGAAATAGTCGTTCAAGGCCATCAAGTCGAGGCGAATGTCTTCAGGAATGATGTGAAGCTCTGCGCCAGTGGTCAAACTACCAAACAGTTCCTCAATTGAGGCATCGAAACCAAAACTGGCGTATGCTGCAATCTTGCTTTGCTCGGTAATGTTGTGACAAGCTTGGTGCATCAAGCAGAAAGCCACCACATTGCGATGCTCGATTTGACATCCTTTGGGAACTCCTGTAGTGCCCGAAGTGTAAATCATAGTCATTAGACTATGCGCCGTAGGTGGGGTGATTTGCGCATTAGTCTCAACGCTTTGATTGAGGTCGCGGGTGAGCAACACCTCGCCATGGTAAAACTCCACAAGCGGAAGCAACTCTTCATCAGCGATGAGCAATTTGGTGCCTGAATCCTTAATCATAAACTCCAAACGCTCGGTGGGATAAGACGGATCCAAAGGCTGATAGGCACAACCGGCCTTGAGTACACCTATGGATGCAATGGCCATCCACTCGCAACGCGGAATCAATATGGCTACCACGTCTTCACTGCACAAACCTTTGGCAGCCAATTGTCTGGCAATCTTGTCGCTGAGTTCGTCGAGTTCTCGATAAGTATATTGTTTGTCCTTGTAAACCACAGCCACTTTGTCGGGATGTTGCTCCACCTGTTTATTCAACATTGAGACGATGGTTTGGCTCTCATCGTATTGGAAATCGGTTTCGTTGAAACTATCCAAAAGGCCTTGCTGTGCTTCCGAAACAATATGAATCTCTTTCAAAAGCATGTTCATGTCAAGCATTTGGTTTAGGACGGTCTCAAAACTCTCCAGCAACTGCTCGACAAAGGTCTGAGAATAACGGTGAGCATGGTAGGAAAAGACTGCGTGGAAGCCTTCGTCGGTTTGGAAAAGTTGGAATTCCAAAGGCTGGTTGGTCGTGTTGTCGGCCAATTGCTCAATGGTTATTAACTTGTTGTCTAACTTCAAGTCACGCAATAGTTTTCCTTGATACACAAACATTTGATGCGTTTCAATCCCTTGTTCTCCACAAAAATCGGCATAGGAATACAGCGCGTGTTCGCGGGTTTCCTTAGTGGTGATGGTCCCTTGTTTTAGCAAGTCGCCCACGGTCATATCGTCCTTGATGTTGAAATAGGCAGGAATCGTGCTCACATACATACCAAGGCTTTGGGTAAAATGGCTGTCGCCACGACCATGCCAAATGGTGGAAAACAGCACTTGCTCGTCGCCCGTGTAACGCGACATTAGCAAGGCATATGCTGAAGTGAAGAAGCCGCCCAAACCCAAATTGTTTTCCTTGCAAAATCTCTCGATGGCCTTTGCATCCACTTTCAGCTGCCTTTCGATGGTGTTGCTGCGGAAAGCCGTTTCATCCAAATCGGGCTGCAAAAGGGTATCCACCTCGTCGCAAACGAAGTGTTCACGATACCAATTTTGGTCGTTTTTCCATAGTTCTCCTTGCCGTTGCTGGTATTCATCGAGCGCGAAATCAATGGATGAAACAGGCTCGTTGTCAACGGTTTTCCCTTGATAGGCATTGTCAATATCTTGCAACAAAATCCGAAATGAGGCTCCATCGAAAACGATGTGGTGGAACTGGAAATAGATATATTTGGCCTCAGACGAACTCAACAGCTTGAAATAGAGCAGTTGGCTACCGTCAAAAGCCATCTTCTTGTAAAGTTTCGGCTTCTCGGCTTCAATGTCATTGACGGCTTCTATCTGAATATCAAATTCTTGTGCTTCAATATATTGTTCCGGGATGCCTTCTTCGTTCACTTTCACACGACAATTGGCGTAAGGGTGAGCCTCCAAAGCCTTGAGAATGGCCGTTTTAAGCCGTTCAAGGTCAATGTCTTTGCTAAGGTTGAAAAGATAAGAAAGTTGGTACAAGTCGCTTTCCGGATTGTTCATACACTCCGCATATATGCCGACTTGGGATTGAGTTAATGGTGCGGTTTTCATATTAGATTATTTTTTGTCTTGCCATGTGGTTGTATAAAGTTTTGGTGTAATGGACAACATCAGCCAACCCCAACTCATCCTTCGCTTTTCATCTAGTTGCTGTAGGATGGCCATACTCTCGGTACCCATCAGATAAGAGTAGCCTGCCGACAGTTTGACATCATCGGAAAAAGCGTAACTGGCTTTGATTTCAAAATCGTGGCCAAGGGTCTTTGAAGGAATGTAATCCAGTTTGGTCTCAATGGCATAATAATGGTATGATACGTCAACATTCAACTTCTTGATAGGATTGATAGTGCCGCCGACGTAGAGAGTCTGAAGACCAGGCGTGAAGTTGCCGACAAAACTGTCGAGGTAGAAAAAATCCATCGCTCCATAAAAGTCGTGGTGCGAGCCATAAATGGCATTGAAGCCTCTGATTGTGTCGTGAAAAATCATTCCCAAAGCACCATGAGGAGGCAAAGCAAAATACTTATCGCCACTCAAATAGTCATAGCCAGCATATAGGGAATAAATACCCGGGGAGTAGACCACTTTTGTGCTACCCATAAAAGCTCTGATAGGGACACCATCTTCCTGCTTGCCCATCTGGTAATAGAACGATCCCGTTAGCTTCCACTGTTTGGGCGTAAAAGTCAAATAAGTACCCAACAGCTGCTGGTAATAGGTGTCGGGATGCTCTATGTCGGTGCTTTGCATACCAACGTTCATAAGCAACAAGGACGCACCGAACAACGATTCAGATGTATCATAGTGATACCAAAATGTTTGCATTGACTTGTGAGGTTGAATGCCGTCAGAGTAATAGGTGTTGCCCGTATCAGGGTTGTCGGCATTTTGGTTGTAGGATAAAATAAGGTGGACCTTGTGACCGTAGCCTTCGTAGCCAAACTTCAGCACATCGTGGGTGGGGGCAGTCATTGTCCAGTCGTCATAACCCAAGATGCGTTCGTCGTCATAATTCAGAATCTGACGGCCGATTTTGGCAAAAAAGCCGTTTTTCGATTTCACCAAAGCCCAGGCTTCGGCAAGACTCAAGCCACCAACGGCCTGACCCCAAACGCCCGCTTGTTTTGGCGAAAGCCGCAACTCGAGCCACGAACGCTTATAGTCGAAATCAAGTTGGTATGAGCCTAAGATAAAATTGGCCATACGGTCGTTATCTAGGCTGTCGGCCTTGAAACCACCCATACGTAGTTCGCCACGGGAATTCAATTTGGCACCTATTGTAAACTCGTTGTCGGCTTCCTGTGCTTTAAGTCCATTCGCAAACAATAAAGCTATCACCATGCAAAACCATTTTGCAGGTTGGTTGAAATAGAGTTTCATAAGTACTTAATTATGATTATTGTATCTCAAAAAGGTCGATGAAGCCTGTCATCTTGAAGACCTCCTTGATTTCATCGTTGAGGTTCTTCAAAACGATATGGTTGCCTTTAGCCTTGGCACTTTTGAGCAACCCCAAAAGGATACGCAAGCCGCTGGAGGCAATGTATTCCAACTTTGTGCAGTCTATGGTGATTTCCTTCCCGTTGACTTCGTGCAGAGGTTGCATAGCTTGTTCAACCTCCATTGCATGAGCTGTGTCGAGTTCGCCTTCAAGGGCAACAATGTAGTTTCCTTCTAACTCTGTGATAGTTGTATTCATAGTATGTTCCTATTTTTTGTTTGTTGGATTCAAGTTAAATCATAATTTGAGAAATTGCAAATAAACAAAAAAAATCCACTCCATATAAAAGAAGTGGATGGATTTTCAATTGTAATTTTTTACCAATCGAAGGATGTTTTTACCTTCAATGCGTTCGTAGTTGATACTGTCCATCAGATTACGGACGAGAAAAATGCCCAAACCGCCGATGGGACGCTCATCCACCGTAAGCGTTGTATCGGCTTTGCTGACCGCTGTTGGGTCGAACTCGGCACCCGAATCGGTGAGGATGAAGCGTATCATTTCTTGGTCGGCTTCAATGGTCAAATTTATATTTCCCTCTGTGCCACGCGGATAGGCATATTCGATAACATTTGTCGCGGCCTCCTCAATGGCTAACTTGATCTTGTTTGCAAGCCCGTTTTCCAAGTTCAGGGTCGCTGTAGCCGACTTCACAAAAGCATTAAGCTTCGTGATTTCGCTCACCTTATTCAATATAAGAAGTGTGTCGTGGAAAATGATAGGCTTTTCCTTGGGCGTGTATTGGATGGCCAGCAAAGTGAGGTCATCGCTCTGTTCGGCACCATCAACGAATTCAGCCACCTTTCCCTTCATCTCATGGATAAGGAAATCAGGTGTAATAGATTTATTTTCAATACCTTTTGTCATAATAGACTCTAAACGCTTTACTCCAAACTGTTCATGACTTGCGTTCTTGGCTTCAGTCAAACCATCGGTAAAAAGGAACAAGGTTTCGTTAGATGACAAGGTCATCTCTTGGGCGTCATAAACCATATCGTCCATTACGCCCAAAGGCAGATTGGGTTTGGCTTGGATGCTCCTAAACGTATTACTAATGACAAAAGGAAGATCGTGTCCAGCATTACAGAAGCGCAATCGTCCTGTGGGCAGGTCAAGCACTCCGATGAAGAAGGTTATGAACATATTCTGCTCATTGCGTTGGCAAGCAGTCTCATTCAACGCTTGCATAATGCGAGCAGGATTGGTTTCGTGCGCTGATATTGAACGGAATAAGGTGTGTATAACAGCCATCACTAAAGCAGCTGGAACACCTTTTCCACTCACGTCGCCGATACAGAAAAACAGTTTTTCGTCGCGGATGAAATGGTCATATAGGTCGCCACCCACCATTTTGGCGGGGTCAAGCGAGCCGACTACATTGCAGTCATCTCGCATAGCGATTTCGTTATCTTTGGGCAACATGTCCATTTGGATTTTCCGTGCGATATTCAACTCACTGTCAATGTGTTCCCGTTCCAAAGTGGCTTGTTGCAGTTTGGAAATGTTCTTGGCAGAACGCTGAATGATGAAGGCGAGAATCAGCAGACCAGCTAAGGTCAAAACCAGGTTTCGCCAGCGCATTTTTAGCAAAGGCTCAAACACCTCGTCGTCGTAATTGACGACAGCGATTCTCCATGGGTTTAGGTTTTGGGGTGAACTGTAAAAAACACTACCATTAGAGCCATCTTCTTTGTCGATAAAGGACAAAAGCGTGGAATGTCCCGAAGAACTCACATGACGTTGGAGGGTGCTGTCGTTAATCATGGCCACAGTCTCTTTCGCAATTTGGTGCGAGTTTCCACTTTCCTCTGGACCGCAAATCAACTTGCCTTCACCCGAAATCAGGATGTCGTAGGAAGAAGGAAACATATGTCTGGCATTCAGCATCTTGCCAAGCCATTCAGATTCCAAATCAACACCAACGACACCTGCTACATTTCCCGAAACATCATAAACAGGAAAAGTGTATGTAATGAGCGTCACATTCGGGTCGTCTTCATCTAAATATGGTTCGCTCCAAAAAGAGGTGTCTTTTTCAACCGAAACAGTGAAATATATGTTTTTGGAATAATCATGTTCCTTAGAACCAAGTTGATAGGTTTCAATTATCTCACCCCGACGCACGGTATAAGGCTCAAACAAACGGCCTTTTTCGGGATAATAATCGGGCAACATAGCAATGCAGCAACCATCGAAATTGGGGTTTTGTTCGACAAAGCGGCGCGTGACGGCAAACAAGGAATCAGGGTAGGGGAGGACCTGCTCGAATTCCCAGCGACGGTTCCGAAGGGCAAGTTCCACATCTTCTAGCGCGTGTTTCGCAGTCAAGGCTTTAACTACCAATTCCATCTCGGCATTGTTCTCCAAGTCGATTCGGATTTGTTTGCGCGAAAAATACTGTTGGATGCCCGAAATCAGTAACATAAGTGCCGCTGCCGTGATGAGAATAGCGATACTGGCCTTGTTACGAACTTTTTTCGATGTAGTGCTCTTTTCACTCATAATCCATCATTTACCGATGCAAAATCTTGAAAAGATGGTGCCCAATACATCGTCCGTCGTAATCTCGCCAGTGATGCTACCAAGATAATGCAATGCTTGACGCAAATCTTGGGAAATCAAATCGATAGGAATGTCTTTCTCAAGTCCTTGTTGAACTGATTTTAGACTATCAGAGGCATAAAGCAAAGCCTCATAATGCCTAATATTAGTGACCAATGTGGCATCAGGAGCAGCATAGGGCTGACTGTGCTTTAAAGCGTTATAAAGGTCATTGAGGCCGAATCCGTGCTTGGCGGATAGACATATGACTAGGATGCCATCGTTGTCGAGGTCAAAGCGAAGATTTCCCAACAAAGTTTCACCTTGGTCTGCCATAGTATCCACCTTATTAATACATAATATCAGTTGCTGGATCGACAAGTCCACCTTGGATTGGATGTCATTTGCAGCCGAAAGCATTGCTTCATATCCAGTTGTGGCATCCAGCATACCGATAACGACATTGGCCTCGGCGATTTTCTTGTATGACCGTTCAATGCCGATTTTCTCAATGGTTTCATCTGTTTTACGTAGCCCAGCAGTATCGATGAAACGGTAAAGGATACCATTAATGTTCAGCGTTTCCTCAATGGTATCACGGGTAGTGCCTGCAATGTCGCTCACGATAGCGCGGTCTTCACCAAGAAGTGCATTCAATAAGGTACTTTTACCTGTATTTGTTTGACCAACAATCACAACAGGAATGCCGTTTTTGATGGCATTTCCAAGGCGGAAAGAGTCTTTCAACTTATCGACATGAGTTAGAGTTTCCTTCAATAAAGCCTTCAGTTGGCTACGGTCAGCAAACTCAACATCTTCTTCCGAAAAATCCAATTCAAGTTCAATCAATGATGTCATTTCCAATAGTTTGGAACGCATCACTTGAAGCTCTTTAGAAAATCCACCTTTCAGTTGGTTGATAGCCACCCGATGAGCGGCTTCGCTTTCCGAACTGATCAAATCGGCGATGGCTTCAGCTTGGATAAGATCGAACTTTCGGTTGACGAAAGCACGACGTGTGAACTCTCCGGCTTCTGCCATACGGCAACCGTGGTCAATCAACACTTGGATTAATTTCTGCTGGACATATATTGACCCATGCATACTGATTTCAGCTGAGTCTTCTCCTGTGAATGAGTGAGGGGCTTTGAAGAAGTACACCAACACTTCGTCAAGTATTTTGCCTTTGTCCATTATATGGCCATGATAGACTTTGTTGGGAACCATTTCTTCCAAATCGAAAGGTTTTCCATTCCGCACAAACAGTTGACTGACAATGGAAATGGCATTTGGACCAGAGACGCGTACCATCGCAATAGCTCCCATACCAAATGGTGTAGCAACAGCGCAGATAGTATCAATATTTAAGATGTTGGTTTGCATAGCTTTAATTATAAGCCGCAGCCTGTTTTTATGCAGACTGCGGCGCTCTAATTTAACATAATATCAGAAGGGAAGGTCGTCCACACTGTCTTCCGCTGGCGGATAGAATTCCTGTGCAGGAACTGCTGGTGATGGTGTCTGGTGCATCGCAGGTTGTTGAGCGGGTTGTGCAGAAGCGGCAACAGGGGCAGCTGGAGCGGCAGCACCAACAGGGTCAAAACGCCATACACGGACATCCGTGTACCATTTGCCGTTGAATTCGCGTGATGAAATATCAATCTGTGCCTTGATGGTCTGTCCGGGCGCGAATTTTTGAATCTCGTCGATTTGGTTCGTCCAACAGATCAAACATACTGTACGAGGATATTGTTCTTCGGTCTCAATAATGAGTTCTTGCTTGCGCCATGGACCGCGGGCGCTGGTTCCTTCAGTCAGATTACCTAGTCTGACCACTTTTCCGATAATTTCCATAATATTCTGTAATTTAATATTTAAGATTCAAAATTCAAAGATTCCATTTACAACACAAGTGGGTAATTGTGTGAAGATGCAAAGGTAATCATCATTTTGGTTTCGACAAGCGAAAAACTGATGGAAATGGCAAATTTTAGCCTTGTTTTCGATATATTAAATGGATTATTTCCAAAGCCCAAAGAATTCCTGGGTTTTGCTGACTGCAAACCGTGATAGGCTTGTTCTCAATTTCGCTCTTTTTGGAAATAATACATATTATGTTAAATAGTATATTTTGGAGTATACCACACTGGACACAAAACACTTTTCTTTTGAACACAACAACGATAATAATATAATCCAATTCTTGCCCCGTCCGCTTTTATAGATTTCCAAGGGAATGACATAAAAGTGGACACTTTTTCAGAAAATATGCATCGCAATCACCGCACAAGCCTCCGCGTCGGCCACGGCATTATGATGGTTCTTGGCCAAGTCGTAACCAAAATGCTTTGCAACAGTCTGCAACTTATGGTTCTCCAATTCAGGGACCAATAGTTGTGAACCTAGATGTGTGCAATAGAACTTGAAATTCGGATACGGAATATGATACAACTCATGCAAAGCCTTCAGCACACGCTCGTCAAACGAAATGCCATGTGCCACCATCGGCAATCCTTTCACTTTGTCCTTTACCTTGTCCCAAACTTCGGGAAACAACGGTGCATGATTTGTGTCCTTATAGGTTATGCCGTGTACCTTGGTCGTCCAAAAGTCATATCTGTTGGGCACTGGTTTCATCAAGCTATAGTAACGCTCGGCAATTTCATCATTCCTTACGATGACTATGCCCATACTACAAGCACTCGTCACCTCACCGTTGGCTCCTTCAAAATCAATGGCGGCAAAATCATATAAATGATACTTGGGAATATATGAAGGCCACTCTGCATCAGGCCACGCAACACCTTCAATTTTCTCCTTATTTCGATTAAAAATCATAGCGGTTGCAAAATTACGGAATTTGTGCGGCTTTTCAGAAAAATAATGTTACCTTTGCCACGAAAAGGAGGTTACCCCCTACCCTTTTAAAACATTAGATTTTTCATAACTAACTTATAATCAATAAATAAACTATTCTATTATGGAATTAAAAGGCTCAAAAACCGAAGCCAATTTGATGGCTGCTTTTGCTGGTGAATCACAAGCCCGCAACAAGTACACTTATTATGCCTCCAAGGCGCGCAAAGAAGGCTACAACCAAATCGCCGACCTTTTCGAAGAGACTGCCCGTAACGAGCAGGAACATGCCAAGATTTGGTTCAAACTATTGCACGACGGCGAGGTGCCCGACACTAAAACCAACTTGAAGGATGCCGCAGATGGCGAAAACTACGAGTGGACCGACATGTACGCAGGTATGGCCAAGACGGCTCGCGAGGAAGGTTTCACCAAGATAGCTGTACTCTTCGAATTGGTCGCCAAAATCGAGAAGGAGCACGAAGAGCGTTATCGCAAGCTCCTGAAGAACATTGAGGATGGCCTGGTGTTCTCACGCGAAGGCGATATGGTTTGGCAATGTTCCAATTGTGGACATATCGTCATTGGAAAGAAGGCTCCGCAAATCTGCCCCGTGTGCAATCATCCGCAATCCTATTTCCAAATCAAGGCTGAAAACTATTAATCCATTATAAATCAAATAATTCACTCATTATGAAAAAGTACGTTTGCGACGTCTGCGGTTAC
Organism: uncultured Bacteroidales bacterium; assembly: GCA_946408345.1. Taxonomy (GTDB): domain Bacteria; phylum Bacteroidota; class Bacteroidia; order Bacteroidales; family F082; genus Limimorpha. The sequence continues at coordinate 95,931 of CAMJRR010000006.1, read as the reverse complement.
ATCTACGACCCAGAAAAAGGCGATCCCGACAGCGGCATCGCTCCCGGCACTCCGTTTGAAGCCATTCCAGACAGCTGGAAATGCCCGCTTTGCGGTATCGGCAAGGACAGCTTTTCTGTCATGGAATAATCAACGATTTGTAGAGACGTAGCGCGCTACGTCTCTACATAATTAATAACATTATGGATACCAAGGCGTTATTCAATATCGGTTACGGCCTTTATGTGCTGACCACCAATTACGACAACATCGATAACGGCTGCATCGTCAATACAGTGATCCAAGTCACAAGCAACCCTTTGCAGATTTCAGTAACGGTCAACAAGGGCAACTATACACACGACCTCATTAAGGACTCTTGTGTGTTCAACATCAGTATGCTGACCACTGAGACACCGATGAAGGTCTTCGAGCATTTTGGCTTCCAGTCGGGGCGCAAAGTGAACAAATTCGCCAACTGTGAAGCCGAGCACCGTGCTGTCAACCATGTGCTTTACATCCCGAAGTACACCAATGCTTATCTGGCCTGCCGTGTCAACAAGAGCATCGATTTTGGCACACACACGATGTTCATCGCCGATGTGCTTGATGCCCAAGTGCTGTCTGACAAACCATCGGTGACATACGACTATTACCAGAAAAACATCAAACCCAAACCGCAACCCCAGGAAAAACCCAAGGATGGCAAACGTCGATGGGTGTGCAAGGTTTGTGGCTATGTATACGAAGGCGACTCTCTCCCACCCGACTTCGAATGTCCTTTGTGCAAACATGGCGTAGAGGATTTTGAGGAGGTTTTTTAGCTGTAGAGACGCACCATGGCGCGTCTCTACCAAACAAAACAACATCATCAATTATGCAACAGATTCAATTAACCGAAAACATTTATTACGTCGGTGTCAATGACCGACACACCGACCTGTTTGAAAACCATATGGAACTGCCCAATGGTGTCTCTTATAATTCTTACCTTATCGTCGATGAGAAAGTTGCCCTGATAGACCCAGTAGAAGCCAACTTCTTGGAGGAATATCTCTTCAAGGTGAAGTCGGCCCTGCAAGGTCGCAAGGTTGACTACCTTATTATTAATCATGACGAACCCGACCACAGCAGTACGATGGCTGCAGTGCTTCGTGAGTATCCAGAGGTGCAGGTGGTAGGCAATGCCAAGACCTTTGCCCCTCTTGAAGCTTTCTATGGTCCTGTTGAGAACAAAAGAGTCGTGACCGATGGCGAGACTTTAAGCCTAGGGGAACACACGTTGCAGTTCTTTATGGTACCAATGGTGCATTGGCCAGAGTCGATGGTAACCTACGAACAAAACAGCAAGATTGTATTCAGCAACGATGCCTTTGGTGGCTTTGGTGCTCTCAACGGCGGCATTTTCGACGACCAAGTCAACCTCGCCTTCTATGAGGATGAGATGCGCCGCTACTATGCTAACATTGTCGGCAAGGTGGCCATGCAAGCCTTGAAGGCCATAGAGAAGCTCAGTGCCTTGGAAATCCAAATGATTGCTCCATCGCACGGTTTGATATGGCGCAGCAACCTTGCTTGGGTCATTGGCAAGTACACCCAATGGAGCAAGCAGGAGTCAGATGAGGGCGTGGTTATCGTCTACGGCTCGATGCATGGCAACACAGCTCGAATGGCCGAGATTGTGGCTCGTGGTGTTGCTGAGGCTGGTATCAAGGAGGTGAAAGTCTACGACGTGGCTAAAACAGAGGTCTCATTCATTATGAGCGATATTTGGAAATACAAAGGTGTCATCATCGGAGCCTGTGCACATTATGGTAATATGTTCCCCAATATGACACTGCTTGTCCACGAAATCAACGAGTTTAAGCCAAAGGACAAATGTTATGCCATCTTCGGTGGTATGAGCTGGAGTGGTGGTGGAGTGAAGACCCTTGCCAAATATGCAGAGGAAGGCAAATGGAATCTCGTTGCGGACAGTGTCGAGGTAAAGGGTGCTCCCATTCGCGAAGAGGACTGGGACAAACTTTACAACCTTGGCAAGACTGTAGCTACTGCCATAAAAGGTTGAGTCTCCTACCCTACTTTCTTGAAAACAGAAATTCCCTCCGTGTCACAACACGAAGGGAATTTCTGTTTAGATAAAACTCTCTAAATTATTTGATTACAATCTTTTGAACTTTCGTATTGTTGCCATTGATGAGGCGGAGCATATAGACACCAGAAGCGGCTTCAATGTGCTTGCTGAAGCAACCACTAATTTCTTCGCTACTCATAATACGACCTGCGACGTCAACCACTTGTAAGGTGGCATCACCTTCGTTATTGATAATCCAGTTACCATTGCTATAGAAACTGAATTGATCCTCATTATTGGCACCAGTGGAGAACACCAGTTTGAAACGGCTGGCATAGTCGGTGGTCAATGCATCAAAGCTGTAGCTTGGGGTTTGAAGCAGGTTGATGTCGGCACCTGTCAGGTTGTCGATAAGGTGCAGATAGTTCACGTCCACTTCTTCAGTATTGACACTAATGGTATAGGTTCCATTTTGGGCAGCCTTAAAGTTCACGGGGAGTTCACCAGCCTCGGTGCTACGTACCACGGCATATTCTTTGTTATCCTGTGGGATACACACCTTGGTGTTGTCCTTATTCAGCATAAACTTGGGAAGCATACCGCCTTCGCCAAAGCGAACGATGGCACGGTCCATAACATTGCCACGGTTGCGGGAGACATTAAGAATAATCTGGCTATAGTTTTTATCGGGTTCCTCAGTGCTGAATTGCAGAATCTCACCATCGGTTTCGGCAATTACGAAGATGCCTTCCATAGCTTCAACGCTATTACCTGTTACAGCCTCAAGTTCGTTGCCATCCGAATTCATTGTATAGAATTCCCTCTGGGATATATATGCTTTTTGAGCGAAAGGATTTCCCACAAGGTTCCAGCCTTCTAAGCTACCATCTGGATTATTCTCAGCATTCTTTGACAAGGTAACTTTGCCGTCACCGTCATAAGCATAACCTGTGAAAATAAGGGTGACATCACCGCTGTTGGCATAGAGATAACCCTTGCCTGAAACGAGATTGGTATTGCCGTCACCAATGTTAATCCATTCGAGACCATCAGAGGCGTTCTGGTCAAAGTAGTAGAGATCGATATTGTTTTCCATCATATTCGTCACATCAGATGGTTTCACCTTCCCAATGGGGGAAGCGATAAGGTAATAGCCACCGTCTTCTTCATAGGCTTCAATTCCTTTTTCAAAGGTAGACTTAGTGACGAAATTGAGGACGAAGATATCACCGCCAAGGATGTCAGCACCAACTACTCCTCCATTTTCCATTTCTAAAGTAGTGTTGCACACACCAGGGAAGATGCTACTACTTTCATGGTCATAAAGATAGAAGTTGATGGAGTCGCCATCATTACCCATAATATTGAAATATGCAAAATAGCCAAGAGCGTCCTCTGTCCAGTCTTCAAGTTCCTCACCTGAAGTGGCGCGGCATTCTTCGCCACAGAAAGCACCGACTTCATAATTGGCTCTATCCACCAATTGGCCGTTGATTTTAATTTGGGCAACCACCAACATACCTTCACCGCTATAATTTGTTGAAGGCTCCCAAGGATATTCGGGACCATAGGTCGGCTCTTCCGTCCTAGTGAAGTGGAAATCATATGGATCGTCGGGATTACCGTAACCATCATCCTGTCCAGAGAGTTCCATAGCGCAAATGTCATATTCCAAACCTGCGGCAATATCATAAGCCTTGAAAGTGAAGGTTTCTCCAGGGGTGTTGTAATAGCATGGCAAATAAACATAGTACCTACTTGCCCAATCGGGATCGGAATCATCAGGGTAAGGCTGAATAAGATTCCATACACCGCGAAGTTCGTCACCGACGAAAGAAGCGACTTCAATATCGGCTCTGTTTTGGACTTCATCATTGAAGTAAACTTGTCCGATGACTGTCATAGGACGTACAAATTGATGATAGTCGAACCCCGGCCAATGGACGGATTCATAACCATCCCGATTCTGCGCATACATCACCCCGCTTAAAAGCAAGGCCGTAACAAAAGTTATCAGTTTTCTTTTCATTTTTTTTGTTTTATAATTTAGTTATAAATTGTTAGTTGTCATTTGATTTGAGCGTGCAAAGGTACGATATTTCTTTTAATGAAATACATTTTTATCGAAATTTTTCGATTTTCTCATTTTGCTGAGAAAAATATGAATGTTTTGTCCGAAGAGGCTTTGGAGTTGTAGATGTATGCCTCGCCAGGGACTAGGTTTTTAAGCGTCCCACCCCAACCGTGTGAGGTATAGGTAGCCGAACTGCCGTCCTGTGCTGTGATGGCATCTCCAGTGGTGGCCGTAAGATTGGACAAGGCTGTGTTCACAGGCACCGCTTCCGTACCGAAGAACCCAATCCAGTTGTTGCCGGGCTTTACGGTCACGTTTTGGCTGGCCGGATTGACGGCCGGACCTTCCACCGTGAAGTTGCACGACGACGTGGTCTGGACCATGTACATCGAGCCCACCTCGAGCGAAGTAAGGCTGCCAGCTCCCCACCCATGGGATGAATTGGTCACGGACCTTCCGTCCTGGGCCATAATCTTGACTCCATTGTTGCCCAATGCCGACTTGAGTTGCGACAACAGCTCCGCTCCATCGAGACCCACATTCGGTGTCCACCAGTTCCAGCCTGCCCCGAATGTCGTGCTCTGGGTGACCATGGCATTGTCCTCTTCGAAGTTGGCCACCAAGGCCCTGTCCCCCGTGACCTCAAAACTGTAGGAGGCATCGGTTGAGACTTCCTCACCGTCCTCTGTCCAATTGACGAAGGTGTAGCCCTCGTTGGCCGTGGCGGTCAGAGTGCAGGACTCACCGTGGCTGTAGGTGGCGCTACAGATGCCCGTGTAGCCTTCCACGATGGTGATGTCGTCGACACAAAGTATCCACTGCTCGAAGCAGTTGAAGTGGCGGATGGCCACATAGCCCATACCGCTGAACGAGCTCAAGTCCGCCGTGTACTCGTGCCATACGCCGTCATTGATGTTACGTGTGACACCCGTCTTCTCTGCCAGCAATGTCCATTCCTCGACAACCGTGAAGTCGCTGGCGTCAGTGTTGCTGTCTGTCGAGACAGCCACGGCGAAATGTTCCTCCCCAAAGCCATCGTCTACGTTGGTGGCCCAGAAGGTGATGCTGCCGCCAAGCGGTATCCTCGGGGAAACGAGGTAGTTGTCGGGATTGACGCCAATGCCGCTGTTGGGGCTGTCGTAGATGTAAGATTCGGAAAGCATAAAGCCATTCGAGTTGTGGCCGTGTCCGGTGGCAAAGTCAAACATGGTGTAAGCCGTGCAGTGCATCCAATTGTTCGGTGAGTCGCTGTCGGGGCCTTGTAGGACGGTCCAGCCTTGCGAGGTGCCGTCCTCGAAGTCGTAGACGACCTCGTTCGGGCCTCCGTTGTCAATGCCGACGATGGCGACGGTGCCGCCTTCGACTGGATTGGGGGCTGCTATCACCAAATAGCTGTTCAGGTTGAAGTTGGCCACCAAAGCTCTGTCATTAGTTACCGCAAAACTGTAGGTGGCCTCCGTGGAGACAACTTCGTTGTTTTCCATCCAATTAACAAAGGTGTAGCCTTCGTTGGCCGTGGCGGTCACTGTGCAGGACTCACCATAACTATAGGTGCCTGTGCCACTGACGGTACCGCCTTCTGAGGGATTGGCACTGACGGCGATGTCGAATGAGCCGCCAACCACCTCGATGGTGCCGAGGTAAGTCACCTTATTATAACCGAACACACAAAGTGTCAGCTCGGTTCCAGTGGTAAGGTTGCTGCTATTGAGACTAATAGTGGCTGTGCCGTTGCTCACTGTGGCCTTGCCCAAGATGTTATGACTGGCATCGGTGATGGTGGCTAAGGCACCATTGCCATTGCTGACATTGACCGTATAAGATGAAGCTCCTAAATTAATGTTGCCGTTATGGGTAACAGTCATGGCCTGTGGAGTCTTGGTGCGGAGCATCATACTCGGGTCGCCATAAAGGATCCATGCTTGGTATGTATTGTAACCATCGCCAGAAGTAGAACTATAATGGTCAAAAATGGCCATAATGCTATTAATGGCTGCACCGCCAAAAGTGTGTTTCTTGTTGTTGCTATAGCTCTCAACGAGAATGTCTACAAACTCGTCTTGGGCCCACATAGGAGGAATCCAAGGTTGAGAGATGTAGGAGAACATGCCTCCGATAGCACCTGTAGGTTGGTTATTGTTGGTGGCGCGCATCCAAGTCTCTGCGAAGCAGTCGCTGGAATAGTCATACTGGCCATTTAAGCAAGCCACTGAGAAAATGAATGGCAGTTTATTGCTATTGGTCAAGGCACTGACATAAGAATTTGAATAGTACGGAGAGTGCGATTGCCAAGCAGTCTGGCTTCCATGATTGCAGTAATTGATGATACCGACACCGCTGTTGATACGGGTACTAATCTGTTGGGTTGTTGAAGAATAGCCGCTAACACTGTAATACTCTTGATATACCGTTGAATATCCATAGTTTATAAGATCAGTCCGAAGGTTTTCGATATGCTGGTAGTCATCCTCATTGTAATGGCCGCCGCTACCTTCAGTGGTACTGACCCCCAAGCCTTTATTAAGCCAAGTGTCAGAGGTAGTCAAATCACGTTCATATGTGATGACTTTTTGGACCTGGGTGTTAACCTGGGTCGTGTTCTGGGCAGAGAAACGACCTATAAAAACATCGTTGTAAGTGTCATTGCCAACAATTTGACCATAAGGGTTATCTCCTTTGTAGCCACTAGAGCTAGAGAAGGTATAACCAGGAATCTGGGCCACATCACCGACGAGCAGCACATGGGTCAAGTTGTTGTTGGCATTGTATTGGCTTTGGATATAACTCTTAATGTCTGAATAGGTGGAACCAGCCGTACTCGCATTGACAATGGTGGTATTCACGCCACGGGTCTTCTTCCAATTGACGAAATCTGTCATCGAATTGATGAAACTGCTGTAGCAAATGATGAGCAGGTCGCCTTCCTCGTCAACGGGTGTGTACTTGGCCAAACTGGCCTCGTAGTTGATGAAGTGATGTTGGTAGACACTCTTGAAGTCAGGATCCATTTTGATGGTGTTGCTCTTGCGGGCTGGCATCGTGTTTTCACCGTTGTCGTCCACTTTGTACATCTCCACGGTCATGTTGTAGTACACACGGAGTGTCTTGCTAATCGGATTGTAGGCAAAAGGATAGACCACCATATTTTGTCCACGGAAGTCACGGATGATGTAAGGATCATAAAGACCCACATTGTTGGCTGGGAAGAAAGCATCTTGGTTGTAGCACTCACCGTAGGTGTAAGGCACGGTGGCAGGGTCAATCTGACGGCTGAAATCGCCTTTCGAGGGAGCTACTTCTATGTCTTCGAAGTCCATATATTGCGCATCGAGGACTCGGATATTCATACGGGCTTGGTCACCAATCATCACCGGGATACCCGTCATTGGGACATTTGGTTCGCCTGCCTGAGCTGTACTGACAGATTTGGGGGTGGAGATAATCTTGGCTTCGCCCCTTGGGGTGGTCACATTCGTTGTGTAAAAGCCGGGAACTTGTACATTCACCTGAATGCTGTTCTCCGTCGATGAGATAAGCTGAATACTGAAGGTCTCAGGTTGGTCGCTAAGGACTCCTATCCATTGTGGCGTGGATTGCAATTGGGCAAAGGCCACAACGCTGAGAACCAATAGCACTAAGGTTGCTAAACTTTTTTTCATTGCGTTAAATCTTGTTAGTTAATATTAATTAAATTACTATTTTATTCGTTTTACTTGTTGTTTGAATAGAAAATAAAGGTCTTGCTAACAGAGGCTTTGGAGTTGTAGATGTATGCCTCGCCAGGGACAAGGTTTTTAAGCGTCCCACCCCAACCGTGTGAGGTATAGGTAGCCGAACTGCCGTCCTGTGCTGTGATGGCATCTCCAGTGGTGGCCGTAAGATTGGACAAGGCTGTGTTCACAGGCACCGCTTCCGTACCGAAGAACCCAATCCAGTTGTTGCCGGGCTTTACGGTCACGTTTTGGCTGGCCGGATTGACGGCCGGACCTTCCACCGTGAAGTTGCACGACGACGTGGTCTGGACCATGTACATCGAGCCCACCTCGAGCGAAGTAAGGCTGCCAGCTCCCCACCCATGGGATGAATTGGTCACGGACCTTCCGTCCTGGGCCATAATCTTGACTCCATTGTTGCCCAATGCCGACTTGAGTTGCGACAACAGCTCCGCTCCATCGAGACCCACATTCGGTGTCCACCAGTTCCAGCCTGCCCCGAATGTCGTGCTCTGGGTGACCATGGCATTCGTGCTTTCCTCAATGGTGAAGTGATGAGGCTCCACAGCACCAAGACTCGGTTGCGAATAGCGGTGTCCCGACTCATCTGCACCGAAAACATAATAATCTACGGATGAACCATATTGATAGCCTTTGATATAGCCAACATATTCATACGGATTGCCCGTAGCAGTCATACAGGTGGATTGGTAGGCATTGCCGTCGATACTGTAGTATACCAGAAGGGAATCCTGCTTTAAATTTTCACCGCTGTATGCAATGAACTTGGAAGTGATGGCAATGGAGTCCTGCATAGGCTGTTCGCCGAAAATAACATTGCGGTGATCCACAAACAGCATATCGAAATCCATAACACCGCGAGTACGGCAATGAAGGGCATCGGTGTTTTCCCAAGGAGTGTTGCTTGCTCCAGTAACTCCAATGATTTCGTAGCCTGGCAAAGCATCCTGATACACTGCTAACGCATTGTTGTTATGGGTACTATTACTTCCCATAGGAACGAAGACTGTCTTGTTGACAATCAAGCTATTTGTATATGGAGCTAACGTGTACCCACCAGGCTCATACACACGAAACACCTTATAGGGATAACCCCAGCAGCAATTGGTGTTTGCGAAGAAATCAGCCACTTCTTCATATTCATCGTATTGGCTGTTTGTGGGAGGCAACTGGGCAATGAGGATTTTGTCGGGAGCCAGCAACTTGCCCCAACAATCCACATGCGCGATATAGTCACCCTGCGGGTCAATGGTGATATGATAAGGGTCGATGCCAAGGTAGCTCCGCATCTTGTTGCGGACATTAGTCTCGTTGTTGCTGTTTTCTTGCAATATGAGATTGTCGGAGACCCCTACCCCACGACCGTCTTCCATCATGTTGCCACCCGTATGGGTCAGGTTCATACCGTAGACGGTTAGACCCAACAGCTGCCCCATATTGATAGGTACCAGATTGTCATTATCACGGGGACGGTTATATACGTTGTCCACAATGGCGGGTTCCAAATCGTTGAAGATGTACCACGGGCCATAGTCGCGCACCCAATATGAGTCAGTTGTCATATTATAATAGGTGATGTTGCTCATGTTGCAGCCCGCAGCTTGGAAGGTGTTTCTTGCTTGACTCTCGTAGGAGCTGCTGACGATACAGTATACCTTGGTACGTTCCGACAGTTGTTTCACGAGGCTGGTAGGGATACCCAATGGATAACGAATGGTCACAGCTTGCATAGGTTCGAACTCTGCAGGAAAACGGACAGTGCCGCTCGGTGGGTTAGTCTCATTAAATAGTGTACTTTTCTCACCTGAAAGCATCTCTTCCTCAGAGAGATAGTGGAGCTTTTTCCAATCAGGTTTCTTTGTGTCTTGGGCAAAGGTAATGGTCCAAGTCAACAAACAAACTATAAGTATTATTATGCGCTTCATTGTAATAAAATTAAATAGCGAACTTACTACTTAACTGTCTGGAAAATGAATGTTTTGTCTGAAGAGGCTTTGGAGTTGTAGATGTATGCCTCGCCAGGGACTAGGTTTTTAAGCGTCCCACCCCAACCGTGTGAGGTATAGGTAGCCGAACTGCCGTCCTGTGCTGTGATGGCATCTCCAGTGGTGGCCGTAAGATTGGACAAGGCTGTGTTCACAGGCACCGCTTCCGTACCGAAGAACCCAATCCAGTTGTTGCCGGGCTTTACGGTCACGTTTTGGCTGGCCGGATTGACGGCCGGACCTTCCACCGTGAAGTTGCACGACGACGTGGTCTGGACCATGTACATCGAGCCCACCTCGAGCGAAGTAAGGCTGCCAGCTCCCCACCCATGGGATGAATTGGTCACGGACCTTCCGTCCTGGGCCATAATCTTGACTCCATTGTTGCCCAATGCCGACTTGAGTTGCGACAACAGCTCCGCTCCATCGAGACCCACATTCGGTGTCCACCAGTTCCAGCCTGCCCCGAATGTCGTGCTCTGGGTGACCATGGCATTGTCCTCTTCGAAGTTGGCCACCAAGGCCCTGTCCCCCGTGACCTCAAAACTGTAGGAGGCATCGGTTGAGACTTCCTCACCGTCCTCTGTCCAATTGACGAAGGTGTAGCCCTCGTTGGCCGTGGCGGTCAGAGTGCAGATTTCATTTTGGGTGTAAGTGCCTGCTCCATCAACGGTGCCACCTTCGACAGGTTCAACAAGGGCAATGATGGTGCGTTCAGGATATACACAAGAAACCGTGGCAACCCAACCGGATGCATTCACATAAGAGTCTGATGTGAACTTAAATGTAAGGGCACCAGCAGAATTAGTGGCAGTAAATGCGCCAGGACTTGTCGTTCCAGAATATTGACCGATTAATGTGGCAGAAGTGGATGTACCGTCATAAACATACAGGAAATCATAATTCGATTCCGTGTTGAATTCACTGAAATTGACGCTGATTTTAGCCCCTTCGCTTGAAGGGTTGAAAGTCATAGTATAGGTGAGGTTGTTGCCGTAACCTCCATTCTGTCCACCAGAGTCATAGAACAAGGCATTACAGGTTTCTACTGTGCCGTTCTGCATCGTAATAGCCTCGGGCTCCTCGGGTTCTTCATATCCAAACTCAAGATAAATGGGTTCAAGGTCAACTCTATGGCCATCTGTTATGGTTACATCAACGGATTGTGGATAGTAACCTGTTTTGTGGAAAACGAAAGTATAGCTGCCCCCTTTGATAGGACGATGAAAATCGCCCGCCTCATGTGTACTCACAAAAGAATAATTGTCGTCGTGGTTTTCCACTTTGACGGTCACACCCTCAAGAGGTTGATTTGTCGCAGCATCATATACGAAGCCATGCACACCGTTGAGGCATTCCTCCATATAGGTCAGCATAGCGTTGTGGTTGTAGTTCCAGAAACTCGGCAGTTCTGAGGCACTTGGATTTTTTACGGTGGAACACTCAATGGTGATTTCACGGCACTGGCGATAGCCATTCATATAATCCTGACGGCCACCTCCAATCGTGTACCACTGGGCACCGTTGGTGATACCATTGTTCTCATCGGTCATATAGCTTGAATTGACTGATTGGGCCAAGTCGGCATATTCCCTTGAGACATACTGCCACCAAGCGTCATCCGCATGAAGAGTGTATGTGTTGTCCCAAGGATAATTCATCACCTCGGAGCCACCATGATAGTTTGCAGCCATCACGAATGAGTAATTTTCGGCGAGCTGCATAAACCACTGTGTTTCAGTTTGGTATTCCTCATTATCAGGATGTTCGCTCCCGTGGGGATCGGGATAGTTTCGGTTCATATCAACTCCATTGGCATTGTAACGTCTTGCGCCGGTCACGTTGTTGTCACCTCCATAATAGGTGCCGTCGGGGTTGGCGTTTGGGAAAATGAAAATGTCAAGGTTGTTCACCAAGTTGACGATACGGCTATCCATACTGGTGCAAAGCTCGTCGATAAGGCGAAGCATCAAAATCCAACCTGTAGTCTCATCGCCATGGATGGTGGAACTGTAAAGGAACTTCGGTTTGCCCTCGGAGTCGCCATTATTAATGCGGACACCCATAATTTTGCGACCTGAAGAAAGTGTGCCGAGGGTCATCAAAGTGCAGGTTCTGCCGTCGACTGCGGATACAGGAAAGGCTTCCATCATAGATTGGTACTGGCTGTAGGTCGGATAACTGTCCCACTCGTATGTTGCACGGTTGCCGTCCCACATTCTGGCTTCCTCGCGTAACGAGGGAGGCGTTTGAAGGTCAGGCTGGTAGCCTGCCTGTAACAGTTTGTCGTACTGTTGTTGGTTGGCATAACAAACCACTATATGACCATCTGTGCCGTCTATCGAGCAGAGATTGCTGATGGCTTGTATCTCAGCGGATTGTTCAACACTGAGGAAAAAATAATATTCGTTGCGTTCCCGCATAAGCTCTCCCAATTCCCTTTGGCTTTGGGCAAAAAGAGTTCCGCCAATGACAGCAACACAAACTAGAATCAAATAACGTAAAAATTTCATCTTTAATCTTTCAATAAAAAAAGTTTCCATTCTGGAATTGATATTCATTTTGACACGCAACTCGGGACTGCGGGACACGGGACTATAAAATCCCGTGCCCTGGAGTCCCGAAATCACTCGTCTAAAAGTCCTTCATTATTCTGCTGAAGGATAAGTGAAGGTTTGTGAAGTCGAAGCTTTCGACGTGTAAATGAAGCCTTCACCTGGTGACAAGGTGCTGATTCTTCCTTTCCAGCCCCTGCCTTGATAGTAGACTGCAGAACCAGTTTGCGTCTTAATGTTGTCCATATTTGTAGGCGTGAAGCCAGAAAATGCTTCGTCAAGGCTCATCTCTTCAGTACCGATGAAGCCCATCCAGTTGGAGCCAGTATAGATTGTAATAGTATAATCAGCCGGGTTGATGACATAACCGCTCACATTGAGTGTACAGGCATCACTGGTCTGAACCATATACATCTTGCCTATTTGGATGGTTTGGAGCGTACCACTCCACCTACCGTTGGAATAGTTGACGCTAGAACCATCTTGCGAAACAATGCTTACACCGTTGCTGCCCAAAGCGGCTTCAAAGTCGGCTAAGGTAATGTCAATGTTCGTGGCCCACCAATTCCAACCTTCGGCCAGTGTGATTGTTTCACTCATAACCGGCACGAAATTGGCCACATAGTCGGCAGCTTCAGTCACTGTGAAGATGTAGGTGGTTTCGGTGCTGACGATTTCGCCATCCTTAGTCCAATTAACGAACTCGTAACCTTCATTGGCAGTTGCGGTCAAGGTGGCTTCACTACCCTCAACATAGTTGTCGGCTCCGCTTACTGTACCAGCATTGGCTGGGTTGGCAGTCACGCCAATGGTGTAGTAGGTCGGCAACACTTCTGAGAAGTTAGCCACAAGGTCACGATCGTTATTGACAATGAAGGAATAGCTGGCATCTGACGACACCACAATGCCGTTCTCGGTCCAGTTCACGAAGTGGTAGTCACCATTAGGTGTAGCCACCACGGTGCAGGTCGTTCCATAGAGGAAGTTACCGTTGCCGGTTGAAGGATCCTGACCTTCCACGATGGTGATATCGTCGATGCACAAGAACCATTCGTCGTTGCAATCGAAGTGACGGATGGCAATATAACCCATGCCACTGTAGGCACTCAGGTCGACGGTGAATTCTTGCCATTCACTACCCGAAGTTGCAGTAGGAGTAAACGTCCAAGTCTGAACTGCAGTAAAGTTATTGGCAGCGTTGTTGCCAGTCGTTGAAACCATCAAAGAGAAGTGTTCCGCACAATAACTGACATTTTGAGCACCGGCATGGAACGTGATGCTGCCGCCTAAACGGATCTGAGGAGAAACGAGATAGTTGTCAGGAGTGACAGCCGTGCCGTTTCCACTTGACTCTCCAGTGATGTAGGACTCAGAATACATATATCCATCGGATTCGTTGTAGCCGTGGCCACTGCTCATGGTGGAGTAGTTATAAGCGTATGAATATTCAGTGATGTGCATCCAGCTGTGAGGCGAAGTGGTGTTGCCTTGGAAGGTCGTCCAGCCTTGATAAGTGCCGTCTTCGAAATCGTAGAAGAGGTCGTCTCTGTTGCGACCGCCGACGGTAACTGTGCCGCCTTCAGCGGGAACGGCCGTGGCCGTGATCGTATAGCTGTTCGGGGTGAAGTTAGCCACGTATGCAGCAGCGCTCGATACCGTGAAGCTGTAGTTGGCGTTGGTGCTGATCACCACACCGTTCTTCATCCAGTTGGTGAAGGTGTAGCCTTCATTGGCGGTGGCGGTCAGGGTGCATTGGGTGCCGGGGGTGTAGGTGCCTGCACCGGTGACCGTACCACCCTCTGCAGGATTGGCAGTGGCGGTGATTTCAACAGGATCGTTCGAAGCGGGAACCACACGCAAGGTGTAGTCGTGGCACACAGCCCATGTGCTGGTGAAGCACGGATCGTGGTTAGCTGACGAGGAACCACCAATGTAGTTGTCGAAATAGCTGTCGGCACCGGCAATACGCATGCGATAGTCATCAGCCGTCTGTGAGGCAGGAACAGTAAAGGTGGCAGTAAGCACTTGAGGAGTGCCGTTGGAACCTTGAGCACTTGTTCCAGTATAGACAATCTCGCTGTCTTCGAAAGTATAGTTTTTGTTCCAGTCCACCCAAATGAGGGTACCATAACTATAAACGGTGCTGCTTCCAGTAGAATAAGTGATGGTTACTGTAGCTGTTTCACCTGCTCCATAGCCACCCACCATGGAAGTGTAGTCGCCATAGTAAGGTGAACTGGCGGGCAGACCGTTTGAATTGCTGTTGTTTACAACGTAGTCGCCTGAGCCGAAAGTCAAAGTGGTGATGCCTTGTCCGTCTCTTGAAGTCGGGTTAGGTGTGCAATATGACGGATTCTCAACGGTTACATCGCAAGTAGCAGTGTAGGTGCTTCCGGCAACCGTCATTGTGGCGGTTATGGTGGCGGTGCCAGGGGCTACAGCTGTCACCGTAGCCGTGGTGCCGCTGCCGCTCACCGTAGCTACGTTAGTATTGCTTGAAGTGTAAGTGATACTGGGTGTGCCGCTCACGTTGCCATAGTTAGCCGTAAGGGTTTCGGTGAAACCAGTCAATATTGTTGCGGAGTTTGGCGCAAGGCTGATGTAAGGCGTTGTTGATGGAATATAATTGAACGTGGTCTTGGGCAGGAATGACTGTGCGGTGTAGGAGACATTGTTCAGGCTGCTACCATTGTAGCCGTATGCGGATACGCCGGAAGTCAGGTTGCTGGTTCCATACCATTCCACTTTATTGTAACTGCCATCGGTAGTATTGTAAACTCCAATCAGCAGATTGCCACCATTGTAGGTGTATGGAGTGTCGAACGTGATGGTGTAGGCCTCACCGGCGACGGGCATGTCTAACGCAGCCACTTTGACGGTGGTGGCACCGTTCATTCCGCTATAGCTTCCACCGAGGGTAGTGCCTGAAACTTCCTTAAGGAATACGGTCTGGACAGCATTTCCCCAAGTATTATTAGTTGTACCTACGCTGCTGGGATAGAATGTAATAGAGGAAACGGTGCAACCCGTCATGGCAGTTAATTGAGAAGCAGGAATGATGCATTCGCTCTTGGTGAAGTCATCAAAGTAATAGCCATACATGGGGATGAACTGGTTGGTGGCTGTTCCGTCATACACGGTAACACCTGCGGTGAAGTTGGCCACCAGGTCCGTGTTGGCCGTCACATTGAAGGTGTATGAAGCTTCGGTGGAAACCACAGAACCATTTGATGTCCAATTGGTGAACATGTAGCCATCGGCAGGCGTGGCAGTCACGGTGCAGGATTGGTTGTAGTTGTACTGACCACCACCACTGACCGTGCCGTAGTTGGCATTATTAGCAGCCACCGTGACGTTGAAGATCTGGTTGGGTGTGATGGTGATGTCGCCTTCCCAAGTGTTGCTGCCATTTACTGCAGCATAGTGCAAGGTGACAGGGGAGCCCAATGTCACGCCATTATTGAGAGTGAAACTGAAACCGCTCACTGTAGTAGTGGCATTGACGGCCAAGCTGCTGAAGGTCTTGGTACCTGTACCAATAGTGACATTGCTATCACCTGTCAGGGTGACGGTGGTGTTGCCAGAGGTGGCAGCATTACCCACATTCTTGAAGGTGAGGCTCAGGTTAGTGCTTTGGTTAACAAGAGCAATATTCGGCGTGTAGCTATCAAGGGTGATGTATGGACCATCAACGGAAACGGCCTGAATGGTCGTGATGTAAGGTTGACGTTGGTTGCGTGTAACCACAATCATCACTTCACCAGCGGTGGTAAGGCCAGTAATCGGCACATTTGCGATACCAGAATCATCCGCTTGAGCCACACCGAGGATTTCGTTGTTCTTGGTGATGGCGACATAGGAACCAGCATGGGCGTTCACTTGGAAGTTGGTGGCGCCAATGTTAATGGTGCTGGCGTGGCTCACATTGTTGGCGGCAGGTTGAGTGTGATAAGGCATCACGGAACCGTCGCCAAAGCACTGGTAGGCTCTCCAATAGTATTCGTCAGTGACGCTGCTAGTGTAGTTGTTGGCATGGGCGTAGGTCACAGCCACATTGCCTGCGAACGGAACCGAGTTCAAGGTATTCATTTGTGTGTCATCAAACATAAAGTCATAAACACCCGTAGTAGTTTGCGACATGCTGGGCGTTTGGTTATAGGTGCTGGTGGCACCCACTCCAAAATAATAGTCTTCCCACCAATAGGATTCCGGGACAGAACCAATGTAACCGAATGCACCCTTATTGGCGACACGAATCATTTGCTCACCAAAGCAGGTTTGATTGTTTTGGGCATTTTTAAAGTTAGCCGTCAAACAGCAGTTACCCATAGCCCAGAAGTACTTATCATTGTTGGTCAATGAGTTGATATTTGTGTTGGTGAAATTCGGATCGTGCCATTCTTGAATGTCACCATGAGCAGTATAGTTGGCAAAACCAACGCCTGAACTCAAATAGTTGTAGCAACCCGTATAAGTGCTAGTGACATACTTATAAACATTGTTGAAACCGTGTGCCGTATTGAAATAGTTGTCAGCAGCATAATTGATAGTAGGACGGCCGACTCTCGGAGCCCATGTGCCATCAGCACCAGCGATGAGCAACACATTGCTTAAGTAGCTTGGGTCAGACATGGTGTATTTCTCGTAAGTCAAAATCTTATTGACAAGATTGCCAAGTTCTGTGGTGGACGACACCGACATACGGCTAATAAACATATCGTGATAGACGTCACCATCAACAGATGCATATTCCAAGTCAGTGGCTGCATTGCCGTAACTGCTATCGTAATCCCAAAGTTGGTAGTAGGTAACAACAGTCTCGTCGCCCACGATGACCAAAAAGGTCGGGTGGTTGGCATTATATCTGGAGTAAATCAGGTTCTTGATGGTGGAGGCGCTAGCACCACTGGCCACAATCTGCACGTCCACGTCGATACCTTTCTGTTTCTTCCAATTCAGCCAGTTCTGGAAAGGAGTGCTGTTTGTATAGGTCGAAGTCGTCACGACAAGCATCTTCACTGGGGTGGTGTAAAGGTCCGGGTGGTCATCGTAGGCACTGCGGATGGATCTACCGTTAAACAACATACTATAGATGCCATTGAAATAAGGGCTGTAGGTGTCAACCAGCATCTGCTCGGTGGCTTGGCGGTCAGCACCATCAAAATGGACGGTAACCTCAATGTCGTTGAACACACGAATGGTGTTGTTGACGGGGTCGTAGCTCACGGGCTCGATGGTCATCTTGCCGAGTTGCACACCACGCATAGTGCCCACCACATTGACGACAGCCATAGGTTCACTGCGGAAGCCACGGGTTTGGTAGGCGGTCTCATTCATGATGAAAGGCACGTCTTCAGGTCTTTGGTCCTTACGCAGCGAGGGCTGGCGAGGCACCAAGGTCTTCATGCCGTAGTCAGCAAGGTTGTAATCGGTGCTGCTGTAGCTCGTGATTTCAATGCGAGGATTAGCACCGAAAGGCACGGCGATAAGTTGATTTACGACGGGAATCTGAGGGTCACCCTCGTTGCCGCCGATAACGGTGTTAGGCAGGCTGAGCCACGAAAATGTTCCGCGCTCACTTTCAAAATCCTCTGCCTCAATGGTTGAAAAAGAGAACGACGCCTTTAGGCTTGTCATGTCGCTCTTCACGCATTCTGCCTTGTCGGCCGAACGCAGTTGAATCTGTTGCTGCGCCATAACACTGATACTCAGCATTATAGAAAGCAGGATAAAAACTACTTTTTTCATTTTGTTGAGTTTAGGTAAATGATAAATTGATAATAAATACTAATATTCAAACTTTAAGCCGCCAAAATTACTAATTTTTTTGTTTTGGTTGAGTCATTTCATAGTGATTTTTTCCTTATTTGGGTGATATTTTTTCGCGTTTCATATCGAAAATGTTTTGAGAAATAGCTCTCGTTTTCATATATGTATCGTATGCGACAAACAACATCAAATAATATCGAAAGAGTATATTTGTGAATAAGCAAATGTTCAGAATTAAGTAGATGAGCAATTTTAGTTTACATATTGGACATAAGAATTGGTTTGTCTCAAAGTCCCCAAGTCCCGTATCCCGAAGTCAAAAGATAGTGTAGTTTAATTTTAAACAGTTACTACTTAAACTAAGAAGATGTGCAAATTAAGTTTACATAAAAGACTCGAGAATACGAGACGCGCTTTGCGTCACTGCAAGGCATAAAGCAGTCCTGACAATCAACTTATACTCTGGATTGATTCGTCGTTATTCCTTGCAATAACACAAAGCAGCAAAAGTCCTGCATTCAAAAAATGATGCAGTTTGATTTTGAACACTTGCTTACTATTCTTTAATAAAACAACTCCACCTCAGACGAGATGGAGTTGTTGTCCCATTAATATAAATAGGTGTGTTGTAGAGACGCGACATACACGTCTCTACCAACATAAGAATTATTTGTACTCAGCGAGCACGTCCTTCACGCGGTCAGGCGTCATACGGCCGTAGACCTTCTCACCGACTTCGATGACGGGGGCCAGACCGCAAGCACCGACGCAGCGGAGGCAAGTCAGAGAGAACTTGCCGTCGGGAGTGACCTCACCGACGCCAATGCCCAGCTGACGCTTCAGTTCGTCCAGCACCTTCTCGGCACCACGCACGTAGCAAGCGGTACCCAAGCAAACGCTGATCGGGTGCTCGCCTTTCGGCGTCATGGTGAAGAAGGAATAGAACGAAACGATGCCGTAGACTCTCGAAACCGGGATACCCAGTTCCTTAGCCACCAGCTCCTGGACCTCAGCAGGCAGATAGCCATACTCGCCCTGAACCTTGTGCAGCACATTGATGACCTCACCCGGCTTGTTGCCATACGACTTGCAGACGTCCTTGATGAAGTTAACCTTAGCTTCTGATAATTTAATAACTGCCATATTTATTTCCTTTCTATTATTTACTGGTTATTGAATTACTCGCTGATCTCGACGTGTTCTGACTTGTCGAAATAGTGGGTGTGCAGCAGTTCGTGTGACTTGTGGCCGCAAGGCTCACCAAAGTATTCTTCGTAGATCTTCTTGATTGAAGGATTCTCGTGCGACTTACGGATCGGTTTGCCAGCATCCTCGCGGTAGATGGCTTCCGTACGCTTCTTGATGATCTCGCTGTTGCCATGGTGGTAGGGCTGACCAGCGCCGCCGACGCAACCGCCGGGGCAGGCCATGACCTCGATGGCGTGGAACTGTTCCTTGCCTTCGCGCACTCTTTGGAGCAGGGTACGGGCGTTCGACAGACCGTGAGCGATACCGATATGGATGGGCGTACCATCAAAGTCGACCCAAGCGTCACGGATGCCTTCCATACCACGGAGTTCAGTGAAGTCAATCTTAGGCAGCGGCTTGCCAGTGAACACCTCGTAGGCGGTACGGGTGGCAGCTTCGATCACACCACCAGTGGCGCCGAAGATGACGGCGGCACCCGTGGATTCGCCCAGCGGGTCGTCGTAGTCTTCGCTCGGCATGTCCTTCAGGTCGAGGTTGAACTGCTTGATCAAGCGGGCCAACTCACGGGTCGTCAGAACGTAGTCGATATCCGGGTTACCGTCCTTGTAGAATTCCTTACGCTTGCTTTCGTACTTCTTGGCCAAGCAAGGCATGATGGAGACGACGACGAGGTCTTCTCTCTTGATGCCCATCTTTTCGGCCCAGTAGTTCTTGGCGATGGCGCCAAACATCTGCATAGGCGACTTGGCGGTTGAAGGCACATCCAGCATATCGGGGAAGTTGTGCTCGAAGAAGTTGACCCAACCTGGGCAGCAGGAAGTCAGGATAGGCAGACGGACACTCTTGTCGCCTTCCATGAATTTCTTGATACGGCCAAGAAGCTCAGTGCCTTCCTCCATGATGGTAAGGTCAGCAGTGAAGTCGGTGTCGAACACATAATCGAAGCCGAGGCGACGCAGGGCAGCGGCCATTTGGCCAGTGACGATGGTGCCGGCAGGCATACCGAACTCTTCACCGAGAGCCACACGCGTAGCGGGAGCCGTGTTGACGATGACGGTCTTCTTGGGGTTGTTGATGGCAGCCATAACATTGCGGGTGTCGTCCACTTCGCTCAAGGCACCGACGGGGCACACCTGGACGCACTGACCGCACATGACGCAAGGCGAATCGACGAGGTCTTGCTCGAAAGCAGGAGCCACGACAGCGCTGAATCCACGGTTGATGGCGCTCAGGGCACCAACGGTCTGGACGTTGTTACACATATTCTCGCAACGGCGGCACATAACGCACTTGTCCATATCACGCACGATGCTGGGCGACATATCTTGGCGGTAATGTGATTGTTCGCCCTTGAAGGGAATCTCACGGATGCCGAGGTATTGGGCCAGGCTCTGGAGCTCGCAGTTGCCGCTCTTGGAGCAGGTCAAGCAGTCGGCCGGGTGGTCGGAAAGGATGAGTTCGACCACGGTGCGACGGGCGTTGATGACGCGGGCGCTGTGGGTCAGCACTTCCATGCCTTCCACGCAGTCGGTGGCGCAAGCCGGGGCCAGGTTACGACGCGGACGGCCGTTGAAGTCCTTAGTCACTTCGACGACGCAAACGCGGCAGCCACCGGGTTTGTTTTCAAATTTCATTCCTGCCAGTTCAAAATAGCAAAGGGTAGGAATATGGATACCGGCCATGCGGGCGGCTTTCAGGATAGTAGTGCCTTCCGGGACCTGGATCTGTTTGTTATCAATTGTTACGTTAATCATATTTGTTTCCTCCTCTTTTATTATTTGACAGAAATGGCGCTGAACTTACAGGTTGAGATACAGGCACCGCACTTGATACACTTGGAAGGATCGATTGTCATCGAAGGCAGCTTGTGGCCGGGAGCGATGTAGTCGGTCTTCGAGATGGCCTCAGCGGGGCAGTTCTTCTTACAAGCGCCACAGCCAATGCACTTCTCCTTGTCGATTTCATAACGCATGAGCTTCTTGCAGACGCCAGCGCGGCATTTCTTGTCAACAACGTGCTCAACATACTCGTCCCAGAAGTTGTCGAGGGTCGAAAGCACCGGGTTCGGTGAGGTCTGACCCAGACCGCAGAGGGCGGTATCCTTAATCACAGCGGCGAGGTTGCGGAGTTCCTGGAGGTCATCCATGGTGCCTCTGCCTTCCGTGATCTTGGTGAGGATTTCGAGCATACGCTTGTTACCGATACGGCAGGGCGAGCACTTACCGCAGCTCTCTTCGCAGGTGAACTCCAAGTAGAACTTGGCGATGGCCACCATGCAGGAGGTGTCGTCCATGACCACCATACCGCCAGAGCCCATCATGGAGCCGGCAGCGGCGAGGCTTTCATAGTCGATCGGAGTGTCGAGGTGCTTCTCCGTCAAGCAGCCGCCTGAAGGACCACCAGTCTGGACGGCCTTGAACTTACGGCCACCCTTGATACCACCACCGATTTCGTAGATGATGTCGCGCAGCGTGGTGCCCATCGGGACCTCAATCAGACCGACGTTGTTGATCTGACCGGCCAGAGCGAACACCTTCGTGCCCTTCGATTTCTCGGAGCCAATGCTGGCAAACCAGTCGGCACCCTTGGTGATGATAATCGGAATGTTGGCGAAGGTCTCCACGTTGTTCACGTTGGAAGGTTGACCTTTGTAGCCATGAACAGCTGGGAACGGAGGTTTCAGCGTAGGCTCACCACGCATACCTTCCATCGAGTGAATCAGGGCAGTCTCTTCACCGCAGACGAAAGCACCAGCACCATAACGAAGCTCGATGTCAAAGCAGAAGTCGGTACCGAGGATGTTTTCACCGAGTAGGCCATATTCGCGAGCTTGGGCGATGGCAACTTGCAGACGGTGGATAGCCAGCGGGTATTCAGCACGGATGTAGACCAAACCGTGGGAAGCGCCGATGGCATAGCCGCAGATGGCCATAGCCTCGACGATGCTGTGCGGGTCACCTTCCATGATGGAACGGTCCATGAACGCACCCGGGTCACCTTCGTCGGCGTTGCAGATGACGTACATCTCATCGCACTTGTTCTTTGCGCAGAGGCCCCATTTCACGCCGGTGGGGAAACCAGCACCGCCACGGCCACGGAGGCCTGACTTGGTGATTTCGTCGACCACCTGTTGGGGAGTCATCTCGGACAGGACCTTACCAAGAGCTTCATAACCGCCACGCGA
This sequence comes from uncultured Bacteroidales bacterium, assembly GCA_946408345.1. Lineage (GTDB taxonomy): Bacteria > Bacteroidota > Bacteroidia > Bacteroidales > F082 > Limimorpha. The sequence continues at coordinate 73,368 of CAMJRR010000006.1, read as the reverse complement.
GATGCACTCGTCGATGTTTTCGGGGTTGATGAAACCGCAGTTACGCAGGGCGATACGGAGTTGCTTACGATAGAAGCCCATGTGCTTCGAGTCGGCAACGTGTTCCTTGTTCTCGGGATCCATGTAGAGCAGGTCGGTGACCTTACGGCCCTTGATGATGTGCTCGTTCACGATCTTCTCGACGTCTTCAGGCTTCACCTGAGTGTAGAAAGTGTTGTCAGGCATGATCTTGACGATGGGGCCCTTCTCGCAGAAGCCGAAGCAACCCGTTCTGACCACCTGAACTTCATCCTGCAAGCCCTTCGCGGCGAGAATGTCCTCGAAGTTCTTGATGATTTGAGCACTTGCCGAAGCCTGGCAGCCTGTACCGCCGCAGACCAGCACGTGCATCTTGATTTTTGCCATATAAATTCCTCCGAATTAAATTATTAGATAGTTTCGTAGTTCACGGGGATGACGCCTTCCACCATTTCGTTGTTCATCACATACTTGGTGAGGATTTCGTCAGCGCGGTTGTTGTCGACATGACCGAAGACAATCGGGTCCTTGCCGGGGCACTTCACCTCGATGGTCGGCTCAGCGTGGCAGTAGCCCATGCAGCCGGTCTGGGTGAAGACGATGCCGAGCTTCAGCTCGTCGGCCTTCTCCATCATGTGTTCCATAACTTGTTTTGCACCGGCGGCGATACCGCAGGTAGCCATTGCGACCTTAATTTGCACCAAAGAGTCGGGGTCGTTGCTCTTTTCGCGAAGGTCAAGGTTGGACTGAAGCTTTTCTCTCATAGCTTTCAGTTCTGCTAAAGACTTAACTTTTGCCATAGAATGATTTTTTTATGGTTATTTATTGAGTTGATTTCTCTCGTTTGTCTTCCAAGAGGACACGCCTCACGAAAAACGCTGCAAATTTAGGAAAATTAACGGCTCATTCCAAATAATACTCAAAGTTTTTTCCAAATTCGAGGACTTTGCAAATATTTTCATATCAAATGGTTGAGAAACTTAAAAACGCAGAAAACGTAAATTAGAATCGTTCTAATTTAGAAAAGGGCAAGTTTTTCATAGGAGTTGCACCAAAAGCAACAGCAAAAGACAAAGATGTAAACAATCCAATATACCAAATTGTTTTCCACAACTTTGGTTCATGACCTTTATTCAAATAAAACAGGCATATGCGTATGGCAATCAAAAACAAAGGCTTTAAAAAGCATAAATTCCATTCCCTTGCACAAATTAAGAGAAGGATTGTATGCTTTTTAAAGCCAACTTGAAAACGAAAGATACTATTATAGCTCGTCGTTGATAAGCATCTCAAGCACCTTCATAAAGTTCTGCTCCTTAAGGTTGACCTCGCCCTCCTCGGCTGCAACAATGTCATTGATGTTAGCCATAAAAGCGGCCTTGTCTTCTTCTGTCTTGAGGAACTCGTCCTTATGCTCCTTGAAGAAACTCAGCCAGGCTGGACTGGTCATCGACTTCCATGACTCGAAGACTTCATAATAGCTCTTTTCATCAAACTGCATACAAATGCGTTCCAATTCTTTCATAGAAATGTTGCCATCGATGCCCGAGGCACAAAGCATCATAAAAATCTCAAATTTTTCTTTGGTAAGGTTTTCCATAGTCGTATAGTTTTTCCGATTATGGCACAAAATTAGAAAATAAAACTTTACCTTTGCAGCAAATTTGAATTTTTATGAGAAAAATTTCCTTAATCGCCATTTTAGCCTTGCTAAGCAGCATACTTGTGGCACAAGACAAGTGTTTCTGGGTCTTCTTCACCGACAAAAACGATACCCAATTCGATCCATATTCCTATTTCGATGCCAAGGCCATCGCGCGTTACCAACTCAATGGCGCCAACCTTTACGACATCAGCAACTACCCGCTGAACGAGAGCTATGTCAACACCGTAGGCTCCTACTCCACCGAGGTCTTCGGCGAGTCACGTTGGCTCAATGCCATCGGCATCGAAGCCACCGACGACAATGCGGTCCGCATCTGCCAATTGCCTTTCGTTGCAAAAGTTCAGGAGATTGTTTCCAATGGAACGATGGCCTCAACGAAAACCCTGGAGTGCTTCGCTGACGTCCCTAATGACAAAGACGACGACATCCTTACTGACCAACTGAAACGCTTCGGCGGACAGCATTTCGTGGACAAAGGCATAGACGGCAAAGGCTTGCGCATCTGCGTAATGGACGGCGGCTTCCCGAAAGTCAACACTCATCCAGCTTTCCAACATTTGCGCGATAACCACCAAATCCTCAAAACTTACAACTTCCCCAATAAAAAAGAGGATGTTTATGGTTGGAGCACGCACGGTACGATGGTTCTGAGCTGCATTGCAGGCATCAATGAGAATGGTCAAAAGATGGGGTTGGCTACAGGTGCAGAGTTCCTCCTGGCCCGCACCGAAATCGATCCTGAACCTTTTAAAGAAGAGGTGTGGTGGGCACAAGGCGCCGAATGGGCCGACAAGAACGGTGCCGACATCATCAACAGCTCGCTAGGCTACGGCAAGGATCGCCACTGGACAAAGGATATGGACGGCACTTCATACGTTGCCAAAGCCGCACAGAAAGCCGTCGAGAAAGGCATCTTGATTTGCAACTCCGCTGGCAACGAAGGCGACGACAGTCGCTGGATGACCATCATCACCCCTGCCGATGCCGAAAATGTCATTTGCGTGGGCGGCATCGATGCCAATTTGGAACAATATAGTCATATCTCGTTCAGCTCCTTTGGCCCCACTGCCGACAAACGCCGCAAACCTGATGTGGTAGCCTTCGGCGAAGCCCAAGTAGCCAACCCAAGTGGTGGATTCACCTCTGCCTTCGGTACTTCGTTTGCGAGCCCTCTGACGGCGGGTTTCTGCGCCTGTGCCTGGCAGACCAAACGCGACTTGACCGCCCTGCAGATGAAGGCCGAAATCCAAAAATCATGCGACCTCTATCCTTATTATGATTATGCCTTCGGTTACGGCGTTCCCCAAGCCGCTTATTTCACGGGCGACCTGAAGCCCGCCGAACGTTCCTTCAACCTCGTGCAGGAGAAAGACGGCGTGAAGATTTTCGTTTCGAAGGTTATTGAAAACCAGGATGTATTCATCAATGTGGAAGGTACCGATGGTGTGTTGCTAGGTTATTATAAGGTGCATCCCGATTCCACTGGCATCAAACTGAACAACAAAGACTTCGGCCAAGGCAAGAAACTCAACGTGTCTTACAACGGTTTCTTCGACTCCTGCCCTATCAATGGCATGGGCGGCGACATCAACCTACTGGCCGACAACCACAACAGCCAAAACGGCACATTTAAAAAGGTGAATGCGGAAGGCTGGCAAAAGACAACCTACTTCCAATACGACTACAACTTGTCCAATGCCACTTGGAACGGCTTTAACCGTCATTTCGCCTATGGCCAACGCTGGATGTACGGCAAAACATATAAAATAGGTATGGGCCTCGGCTTGGATTGGAACCGTTTCGTGGCCAAAGGACAGATCCCGGATGCCACAGAAGTCGCAGATCGCGAAACCATCATGCGTCAGATGCAACTGCGCGGCGAGTTGCTGCAACGCATCGTCATCCGTCTTTTGGGAATCAACTGGGATTTGGGTGCTTATGGCGGCATTAATGCCCTGCGTCGCGTCAAGATTATGGACAACAAAAAATGGCAAGATGTTGAAGGCAACCCGACTCAACCTTACAACAGCAAAGTCACAAGCTACTATAACCACTGCAGAGCGATGAACCTTTTCGAATACGGGGCCACCACTCGCATCAGCTATAGCATCGCCAACATGCTCAACATCGGCGTTTATGGTAGCTATCGCCTGTCGCCCGTCATTACCAAAGGCGACTTCCTGATTGGCACAAAAGCCAACAATCCATCACCTTGGAGCGTTGGCATCGAGTTTGAAATAATGCCTTAATATTTTATCAAGTTGATACATAATAGTTTACAATAATATTTGAGAAATAGTGCATTTTTTTTATACCTTGTATCGGAAAATGCACTATTTTTGCGCCATCAAACAAATAGATAAATTTGTATCGATATGGCAACACAACACGACACCTCATTAGTAGTACCGAAATCGACCTTGAGCCGGTTGCCACTCTACTATAGCCACATCCGAAAGTTGCAACAGCAAGGTGAAGAATATGTGTCGGCAGCCGCTGTTGCCCAAAGCCTCAACCTCAATCCTGTCTTGGTTCGCAAGGACTTGGCAGGCGTGAGCAGCGTGGAAGGAAAGCCCCGCACTGGCTTTGAAATTGATACTTTAATGAACGATCTAAGTGATTATTTGGGTTATAACAAAGTGGACGAAGCCATTTTGGTTGGCGTTGGCAGCCTTGGACGGCTGATTCTGACCAACAAGGAGTTTTCGAGTATGGGGCTGAATATCACGGTTGGGTTCGACAAGGACCCCGACCTGCACGGACTTCAGGTTGGCGACAAGTTCATCCTTCCTATGGAAAAGATGGAGAACTACATCAAGCGCACTGGAGTCAAAATCGGCATCATCACTGTGCCCGCCGACCAAGCGCAGGCCGTGTGTGACCAAATGGTGGAGTGCGGCATCCTCGCCATCTGGAACTTCGCTTTCGCGCTGCTCAACGTGCCGCAAGGTATCCTCGTGAAAAATGAGAACCTCCCCTCTTCGCTTGCTGTGCTTTCGCGCCAGCTTGCCTACAAATTGAAAAACAAATAATGAACCAATACATTTTCCAACAACAAATTTAAGAAAATGAAAGCATCTAAGGAAAAAGAAACCTCAACTGTTAAAATCGATAAACAATTATCGATACAGGAAGAAATCGACATTTTAGTCAGAAATGCCGAAGAAGCCTTGAAGACCTACGTCACCTTCGACCAAGAACAAGTGGACAAAATCGTTTACGCAATGGCTTTAGCTGGATTGGAACATCATCGCGAGTTGGCCAAACTTGCCCATGAAGAGACCCAACGCGGCGTTTATGAAGACAAGATCATCAAGAACATTTTCGCAACAGAATACATTTGGAACTCCATCAAGGACGAAAAGACCGTGGGCGTGGTGGAAGACAACGAAATGGAAGGCTATGTGGAAGTGGCCGAGCCAGTCGGCATCGTTGCTGGTGTGACTCCCGTGACCAACCCCACCTCCACCACAATGTTCAAGTCGCTGATTTGCACCAAGGCACGCAACCCGATCATTTTCGGATTCCATCCCTCGGCACAACAATCGTCGGTGGCTGCCGCCAAGACCTTGCGTGACGCTGCCATCGCCGCCGGCGCACCCGAAAACTGCATCCAATGGATTGAGCATCCTTCGGTAGAAGCCACGATGGCTTTGATGAACCATCCGAAAGTGTCGCTGATTTTGGCTACAGGCGGTTCGGGAATGGTGCGCTCGGCCTACAGTTGCGGCAAACCCGCCCTTGGTGTGGGTCCCGGCAACGCACCTTGTTATATTGAAACCTCGGCCAACGTGAAACGCGCCTGCACCGACCTGATGATGTCGAAGACCTTCGACAACGGTATGATTTGCGCCTCGGAGCAAGCCGTCATCGTCGACAAGGTGATTTCCAACCTGTTTGTGAGCTATATGAAAGAAAACGGCTGCTATTTCCTGAACGAAGACGAAATCAAGAAGGTGTCGGCCTTTGTCATCAATGCCGAAAAGGGTGCGGTCAATCCTGACGTGGTGGGCAAGTCGGCCTATTGGATTGCTGACAAGTCGGGCGTGAAAGTGCCTGAAAACACCAAGATATTGATTGCCCGCTTGAAAGATGTTGGCCCCGATTATCCGCTTTCGCGTGAGAAACTTTCGCCCGTATTGGCCTACTATGTCGTCAACAACCACGTTGAAGGTTTCGAGATGTGTCGCAAGATGCTCGACTTGGGTGGATTGGGCCACACGGCCATCATCCACAGCACCAACGACGACCTCATCGAGAAGTTCGGCAAGGCAATGAAGGTGGGGCGTATCATCGTCAACTCGCCCTCGTCTCAAGGTGCCATCGGCGACATCTACAACACCAACACGCCATCGTTGACCCTCGGCTGCGGCTCCTACGGCCACAACAGCACCACGGCCAACGTTTCGACTGTCAACCTTATCAACAAGAAGAAAATCGCCAAAAGAAGAGTGAATATGCAATGGTTCAAAATCCCGCCGAAGGTGTATTTCGAATACGGTTCGGTGCAATATCTCGAAAGTATGGAAGGCATCAGCAAGGCTTTCATCGTGAGCGACCCGATGATGGTGCAACTCGGCTATGTCGACAAAGTGACCTATTACCTCAACAAGCGCGAGGAAAGCTGCCACTACAAGATTTTCTCCGACGTGGAACCCGATCCGGATGTCGAGACTGTGATGAGGGGCGTGGCCGAGATGCGCTCGTTCCAGCCCGACGTTATCATTGCCTTGGGCGGCGGTTCGGCCATGGACGCGGCCAAGTGCATGTGGCTGTTCTACGAGCATCCCGAGACCTCCTTTGACGGCCTGCGCCAAAAGTTTATGGACATCCGCAAGCGCGTGGTGAAGTTCCCGCATCTGGGCCAGCAATGCAAAATGGTGGCCATCCCGACCACATCGGGAACCGGTAGCGAAGTGACTGCTTTCACCGTCATCACCGACAAGAAGAAAGGCATCAAGTATCCTTTGGCCGACTATGCCGTGACGCCTAATGTAGCCATCATCGACCCACAGTTTGTGGTTTCGTTGCCCAAACGCGCCACTGCCGACACGGGTATGGATGTTTTGACCCACGCCATTGAAGCCTACATCTCGAATATGGCCAACGACTATACCGACGGCCTCGCCCTGCAAGCAATGGACCTCGTGTTTGGCTACCTGAAACGTGCCTACGAGAACGGCCAGTTCGACCTGAAAGCCCGGGAGAAAATGCACAATGCCTCGTGCATCGCAGGTATGGCTTTCACCAATGCCTTCCTCGGCCTCAACCATAGTATGGCCCACAAACTTGGCGGTGACTACCACATCCCGCACGGACGCGCTAACGCCATCCTGTTGCCATATGTCATAAAATATAATTCGTTGAAACCCAATAAATTCGTTCCGTTCCCGAAGTATGAACGCTTTATGGCTGACGAGAAATTGGCCAAAGCAGCCCGATTCCTCGGCTTCGGCGGCAAGAACGACGAGGAGAGCATCGACAACTTCATCGCTGCTATCCGTCAACTGATGAAAGACATGAATATGCCGCTCAGTATCAAGGATGAAGGCATCGACGAGAAGGTGTTTATGGCCAATGTGGAAGCCCTCGCCGAAAAGGCCCACGATGACCAATGCACCGGTGCCAATCCGAAATATCCGCTCGTAAAAGAAATCGTGGAGATCTACAAGCAAGCTTATTACGGAAAATAAAAGGATTTTCAACAACCAACAATCAAACCCAAACCGACAAAACAACATTATTAACAAACAATTAAAAACACACAAATAAAAAATGAATAGATTCACATTACCGAGAGACCTTTATCATGGTGAGAACGCTTTAGAAGCATTGAAGACTTTTACAGGCAAACGCGCTGTCATCTGCGTTGGCGGCGGAAGCATGAAACGCTTTGGATTTTTGGACAAGGCCATTGCTTACCTGCAAGAGGCCGGAATGGAAGTGAAAGTGATTGACGGCATTGAGCCAGACCCGTCTGTAGAGACTGTGATGAACGGTGCCGCTGTGATGCAAGAGTTCCAGCCCGACTGGATTGTGGCCATTGGCGGTGGTTCGCCCATCGATGCAGCCAAAGCCATGTGGATCAAATACGAATACCCTGAGACCTCATTCGAAGATATGTGCAAGGTGTTCGGTCTGCCCAAACTGAGAACAAAAGCCCACTTCTGCGCCGTTTCGTCCACCTCGGGCACGGCCACTGAAGTGACCGCCTTCGCCATCATCACCGATTATGCCAAGGGTATCAAATATCCCATCGCTGACTTTGAAATCACGCCAGATGTGGCCATCGTTGACCCGGCCTTGGCCCAAACTATGCCCAAGAAATTGGTGGCCCACACTGGTATGGACGCTATGACGCATGCCATCGAAGCCTACGTTTCGACCGCCCACTGCGACTACACCGACCCGTTGGCTATGCACGCCATCAAGATGATACAGAGAGACTTGGTGAACTCGTACAACGGCGATGTGAACGCCCGCAACGAGATGCACAATGCCCAATGCCTTGCCGGTATGGCCTTCTCTAATGCCCTTTTAGGCATTGTCCACTCGATGGCCCACAAGACGGGAGCCGTGTTTGCCGACTTCGGCGCACATATCATCCATGGTGCGGCAAATGCTATGTATTTGCCCAAGGTGATTGCCTTTAACGCCAAGAACCCCGAGGCCAAGCAACGTTACGGTGCCATTGCCGATGCAATGAACCTTGGCGGCAGCAATGACGACGAAAAGGTTGCCCTGCTCATCGCCACGCTGCGTAAGATGAACGACGACCTCAACATCCCGCACTGCATCAAGAACTACGGAGCTGACTCCTACCCCTGCGAGCAAGGCTTTGTACCTGAGAACGTATTCCTTGAAAAGCTGCCTGAAATCGCCAAGAATGCTATTTGCGACGCTTGCACAGGCTCCAATCCGCGCATCCCGACGCAAGAGGAAATGGAAAGACTGTTGAAGTGCTGTTATTACGATACTGAAGTTAATTTTTGAGTTGGTATAACCATTGACAAGCGGGCGGCCACGAAAAAAAATGGCTGCCCGCCCAAAATGGTGTATGACATTACAACAAAAAGAAAAATTTATCGTTCATAAAAAACAACCCTTTAAAACTAACCCAAATGAATATTAAAGTATGCGTTGGCAGTTCATGCCACCTGAAAGGTTCCTACGATGTAATCCAAGCCTTGAAAGACATCCTCAAGAAATATGACGTTGAAGATCTCGTCGAATTGCAAGCCAGTTTCTGCCTCGGCCATTGCGCCAAAGGCGTGAACGTAATGACCGATGGCATAGCACCTGAGAAGGCCGAGAAAGCCGCCACAACTCTTACAGATGGTACCTTGCTGCTCCACAACGTCACAAAGGACAACGCCGAGGAAGTGTTTGTCAAGGAAATCTATCCGTTGATTGAAATCTAAAAAAGTGCGATATGTCGAAATATTTAGAGTTTCGCAACGCGAGATGTAAGGATTGCTACAAATGCCTTCGCGAATGTCCGGTGAAAGCCATCGACTTCAAGGGTCATCAGGCCGAAATCATCGAAGACCGCTGCATCTTGTGCGGCCACTGCACATTGGCTTGTCCGCAAAACGCGAAGGTTGTTCACAGCGAATTGGAGGAAGTGAAACAAATGCTAGCCGGTTCCGACAAGGTGATTGCCAGCGTTGCGCCATCGTTCATTTCGAGTTTCGGCCTCACCGATTTTGGCGTGATGAAACTGGCCTTGGCCAAGTTAGGCTTTGCCGATGCGGAAGAAACCGCCGTGGGAGCACAAGCCGTCACCAAGGAATATGCACGACTGCTCAAGACGGGCGAGTTCACCAACTTCATCACCTCGGCCTGCCCTGCTGCATGCCGTATGATTCAGGAATACTACCCGAAGGCACTCAAATATCTTGCCCCCGTTGACTCGCCGATGGTGGCTCACGCCAAAATCATCAAGAAGCAACACCCCGAGGCCCGAATCGTCTTCATCGGACCCTGTATCGCCAAAAAGCGCGAAGCCGAAGAATGCCACCTGATTGACCACGTGCTGACTTTTGAGGATGTGGTGAAGCTCTTTGACGAGAGGAACATCAAGCTTGACGAAATCACCAACCTCAGCCTCAATAAGAAAAACGGTACGCCTAACCTCGCCAAGGAATACCCGATACCGCAAGGCATCATCAACTCCTTCCCTGTTTTGCCCGAGGGTTACGAATACATCGCTGTTGACGGTCCGAAGAAGTGCGTCGAGGCTTTGGAGAACATCGAGCATCTCGATCATGTGGTGATGGAAATCAACCTTTGCGTGGACGCCTGCGTCAATGGGCCTTGTTCGTTGGTCAAGCCCGGTGGCGCTATCAAGGCCACTTCCGATGTACGCAAATATGTCAGCCGCGAGAAGCAAGCCCTGACTGGACCACAAGACGATAGTCCGCTTGACTTCAGCCTGGCCGCCGCACATCCACGCCTTCGCAGCCACAGTATGGCTGCCCCCGAGCGCGAAATTGAGGCCATCCTGCACAAGACAGGAAAGATGAAACCCGAAGACGAGCTGAATTGCGGTTCATGCGGTTATGCCACCTGCCGTGAGAAGGCTTGGGCAGTATACAACGGCTATGCCGACATCGAAATCTGCCTGCCTTATATGCGCCAACGTGCCGAGTCGCTCTCGTTCGAGATCATCCAAAACAGCCCTGAAGGCATCATCGTCCTCGACTCGGAACTCAACATTCAGGAAATCAACAATAAAGGAAGGGAACTCCTCGGCATCGACGACCCCAATGCCAAGGGAAGGCCTGCTGCCGACTTCTTCAGCCCCATCGACTTTTACAACGCCTATACGCAGAAGAAGCACATCAGCTGCAAACAGACGCACATACCCACCACTGGAAAATATGTCGACATATCCATCAACTACCTGGCTGGACAAAACGTCATCTTTGGCATCCTAAAAGACGTCACCGATACCGTCGATTATGAAAACCGCATCATGAAGGTGAAGATGGAAACCTTGACCACGACCGATGAGGTTATCAAGAAGCAAATGCGTGTAGCTCAGGAGATTGCGTCGCTATTGGGCGAAACCACAGCCGAAACCAAGGTGGCCTTGCTGAAACTCAAGAAAACCCTAACCGAAGAAAACAAGAAGAACTGATGGAACTCTGCTTAGAAACGGGATGCACCTCGCTGAACCATGTCGGCGAGGAATTATGCGGCGACAATGTGGCCTGCACCGTTAAAGACGGCTTCACCACCCTCGTCTTGGCCGACGGTTTGGGCAGCGGCGTGAAAGCCAACATCCTCTCAACGCTCACCTCGAAAATCCTCTGCACGATGGCCGCCAACGACATCGACATCTACGAATGTGTCGAGACCATCATTCAAACACTCCCCGTGTGCTCCGAGCGAGGTGTAGCCTATTCCACCTTCTCCATCATCCATGTGAACACCGAGGGCAAAGGCATCATGTTTGAGTTCGACAACCCCGAGGCCATCTACTACCATCGTGGCCAATGCCAGAACTTCGAGCGTACCGAACTGGATGTGTGTGGCAAGAAGGTATATCGCACCGAACTAAACCTTGAGGAAGATGATATCATCATCGTCATGTCCGACGGCACCATTCATGCTGGCATCGGACAAATCCTCAACTTCGGCTGGGAACGCGACCAAATTATGGAGCACCTCAACGCCAACATCACGCGCTCTATGTCGGCCCGAGCCGTGGCCTGCCTCTTGGCATCTGCTTGCAATGACCTCTACGCCGACAAGCCTGGTGACGATACCACCGTGGCTGCCGTCAAGATTCGCAAGCGGTTGGATGTCAACATTATGGTTGGTCCGCCCGTCGACAAGGAAAAGGATGACTTCTACATCGAGCAATTCTTGGCTGGTCCATCAAAGAAAATCGTTTGCGGCGGCACCAGCTCCACCATTGTGGCGCGCCACCTGAAAACCGAGTTGAAGACCAGCTTCGATTTCCCTGACAAGGAAGTGCCGCCCATCGGCTACATCAAAGGCATCGACCTGACCACCGAAGGCGTGCTCACCTTGCGCCGACTGATGCAAATGTTGGAGAAATACATCTCCATCTCTGACCTGACCCCCAAGACCTTCACCAAGAAAGACGGTGCCTCGCTCCTCGCGGATTACCTCTTTGAACGGGCCACCCACATCACCTTCTTCGTCGGCCAAAGCGTCAATGTGGCCCACCAAGGGCTACCCATCGACACGACGATGAAGATGAAAATCGTGGAGAAAATTGCCGCCGACCTTCGCAAGATTGGCAAAGTCGTCGAACTGAATTATTATTGAACCCATCCCACAATACCCCAAACAAGATGAACTCACAAAGGATTTTTGACACCGACGTACAACTCGTCAAATACAAAGTGCTGAAAGAAGTCATCCGGCGCGCCTACGAAGGCGGATTGGAGAACGCTTACGTGGAAGTGCCCAAACTGCTCAGCCCTGGTCCAAAAGCCGAAACACGCTGCTGCATCTACAAGGAACGCGCCATTTTGCAAGACCGCATCCAGATGGCGATGGGCGGCGACAAGAGCAACCCCAATGTCATCGAGGTCATCGACAGTGCCTGCGACGAATGTCCGATTGACGGCATCTATGTCACGCCCGCTTGTCGTGGCTGTATGGTACACAGTTGCAAGGAAGTGTGCCCCAAGGATGCCATCACCATTGTGAACCACCACGCCACCGTTGATAAGGACAAATGCATCGAGTGCGGTAAATGCACACAAGCCTGCCCCTACTCTGCCGTCATTTTACAACACCGCCCCTGTATGGTGAGTTGCAAGGTGAAGGCCATTTCCATTGACGAGAACAAGAAGGCCAAAATCGACAACGAAAAGTGCATCTCGTGCGGTGCTTGCGTGTATAAATGCCCCTTCGGTGCCATCTCCGACAAGTCGCTGGTGTTGGACATCATCGACATTTTGAAGAAATCGGAGAACAACACGAAATACAGGGTCTATGCCGTCATTGCACCGGCCATCGTCAGCCAATGCCGCTTCGGGCGCGTTACTCAAGTCGTTACGGCCATCAAGAAGTTGGGGTTCCATCACGTTGTGGAAGCCGCCCTTGGTGCCGACATCACCCTCTATCGTGAGGCCCAGGAATGGAACGAGAAGAAGCTGATGACCACTTCGTGCTGTCCATCGTTTGTGAGTTTCGTGGAGAAAAACTTCCCCGAACTGAAGCAATACATCTCCTCTTCGGTCTCGCCAATGGTGGAAACCGCCCGCCTCATCAAGAAATCCGACCCGACGGCAAAGGTCGTCTTCATCGGTCCCTGCACCTCGAAAAAGCTGGAATACAGGCTTGAAAAGACTGGTGGCGCCATCGACAGCGTCATGTCGTTTGAGGAACTGCAAGCCTTCGTTGACGCTCGTGGCATCGACACCACGCAGATGGAGGACTCCGAGTTGAACAACGCTTCATACTACGGTCGTATCTTTGCCAAATCGGGCGGCATCGCCAAAGGCATTGCAGACGTGGCCAAGGAAATGGGCGTGGAAGGCGTGAAGCCCATCGCTATGAATGGCATCGCGGAATGTAAGGCTGCCTTGACCAAGTTGAAATTCAACAAGGCCACCGAAAACTTCTTCGAAGGCATGGCCTGCGACGGCGGATGCCTCAACGGTCCGGTGTGCATCACCCACAGCCCGCGCAACGTCGTCGATGTCGACAAATACGGCAACGAAGCCAAGGAAAAGACTATCTTCAATACTGTAAGGCTGATGAAGGGGTTTTAACGAGATTCCGTTTTTGAATCCTTGTTCGAGGGCACGCCAATTGGCGTATCCTCGAACTATTTTTGGGAATGAGAAACAAAAAGCGAGACGGAACTATTTAGTCAGATTGCACTTCAAGTGCAATTCGTTTTATTCTGTGTTTTTGAAATATCATTCGAATTAATTTACTACTTTTTCCTCGTTTATAAAATAAACTTTATAAAGTTTTTATTTATAAATTATACTTTATAGTATAGTAATGAGCGCATCAAAACCCATTCTGAGGAATTGTCTTCGTAATCAACGCGATATGATTATGGATACGACGATCGTTGAACGTGATTTCGAATTTGAGGAAAACGGCTTTTATGTCTTTGTCTGAGTCCGTTATGCTGGCAAATCATATCTGCTGTATCAGCGGATAAAGCAACTGCTAGCTTATGAAAACGATTGGAGCAATCTACTATATGTTAACTTTGACGATGAGTGCCTGACAGAATTTTCCACAGAGGATTTCAACACATTGCTCGATGTGCATTATGAAGACTACGGCAAGAAGCCCATCGTGTTTTTGGATGAAGTGCAACGCATTGAAAATGGGAAATGTTTGCCCGTCGTCTCGCCAATGAGAAATACCTTGTTTATATCACCGGAAGCAATGCGAAAATGTTGAGCAATGACGTGGCTACTACCTTGGGAGGACGTTTTTTCATCATAGATGTTTACCCATACTCATTTAATGAATTCATCAAGGCCAACCAATCGGAGCTCGATGAAAGATGGGCATTTTCCACTATCCAAGTCTGCTACAACCTTATCAATGAGCAGACAAGAAATCGTGAAATTCCTTCTCTCATCCGTTTTATCAAAAACATCAAGACTGGAGAGGCGTTATTGTTACCGATGAAGAAAGTGAAGTCATTGAGGAGGCTGGCATTCGTGTTGAAGCTATACCTGCTTGGAAATGGTTGCTGCAATGCAACTAAAATTCTCACAACAGTAGCCCATATTCGGATTTATTCTTACATTTGCAGTCCTTAAATGACGAAACAATGATTTAAACACCATACAAAATGAAAGTAAAGGAATTAGTCGAAAAACTCAACCTCAAGGTTTTGTCGGGCGAGAAAGGCCTTGACAGAGAGATAGATGGCTGCTACATCAGCGACCTTTTGAGCGACGTGATGGGCAACGCCATGGAAGGCAACATCTGGATTACGCTCCAAACCCACAAGAACGTGATGGCCGTGGCCTCGCTGAAGGAAATGTCGTGCATCATCCTCGTGAAAAACCTCATGCCCAACGATGAGACCATCGAGCAGAGCAATGATGAGGATTTGCCCATCTTGCAGACCAACCTTCCCACATACGAGATTGCTGGATTGGTTTATAATCTGTTAAACAAGTAATTATCACAAAACCTACAAAACCCACAAAACAATAGTTTGAGTTGGAAAGTACGCCAACCGGCTGCTTTCCGGCGACGAGCGGTTGCGAGCTGCCTTGCACAAACAAAAAGTTTTGCATTGTTTTGCTAGTTTTATGACAAAAAATGCCTATGGAACTACAATCATATAGAGCCGACCTCCATATGCACACGGTGCTTTCGCCGTGCGGCGACCTCTATATGAGTCCCTCCGCCATCGTCGAGCAGGCCAAGAAACTCCATTTGGATGTCATCGCCATCTGCGACCACAACACCACACGGCAGGTGAAAGTGACGCAAAAGATCGGCCGCGAAAACGGCATCCTCGTCATCGGCGGCGTAGAAATCACCACGCAAGAGGAAGCCCATGCCCTTGCCTATTTCGAGAACGACGAACAATTGGACAAGTTCCAAGAATTTCTCGACGAGCATCTCCCCCACATTCCATTGGATGAGGAAAAATTTGGCTATCAACTCATTGTGGATGAAAATGAGGAAGTGGTCGGCGACGAGGAATGGCTGCTATGGTCGGCTCTGGATGCGGACTTGGACCAGCTTTATGATGTGGTTCACGAAATCGGAGGTTTGTTTGTTCCGGCGCACGTCAACAAGCCGGCAAGCAGTTTGGTGAGCCAGTTAGGCTTCGTTCCTCCCGACATCAAGGCGGACGCTTTGGAAATCTCGAAGCACGTCACCAAGCCCGACTTTTTGAAGAAATACGCCTACTTGAAGAAGTTCAACTTCACCAAGAGCAGCGACGCCCACTTCCTGCACATCATCGGCGAGGTGCATTGCGTGCTGCACATGTACGACAAGACCTTCGACGAGTTCCGCAAGACCCTCCACGGCGAAGATGGACGCTACATCGACACTGAACCCAAGGAAAAACTACAACTCTTATTCGGATGAAAGAACTATCAATGCACGTTTACGACCTGATGGAAAACTCGACGGCGGCTAATTCCACCCTCGTTGAACTTACCATCAAGGACAGCCTGAAAGACAATATATACGCCTTCACCATTAAGGACAACGGCAAAGGTATGACGCCCGAGTTTTTGGCCAAGGTGACCGACCCGTGGACCACTTCGCGCACCACGCGCAAAGTCGGTCTTGGTTTGCCTTTAATCAAGATGAACACTGAGAACGCCGGTGGCGGCATGAAGATTGAGAGCGAAGTCGGCAAAGGCACCGTCTTGAACTTCTGGTTCCAGCACGACCACCTTGACCGTCCCCCGATGGGCGACTTGGCAGGCTCATTGGTGATGCTGTTTTCGGCCCACGAGGACATCCATTTCATCTACAAGCACATCACCGACGACGGCGAGTTCGTCTTCGACACCGACGAAATCAAGGAAGCCCTTGACGGCATGTCGATGAACGACGTCAGCATCATGAAATACCTGAAGGAGATGATTCAGGAGAATTTGGAAGAAATACATTATAATGATTAATGCGGGATTCGAAAAAATGTGTATTATTTGCTGCAAATAGCATAAAACTATGAGCCACTCCGACATTCTTCATCGAATCCATCAATTAGGCAAACGGGGTCTTCCGCCAGATGCCCATTTGTTGCTTTATGGCTCCCGTGTATGAGGCGATTATCGCGAGAATTCCGATTGGGACTTGCCTGTTTTGCTTAATCGTCCAAAAGGAGCGTCTGATTTCCAAAGTATTGTCTATCCGATTATGGAACGTGGATTTGATATGGGTAAGTATTTTAGTGTGCAAACCTATTCCCAAGAGGAATTGGAAGCGATGAGTTTCTTGCCCTACTACAAGAATGTTGAACAAGACAAAATCGTGTTGGTATGAGTTTGAATGATGAAGAAAGAAAAAATCCTCGTTGGTTTGGAAACCTAGAAATCTCGAAGAACCTTTGCCGAAATTGAGATTTTGCGCCAAGCAGGTCTTTGGGGTAATATTGCCAATCAATTGTATTATGCTGCATTCCATGCGGTTAGTGCCTTGCTGATTAACGACAGACATCCAGTTGGGACACATCAAGACACTGTGATTATGTTACATCAGCATTTTGGACTTTCAATACCTTTTGACAATATGTTGGCAAGGACTTAGCAAGGAGATGGCAAGATGTAGGAGGGCGTGTCAAAATGAAAAAGACTTCCTTGAGAATCAAATATTTGAAATTGCTCTCTGACTACTGTACGAATAAATTAGCCTCAAAAAAGTTGACTTTCGAGTTTTGACGCCCTCACAAGCCAACCTGCACATAGAAAACAATATTCGCGCGAAATGAAATCATTGCTACACATTTCTATACAACATTTATGCTGCTTGGTATCCCTATGCAATCCCAACAAGCAACTTATTGTAAAGACACTTCGCCACCTATTATAATTGAAAGGCATAAAATCAACACACCCTATTCTCTAACCCCTAAACTCTAAACCAACTCACCACTTCCCAGAATACCCGCCACCGCCACTACGGCCTCCACCGAACGAGCCTCTCGACGAATGCGACGAACTGGAATGGCTCGAATAGCTCCTTCCACTACTGGAATAGCTGCCACCGCTATGGCTGTAATGCACCAACTTAGGAATCACCACCGTTTTCTTGAGGGTCTCCCCACAATACTGGCAAACATAGGTTTCCTCTTTCTTGCCTTCTTGCGTATAATCGGCATTGACAAGGGTCTGAGATTGAGTCAACTGCATAGTATGAGCACCACATTTTGAGCAGGCTTTGTACTTGGAATACTTGCTGCCGAGCTCCTTTACAACAACCAAATGACCGTTGCCACAGCGATACGGTGTGTACTTCAATGCTCCTACCCTTTCTTCTGCCAAATGAATCTCAGGCAGTCCGAAACCTGAGTACTTCTTCATCGGACCGCTACAGATGGGACATGTGCATTCTTCGCTCTGACTCAACCGTTTCTTGTAAATCAGGTAGTAAATCCAACCTAACCAAGGAGCCGTCCAAGTGGCCAACCTGTTGCCCTTATTCTCGAAAGCCGCCTGGTAGACCGACCTTGGATTGATGGACTGCTTGGCTAGTATTTTGGACATTTTCAAGACACGTTGGTTATGGCGGAAACAAACCCATGTAAGATACAATAATAGGGTAATAATGGAGACCCTATCGAACATTGTATTTTCCTCTAAATCAGGATAGCGGACGGTCATAAAGGTAACGACAATAAATAAGATGACAAATATGGAAAAACCAAGCAATAGACCACCAAGACACCCTTTGCCTTCCCAAGGCGAGCCCGACCATGTGGTAGCAAAGCCATCCACATAGGTGACTCCATTCTCTTCAAACAAAGGGTTGACCACGGAAACGCCGCGCTTTTTATCTTTAAGCTTGCGCGCCCAAAAGACGATGCCGACAACAGGCATCGAAAACAAAACCAAGGCAAACAGCCCAAAGATAGTGCTAAAGTCTTTATCTGTCTTTCCTTCGCCTTCATTGTCGTCACTCGGCAAAGTAGTCTTCAACCCCAACGGGATTTCACTACCAAATGCCTCCACTATTTCTGCCACCCCTGAACAAAGCCCGCCTTCATAGTCGCCAGCTCGAAAAAAAGGGAGAATGGCATTAGTGAATATCTGCTGGCATTTGGCATCAGTAAGGGTTGCCTCGGCACCATAGCCCGTCTCAAACTCCAAGGAATGTTGATCTTCAACGAACAACAACAGCACGCCATTGTTGCTATCGGCATCACCAACACCCCAATAGTTGAACAATTCAGTGGCAAAAGGTTTGGGCTCGGCATCGCCGATGGACGTTAAAGTCACCACAAAGACATCCGCCTTGTCACGGATAGCGCACAAAGCCTTGTTGATGTTCATCTCCGCGCTATCCGACAAATAGCCGTCAGGGTCGGAAACGTGGAAGTTATTGCTTTCCAGACGCGTGTTGGGCACAGAACTCACCATCCATACTTTTTGTGCCATCATATTGATATTCAAACATATCAATATTATTATCAAGCTTAATTTTCTCACAGATACTACTTTTTAGAAAGTACAAAGGTACAAAACAAGGCCTGATTTCGCAAGTTTTTATTATCTTTGCACCAAATTCACCAGACAAACCATGTTTGACGACGAAGATTTTGAAGACTATTTTGAAGAAGAGCAAGACCGAAAGATTGCCATCGAGCGTTACGAGGATATGCTGAATTCGAACACTCCCGTTTACTTCGATAGTGAAGAGTTTGGATACATAATCGATCACTACACGCAGCACAACCAGCTGAAACGTTCGAGGCAAGCCGTGGAGTTGGCCATAGCACAGCATCCAGAAAGCACTATGCTGAAAATCAAGTATGCGCGGCAATATTTGCTTGAAAACGATGCCCAACAGGCTTTTGAGATTATGCAACATCTGGAACGTATCGATGATGAGCAAGACCCGGACTATTTCCTCACCCTCGGCTCTTGTCTGGCCGTTTTGGGTAAGTCGGAAGAAGCTTTGGAGAACTATTTCAGTGCCCTGCCCTATTTCGACGAGGACGAAAAGTTCGAACTCTACAATGCCATTGCCTACGAATACCAGCATATGCAGCAATTCGACCTTGCCTTGGAATTCTATAATAAAGCCTTGCCTTTTGCAGAAGACAACTACACCATCTACCACGAAATTCGTTGCTGCTACCTTAGCGCGGGTCGAAAAGAAGAGGCACTCACCTATTTTCAGGAGATGATTGACAAAGACCCATACAACAGCAAGGCGTGGAGCAACATAGGCGACATTTACCGTATGATGGGGCAATACGAAGAATCTATTGACCCATACGAATACGCCCTCAGCATCGACCCCGAAGACATTTGGACCAATATGCACTTGGCCGACATATATTACGACCTCGGCCGCTACAAGGAAGCTATCGACACCCTTGAGGAAGCCCTGCGCAACAATGTGGAGACCTCGATGATTCACACTACCATCGGTGACTGCTACTACCGCCTCAACGACCTGCAAACTGCCGAGGAGCATTTCAACAAAGCATTGGAAATCAACCCAATGATAGGATCTGGCTATGCTGGACTAGGCTATGTCTTCAGCGACCGTGGCCAAAGCCGAAAGGCCATCAAATTCTTCGAAAAAGCTTTGGAATTGGAGCCATGGGAGACCGACCACCTCTACTCCATCGCCACCGACTACATGAAGCTCAAGGAATACGACAAGGCACTTGAATGTCTGCGCAAGATTCAAGAGCAAACGCCCAACGATGCCGATGCCTATTATTACATCGCCGACCTATATGGCCAACAAGATAAAATCGATGAGGCCATCAACACCATCAAGTTCGGGCTACTGCAAACCGACAATGACCCATCGTTGCTCTACCTTTTGGCCTACGCTTATTTCGTGAAAGGCTGTCACAATCAAGGGCTTGAAGCACTTGACCAAGCCTTGGATGCCGACTTTGAGGTTTGGCCCGACTTCTTGGAATACGACAAAGAGCTATTGGCCAACGACAATGACATACTGCAACTCATTGAACAACACAAAAAGAACCAAGAAACCAACACTAATCCTGCATGAAGAATTACATCTATATCTTTCTCATCGCCATGGTGCCGCTGATTGAATTGCGTGGTGCCATCCCTGTAGCTTACGGCATCCACACGGCCAACCCCGATTTCAGCCTATTGTGGAGCTACATCATCATCGCCATCGGCAATATGCTGCCCGTTCCCTTCATCTATTTCTTCGCACGCAAGGTGTTGGAATGGGGCAAGAATGTCAACCTGAAGTTCTTCAGGAACTTTTGCAACTGGTGCCTCGAAAAAGGCGAAAAGGGCGGCCAAAAGCTGCAAGCCAAAGCTGGGCGCGGACTCTATTGGGCTTTGCTGCTCTTCGTGGGCATCCCGTTGCCAGGCACAGGTGCCTGGACTGGCACCCTCGCCGCTAGTTTCTTGGACATGGACTTCAAGAAAAGCGTGATTGCTGTCATTGGTGGCGTGGTGCTGGCTAGCATCATTGTAGGAGTGGTTTGCACCTTGGGCTTTGGGGCTGTGTTTGGAATTAAATAACTGAAAATGAAACGCTACGGACTCATAGGACATCCATTGAAACACTCGCAGTCGAGATTCTTTTTCAACGAGAAATTCGAATATGAGGGCTTGGATTGCCTCTATCAGCACTTCGACCTAAAGTCGTTGGACGAACTAAAAGAAATTATGGAGAAGTATCCCGACCTCTGCGGTTTCAACGTGACCATACCTTATAAGGAAGCCATCATCCCACTGTTGGACGAGATTGATGCCGTGGCCAAGGAAGTTGGAGCTGTCAATGTGGTGAAAATCAACGAGGGCAAGCTGAAAGGCTATAACACTGACGTTTATGGCTTTGAGCAATTGTTGAACCGAGCCATCAAAGACCGTCAAATTGAACACGCTTTGGTTTTGGGAACGGGGGGTGCATCCAAAGCGGTTCAATATGTGCTGAAAAAGAAAGGCATAACCTACTCAACAGTCAGCAGAAGCGCCGAAAAAGGCGATTACACTTACAACACACTGAGCGATGAGATTTTAAGGCAAAACTCTTTGATTATCAACACCACGCCCTTAGGTATGTTTCCTCAGATTGACGACTTCCCCGACCTGCACTATCAAGGTTTGAGCAAGAAGCACATCATCATCGACTTGATTTACAACCCGAAGGAGACGGCTTTCATGGAGTTAGGCAAGACTTGGGGCGCAAAGGTGTTTGGCGGAATGCAGATGTTTGAAGAGCAAGCGAAGAAAACTTGGGAGATATTTAGTGGCCAATAGCCCATAGCTTATGGTCCAAGGCCTGCTTCAATCCAATTAAAAGCAGGCTATAGGCCATAGAAAAAAAGAAAAATATGGTTAGAAGCAAAACGAAACGAGAACCCGAATACATCGAAGACGTGGAAATCATCGACGCTGGCTCTGAAGGTATGTCGGTAGCCAAACCAGACGGTCGCGTAGTATTCATCCCCTTCGGCGTACCAGGCGATGTGGTGGATATTGAAGTTTACAAACGTAAAAAAAACTTCTTTGAAGGCAAGATATTGAACTTCAAGAAGATGTCGGGCAAGCGTGTGAAACCTGTTTGTCAGCACTTCGGTCTTTGCGGCGGCTGTAAATGGCAGCATATGGAGTACCAATGGCAGACCTATTACAAACAGAAACAGGTGAAGGACAATTTCGACCGCATCGGAAAGATAGAATATCCAGAGATTCGTCCGATTTTGGGCTGCGAGAAGCAATTTGCCTACCGCAACAAGTTGGAATACACTTTCTCGAACCGCAAATGGCTCACTGACGGCGCACCCCTTGGCACCCATGATGAGGAATACTGCAAAGGTCTCGGTTTCCATCTGCCCCAACTTTTCGACCGTGTAGTCGACATTGAGCAATGTCACCTACAAGCCGACCCTTCAAACGACATACGATTGTTTGTCAGGCGGTTTACATTGGAGCGGCATCTCCCCTATTACAACTTCCGCGCCCATGAAGGATTGATGCGCAACCTCGTCATTCGCTGCAACTCAAAGGGTGAGTTTATGGTTATCCTTGTCATCAGTGAGGAAAATGCCATTGTGCGCCATGAACTCATCCCTGCTCTGGAAATGGCCTTTCCGCAAATCGTCTCGTTGCTTTTGGTCATCAACCCGAAACTGAACGACATCATCAACGACCTGCCTTTTGAATGCCTGAAAGGCGAGCCTTACCTTATTGAAACTATGGCCTCTCCCCGACCGGGCTTTGACGACCTGAAGTTCCGCATCGGCCCCGTTTCTTTCTTCCAGACCAATGTTTATCAAGCGGAAAGGCTCTATAAAGCCGCCTTCGACCTCGCCGATGTGCAAGGCAACGAACTGATGTATGACCTTTACACAGGTACAGGCACCATCGCGCAGTATTTCTCCCGTTTTGTGAAGAAAGTAGTAGGCATTGAGTATGTGGAAGCTGCCATTGAAGACGCCAAAGTAAATGCTAAAATCAATGGCATCAAGAACTGCACCTTCTATGCGGGCGATATGGCCAAGGTCTTCACCGACGACTTCATCACGACCAACGGCCAGCCCGACCTCATTGTCACAGATCCACCTCGTGCTGGCATGGCTGAAAAAGTGGTCGAGCAACTGCTGAAAATCCGTGCGAAAAAAATTGTTTACGTCAGCTGTAACCCCGCCACACAGGCACGTGACTTGCAACTGCTTGATTCAGCCTACAAGGTAATGGCCGTACAACCCGTCGATATGTTTCCCCACACACAGCATGTGGAAAACATATGCTTGCTGGAATTACTTTAATACCAGAAGACTTATTTGATTTCAATCTGTCGGATTAGTCCTTCCAAATCCAAATCTTCCGCTTTTACTGTGATTTTGGCTTGTTCATAAAAAGGCAGCCGCGAAGCATAATGCAGGCTAACGAAATCGGTCAGTTCCTGCTCGCTTTTACCATCGACCAAAGGACGTTTATGTCGTGAATGCAAAACACGGTCAACGGCAGCTTGTGGACTGATACGCAAGAAAACGGTCAGTCCGTGTTGATTCATCCAATCCATATTATCGAAATAGCATGCCGTTCCACCACCCGTCGAAACCACTACGTTTTCAATGTTTTCCGTTTCCTTCAACACCTCGGATTCCAACTTACGATAAAGCGGTTCGTCGTATTTGGTGAAGAAATCACTGACCGAAATCTTGTATTTTTCCTCAAATAAGGCATCCGTGTCAACAACTTCCCAACCCAAACGTTGGGCTAGGCGTCGCGCTGCTGTGGTCTTGCCTGCACCCATATAACCGACGATGTAGATACGATTCATTTATTTTGTTTTCGGTGTAGCCGTCATTGCGAGAAGAAACGACGAAGCGATCTAGAAATGACGCTTATTTGTCTAGACTGCTTCGTTCCTCGCAGTGACGCAAAGCGCCTTATATTTTAGCTAGTAATCATTTTATACTGACACAATTGCAATTTTCCCTCCCCATCGCGCAAATGCATACCATTGCCTTGACAATACCGCCACATTTTGCAACTGGCGCATTGGTCGGTCTTCATCCATTTCCGGTCACGATAGACCTGGAACTTGTTTTGCCACACGTCCCAAAAGCTGTCCTTGTAAATATTGCCTTGGTGGTAGTCGCTGCGGATGCTGAGACAACCTGAGATGGAACCATCGGCCAACACCGAAGCAATATTGATGCCCGCGCTACAAGAATAGTAATGGTTACGCACCTCGCCCTCGTATTTGCCCAAGAAACCGTCACAGCCATAGTCGGCCCGGATTTTGCCCTGCAAGCGTGTCGTTTTGATGAATTCCATCATCTCAACAAACTGTGCGTTGGAAAGTTTGAGGTCTGGGTCGTTGGCAGCGCGTCCCGAAGGGAACACCGTGAACAAACGCCAACGGCGAATACCCAAGGAAACCAAGAAATCTCGGAACTCATGTAAATATTTGATGGTGCGCTGGTTGACACAGGTGATGACATCCCAAGTCAAACTCGGATGCAGTTTCATAGCCTCCACGGCACGAAGCACGTTTTTGTAACTCATAGGGTTGCCACGCATCCAATTGTGGTCCTCCTCAAAACCATCGAAGCTGACTGCCAGCGATTTCAGTCCGGCATTTACAAACTCATCAAGTTTTTCAGCGGAGAGCAACATACCGTTGCACACCATACCCCACACGAAGCCCCGCTTTGTAATTTCTTCGCCACAATGCGCCAAGTCATTACGCATAGTGGGCTCCCCACCCGTAGTGATGACCATCACCTTCGACGGGTCTTGATGGGTGCGAACCTCATCAAGCACCTTAGCAAAATCTTCAAATGGCATATCGTCTTTCTCAGAAAGCATACGGCAGTCAGAGCCACAATGACGGCAATTGAGGTTACAGCGCAAGGTGCATTCCCAAAAAAGTTGATGTAGCTCATGTTCATCGATACGTTTTTGCAGCACCGCATGGTTGAGCTCAAGCATTACCTTCTTATAAAAACCGAGTCGTTCACTCATTTCCACTTTACCTTTTTATTCTCCGTATCACATCTGGGCTGCCATACAACACATCAGCAGCTCTACCTTCCGTTCGCCTATCAGGAAAGCCAGAAATATCAAAGACAATCAATTCTTTTTTCGCCTCTTCCAAAAGTCTCTCCAATCTTTCGATAGCTCTTTCCTCTTTTACCCGACCAACACGTCCTTCCATCATCTCAGGTGAACCATAAATGCAAGCCGGCGTATAGTTTTCGATGAGAAAAGTCAATGAATCGATGCGTTGAAGGATTTGGCGACGACGAACGTTGCGGTCAAGGTCAATGCTATCGCCCAAGCGATAGTTGATGGAGTCCAATTTGTTCTCAAGAGCATATATTGTACTTTTATGAGCAAGAAAATCCTCTAACGGACCTTCCACCTCAATGCCTCGATTTTTATCCAACTCCATCCTAATCTCCTCACGTTCTCTGGCCAGTTGCCTGCGTTCTTTTCGTGACAAGCCGTTTTGCGAACAGCATGCTCCCAAAAAAGCCAGTCCAGACAAGGCACAAATCCATACCGCACGGACTACCTTTTTCATGATGGTTATTCCTGATTCAACTCCTTCAGTTCCTTTCGGATAGTCTTGATTTCTTCCCTCATACGTTGAGTTTCCCGCCTATATCCTTCGATTATTTCAGGCGAGCCGTAAACGCTGGCTCCTTCGCGTCGTTGCAAAGCTGCTTGAAGTTCCACAATACGCTCCTGCAAGGCCAGTCGACGTGCGCTCTTCTCTAAATCCACCTCCTCGCCCAATTTTACATTGATGGAATCGAGTTGGTTTTGAAGGCGATAGGTCTCGGCACCATATCTGGCAATCATTTCTGGCGAACCATAAACAGCTGCACCTTCACGACGGGTCAGAATGTCTTGAATGGAGTCGCGCTCACGGGTAAGCTTTTCCTTCTCTGCCTTCGACAACCCTTTTGTTGAGCAACATGCGGCCAAAAAAGCCACGCCCGATAAGACACCAATCCAAACTGTTCGAACTACTTTTTTCATAGCAAAAAATATTATTACGCTGCAAAGGTAACAATTTTCGATAAATGTCATAATTTTGCCGCAAATTTTAAACACTAAACTAAAACCTATTATTATGAAGAAAGCATTTGCTATTGTGGCTCTTATAGCCGCAATGTTCGTTGCCGGAAACGTGCAGGCACAATCAACAATCTATGCAGGTTACGCTCCTGAATCCTTCGTTTCGGGGAATTCTAGCAGCAACTATCAAGGCTTCTTTGCCGGATTCACCAAGAACTTTGGCCTCACAAAAGGCATTGGCGTTGCCGCTGGTGCCCAATTCCGTATGAACACGAGAAGCGGTCAAAGCTCTCTATGGATCCTAGAAGGATCAGTAAAAGAGACCCAACTTCTTGTTGATGTCCCAATTCTGTTCAATTATGGCATCAACATCAACCGCGACTTATCCATCACTCCTTTTGTTGGCCCGATGGCAAGTTTGGCTCTTGTTGGCCAGACCAAGGGCACCGACCCCATTTTTGGTGAGAACACTAGCAATTGGTATGACGACAAAGGCAACTTGAACCGTTTCAACCTCTATGCCGTGTTTGGTGCTGACTTGAAGTTCAGCCAATTCAACCTGTTTGCCGGCTATCGTCTTGGCTTGCTTAACCTCTACTCTAACGAAAATATCACCCTAAAGACCAATGGCTTCTTTGTCGGCCTTGGCTTCAGCCTCTAATCAGAATCAAATCACCTTTTCATTATAGAAGAGACGCTTTCGAGCGTCTCTTTTTTTGTTCTCTTTTCACGTATTATTCAACAGTCTATGTTGATAAACCTGTTGATTGGTTGTTGATAAAATGTTGATAACTATTCGAGAACCTACTTCATATTTTCACCTACAATTTCTACTTTTGAAAGTTGGGAACAACTAGCTTCAATTAGAAACTAAATCATTAAATATCAAATAATTAAAATCCAACCAAATGAAAAGGAAACTTACTTTTATGTTGACAGCATTGTTGCTGTTGATGAGAATGAGCCTATGGAGCCAACAATGTTACATTGCCTCCATCGACCTTTCGGAGCAAAATTTCGAAAACGCGCAAAGTCTTGACGATACTGACATTGCCGTCAACCAAGACGTTACGTTGACATTCCACAAAGGCACGAGCAGCAATCCGCCTAAGTATTACAATATGGGAACTGCTGTCAGATGCTATGCAGGAAATTACTTTACCGTCACGACTTCGACAGGACACATTTCAACCATCAATCTGACTTTCGGTTCTGGAGATGGTAGCAATGAAATCACTACAGATGTGGGTGCTTTTGACTCACCGACCTGGATTGGTGAAAACGCCACGGTGAACTTCACTATTGGTGGCACTTCAGGACACCGCAGAATCAATGCGTTACAAATTATGTACTGCACCAGCGGGATTCCTCAAGAAACCGTATCACTGCCGACCTTCAGTCCCGAAGCTGGCACCTATTTTGAAGCCCAATCGGTCAGCATCAATTGCGCCACAGAAGGTGCCACCATATTTTACACTCTTGATGGCACCAATCCAACAGAAAGCAGTACTGAATACGTTGAAACCATCAATATCACCGAAACCACCACGGTGAAAGCCCTCGCCGTAAAGGAAGGCTACCTTAACAGCAATATCGCCTCAGCAACTTATATCATTTCCACCTCTTCGAATGTCATAACCATCGCCGAAGCACGTGCACTCGACAATAATGAATATGCTTTAGTCCAAGGTGTGGTGACTTTCATTGATGGTCGCAATGTATATATCCAAGATGAGACCGCCGGTATCGACCTCTACCTGAACAACAACACCGTGCCCTCTGAACTGGCCTTGGGCGATTTGGTTCAAGCTTACGGCAAAAGGGCAACATACAATGGTCTCGCCGAACTAAGTGGTATCAATGGAAACGATGACGATCAATTCAGCATCCTTTCGTCAGACAACACACTTCCTTTGGTCGTGAAGACCATCGCTGAAATCCTTGAAGGCGGTGCCGATGCCTTGCAATGCACCCGTGTCAAAGTGGAAAGTGCCACCATCGGGGCCATCAATACGAGCGGCAACACACCTTTGACACAAGATGGTGCCTCCATCAACATCTACAAGGTACCCTCCTTGACAGACATCGAAGAAGGCGATGTGGTGGATGTCGTCAGCGTCATCGGCTATTTCAATGTACCTCAACTGAGAGTCGCCTTGGCTTCCGATATTGTCGTGAGTGAAACACCTGTCATACCCGACCCTGTGTTGACTCTTTCAGTAAGTGAGCTCAATGATTTCAGTTATATCTATGGTTCAGGACCTTCAGAAGCCAAAAGCTTCACCATCTCTGGTTCTAACCTAACCTCCGACATAACTTTAACCGCACCAGAACATTATGAACTCAGTCTTAACCCCGAATACGGCTATTTTGACAACGACGAACTTTCCCCCGTTGACGGCATCCTTTCGAATACCACTGTCTATGTCAGACTGAAAGCTGGACTGAATGTCGGTACCTATTCGGGCAATCTGACTGTTGTTTCCGGTGACCTGAGCCAAAGCGTTGCCCTCAATGGAACGGTTGACGAACCAACAGTTACCCTAACCATTGCTGAAGCACGTGCTTTGGAAAACGGCCAATTTGCCCAAGTGGAAGGCACTGTCATTTTCATCGATGGAAGAAATGTGTATATCCAAGATGAAACCGCTGGTATAGACCTTTATCTGAACTCGAACACCGTTCCCGAGAGCCTTGCCATCGGCGACATCGTAAGTGCATATGGCAGCAAGACCGTTTTCAAAGGTTTGGTTGAGCTTTCTGAAATCAACGGAAGTAACCCCAATGAGTTTTCCATACTCTCATCAGGCAATCAATTGCCTTTAGACGTCCGAACCATTGAAAACATTAATACCGATTTCAATGGTGCAAACTTGCTCCAATCCACTCGTGTGAAGATTGAAAATGTCGTCATTGGCACCATTAATCCGAGCGGAACCACCGTCATCAGCCAAGACGGCAACGACCTCAATGTGTATCGCATTCCCAACGTGGAAGGCTTGGCAGAAGGCGACCAAATCACCATCACGGGTATCGTTGGATGTTACAATACTCCACAACTCCGCGTGGCAAGTGCCACTGACATAGAAATTGTCCAAAATTCCAATCTGACCGTTTCTCCCATGACCCTTTCCGGTTTTGAATACGAATATGAGTCAGGCGGTCCATCAGAAATACAATTTTTCACTATCGGAGGAAACCAATTGACACACGACATCGCCGTCATCCCATCGGAGAACTTTGAGGTTTCCATACTGCCGAATGAGTTGTTCCAGCCCGAGGACCCAGCTATAATTTACATCCCTGGAACTGGATCCATCCTTGGAATCAATATCTATGTCCGCTTGAAAGCTGGTCTTGAAGTGGGCACATACACCGAACAAATTGCCGTGGTTAGTGAAGATAGCAATACCTTATATGTAACTGTTTCGGGCACAGTAACAAATGATGGCCCCACTCCACCTCCTACCCCCACTGAAGGTGAATACATTCGCGTCAGCGACCTGAGCCAGCTTGTTGAAGGAGCCTATGTCGTCTTTGCCTCTCGTTTCGACGAGAATACCACAGACTATTATGCTATGAGCAACAGCTCGTCGGGCAAGCCTACAGGCGTGCCATTCTCCTCCACTACCAACGAAGGCAATGAGATTCTGCCAGCCTCCATCACTGATGAAGAAAGCAACTATTATTGGATTGTAGGTGTGACACCCAACGGCTACACTTTCACCAACGCTGCTGGCGAACTCATTGGTTATACTAGTAGCACCAACTTCTCCACAGGTGGCGACAACACTGAATGGAACATTACCATTCAGACCTCAGAAGAGAGTTCCATGGTTCCCAACTACACTGGTTACGTGATTGCCAACGTCAACAATGCTGTCAGAGCCTTCGCTTTGAACAGCAATCACAATTTCGGTCCCTATCATACACAGAATATGGGTGGTGCCAATTACAATTTCTTCCTCGACCTCTTCGTGAAGGCTGAAGGCATTGAGCCACCCACTCCGACTGTTGCCACACCTACCTTCACCCCTGCTGAAGGCACTTATTATGAAGCCCAAACTGTGAGTATCACATGCTCTACAGAAGGTGCCACCATCTATTATAACACAGTTTCTGAAAACGGTCCTTGGGCCACATACACAGATGCTATCACCGTTGATGAAACCATGACGATTTGGGCCTATGCCAAAAAGGAAGGCTACAACGACAGCCCCGTTGCCGATGCAACCTACACCATCCAAAGTGGTGGCGAGAGTATGGTCACCATCTTCAACCAAGACTGGGAAGGCGAGATGAACGGCTGGACCTTCGTTACTGTTGAGGGCAGTAAGCCCTGGACTGTCGGTCAGTACCAAGGCAACCATTACGCTTACGCTAACGGTTACAACGGTGGCGTTAACGAACAGTGGTGCATCTCCCCTGCTTTCAACATCAACGATTATCAGAATGTAATCCTGACGTTTAGAAATGCGAAGAACTACACCGGTCCAAATTTGGAGCTGAAATACTCAACCAACTACGACGGCGTTGACCCGACAACAGCCAGCTGGTGGACCTTCGACTTTAATATGTCGCCAGGTTCATACACTTGGGTTGAGTCAGGCGACATCCATATCAGTATTTATCCAGACTATAGCACAAACTGCTACATCGCTTTCAAATACACCTCAACAGAAAACGAGGCAGCCGCTTGGGAGGTTGACGACATTATGCTTGTGGGAGCCACCAGTGTTTCGAATCTTACTGCAACACCAAGCTCATTATCAGGATTCACTCATGTGGTAGGTGAAGGTCCGTCAGAATCACAGTATTTCACTTTGTCGGGAGTCAACATCGGTCCTGCGCCGGGTGGCGGCTCAACAGGTAGCGTTATCATTCAATCCATGGAAAACGAATTTGAAATTTCTTTTGACAACGAGGAATTTACATGGCAGCTCTACATTGATGACATCGCTGGAACGCTCCCACCCACCCCAGTTTATGTGAGAATGAACGGTTCGGAAGTCGGCCAATATAGCGGCATTGTCAATATTTATTCTTCTTCATCAGATCAAACTTCCGTTTCATTGAGCGGTACGGTTACTGAACCACCTGTTCCAAGCGAAGATTATGTCCGCATCAGCCACATGAGCCAACTCGTTGCCGGCAACCGCATCGTCTTTGCCGCCCGATTCAATGAAAACGCCACTGATTATTACGCCATGAGCAATGCCGCCTCCGGCAAGCCCGAAGGCGTTTTGTTCACCTCAACAACCAATGAAGGCAACGAGATCCTTCCTGCCTCCATTCTAAACGAAGAAAACAACTTTTATTGGACGGTAAATGTCACGTCTGACGGCTATACCTTTACCAATGCTGCTGGTGACCTGATTGGTTACACCACAGGCACCAATTTCTCCCCCAATGGCGACAACACGGCTTGGAGCATCGAAATCAACACTTCTGAAGGAGGCGCTATGGTGCCCAACTATACGGGCTTCGTCATCAGCAATGTCAACTATCCCGCCAGGGCCTTTGCCTTGAACGGCAACCACAACTTCGGTCCCTACCACACGCAGAATATGGGGGGTGAGAGCTACAACTTCTTCCTCGACATCTTCATGCAAGGCGAAGGCGGCGAACCGCCCATTCCGACTGTAGCTGCCCCGACCTTTACTCCTGCCGGCGGCACCTATTACGAGACCCAGGATGTCACCCTCAGCTGCTCCACTGCTGAAGCCACCATCTATTACAGCCTCGACTCAGAAAATGGCCCTTGGGAGGAATATGAGGAAGCCATCACCGTCGACGAAAGCCTGACTATCTGGGCCTACGCCTCGAAGGAAGGCTGCAACGACAGCCCCGTCGTCAACGAAGAATACATCATCCAAGACGACATTGTCATCATTTTCTGGCAAGAATGGGAAAACGACTGGGAGCCTTGGCAGGGCTGGACTGAACGCTGCACAATGGGCGACTCACTCTGGCGCGTCGCTTCATACGGCGGCAACCATTATGCTTACGCCAACGGCTACAACCATCCTCAAACCATTGACTGGCTCATCTCGCCCGCATTCGACTTGGACAGTTACGATGATGTGGTGCTGACCTTTAATACCGCCAAGAACTATAACGGTCCCGACCTCGAAGTGTTCTTCTCCAATGATTACGACGGCGAAAATCCTGATGATGCCACTTGGATTTCATTGCCTTGCGAACTCTCTGAAGGTGGTTGGAACTGGGTCGCATCGGGCGACATCAGCCTCGACGAATTCAGCGGCTCGAACTGCTACATCGGCTTCAAATACACCAGTGACGAAGACGCAGCTGGTTGGGAGGTTGACGACATCAAACTTGCCTCTGGAAGCACTTCGCCCACCCCAACTCTCATTGCCACACCTAATTACCTTGGTGACTTCAGTTATGTGGTGGGTCATGGCCCGTCAGAATCACAGAGTTACGTCTTATCAGGTGTCAACCTCGAAGATGACGGCGAAATCACTATTGTTTCTTGCTCATTTTACGAGATTTCTATGGATAATGAAACATTTGGCGGAGTTCTCACTTTCCCGTGTACCGACCTGCCTACGACCATCTATGTCCGCATGATGGAAGGCCTTGCACCTTATACATACGATGGAGTTTACATCCTCAATACATACGCTTACGAAGACGACTATGTATATGTAGCCGTCAATGTGTCTGGCATCGTCCATTACGAATACGAACCGGTGATGACAGCCTTGATGCCGCTCTATATCCAAGGCAACAACGGCTCAAACAACAACCGAGTGCCGATGGCTGCCCCTGTACAATTTGCCAACCTTGAACCAAACACCACCTATCACTACACCAACCAATTCGTTGACGACAACGATGGTCCCGAAACTGCTGGCGCCGGCAATGTGATTTATGCCAATCCTGAAGGCTTCTATCGCAGCACCAGCCCAAGCCTTGCCACCGAAGGCGGCTATGGCGAGTTCATCACCGATGAAGAAGGTCAGGCCGTAGTATGGCTCATGAACGAACCTACGGCCAACGCCCGATTCACTCCCGGCAACCATGTCTATCTTCGTGTACGCCTCAACGATGGTGACGACGGAACGACCCCTGCTTACATCTTCACCTCTGAAGATTACACCACTGTGCTTAACTTCGGCACCGAATATGATGAAAATCAAGGCACGGCCTTCTATGTCAAGAGCGACGAGGCTCCTATGAGTTTCGCCCAAATGTTCGCTGCGGAGGATGAACTTCGTCCAGTTTACTCGACGAGCATCGAGACCATTGGCGTGGACTACGGTAGCATCAACCAGTACGCCGACTTCTACAAGGAGAAAGTGGCGGGCAAGGATGGCTGGTTTGGCGGCATCATACCCAACGTCAACAACGAAGGAATCAACTTCATTATGGTCTTCGACATGGATAACAATGTCGTTAGCGGATATTACACCTCAGAAGGACAATGGTCTCTCAATGCCAACACCGTCAACCCGACCAACGGCCTCGACGAACCTATCTTCATCGACCTCACCTATGATGGCGTTGAAGAAGACTTGGCCGCTAACGTGAAGATTTGGAGCGCTAACCATGAGTTCGTCATCGAAAACGGTGACAACGCCCACTATAGCATGACCGTGTACAACATCCTAGGTCAGCCTATGATGATGAAACAGATTAACGCAGGCAGCACCGAGCGCATTAGCCACAGCCTCGCCAGCGGTGTCTATGTCATCAATGTGCGAAACAACCAGAGCAATGTCTCTGTGAAAGTAATTGTAAAGTAATAATAGTTAGGTAAGTAATTCTTCCCTTCGGGGAAACGAAAAGTCCGGGGGCTTGGCTCTCGGACTTTTTTATTGTAGTATGTTGCCAAAAAGATAAAGAAGGTATGTCATTCCCTTGGAATCTATGCCTTCATCATCTTTTTAATGTAACTTCGTCCTCTTAATCAAGTAACTTGTCAGCACTTGGTTGTAGTCCTTATTAATATCGGCCTCAACATAATCGATTTGGTACTGGTAGCAGTGGCGCAGCAGGGCTTCCTTGCGCTCAGTCATAATTTTCTTGTATGCCTCCTGAACCTCTACAGGATTGAGTTTCAGCACGTCGCCCGACTCCAAATCGACGAAACGGTACGGGCGGTTCTCGAAGTCGAGGTTCTGCTCCAAGTTGCTGTCGAAGACATGGAACAGAATGACCTCATGCTTATTATATTTAAGGTGTTCCAAAGCCTCAAACATCGGCTTGTAGTCGTCGAGGCCATCCAACATATCGGTAAAAATCACCACAAGGCTACGGCGATGCGTCATCTCAGCGATTTGATGCAGGCACTGCGGGGTGGATGTCGTCTTGCGATTGTTTTTGTCGTAAGTGTCAATCAGTTTCTCCAGTTCAGTATAGATCAACTTGTTATGCACATTGGACGACTTGGCAGGTTCATGAAACGCAATCGTCTCATCAAACAAGTCGAGACCCACGGCATCGCGTTGGCGGCGCATCAGTTCCATAAGCGAAGCGGCTGCATAAATGGAGAAAAAGAGTTTGTTGGGATGCTCGAAGTCGATCTTTTGCCTCACGGGGAAGCACATGCTCGAGCTTTGGTCGATGACCAGTTGGCAGCGCAGGTTGGTCTCCTCCTCGTAGCGTTTCACGAAAAGTTTCTCCGTGCGGCCATAGAGTTTCCAGTCGATATGGCGGATGGGCTCGCCTGTGTTATACAAGCGATGCTCGGCGAACTCAACAGAAAAACCATGAAAGGGACTTTTGTGTAAACCCGTGATGAATCCCTCCACGATTTGACGTGCCAAGAACTCCAAGCTGCCGAATTGCGTCAGCCTGTTCCTATCGATTGAAAAGTCCAAGGTGATTGAACTGATGATTGTTTATTTATTGACAATGACTTATGACAATGACTATGACCGCTTCAACTTAGAGTAAAAGCGGTCATAGTCATAGTCACTGGTCATGGTCAGAACAGCTTCTCCAGTTTCTCCACGAACACTTTCTTGGGAGCGGCACCCACGTTCTTGTCGACAGGCTGACCACCTTTGAAGAAAAGGACGGTGGGAATGTTCATAATGCCGAACTTGGCGGCTGTGCCAGGGCATTCCTCAACATCGCATTTCACGGCAACCACTTTGCCTGCATATTCTTCCGAGAGTTCTTCGATGATGGGTTCCACTTTCTTGCAAGGGCCACACCAGGTAGCACCAAAGTCCACCATCACAGGGAGTTCCGATTTCAGGACGACTTCTTCAAAACGGTCGTCAGTCATTTGAATTACTGCCATAGTTTTAATTCGTTTGATTTATAAATCTGATTCTACTTATTTTCGGATTGCAAAGATACAAATTTTCTTTTTTATCGCAAATCAAATTCGACAAAAGGCATCTTTTCTAATAGCGGCAATACCTCCTGAGCATTGATTGAGCCTTTCACAGGTGTCAGATTGCAGGACTTTTTGCTTAGCGGGTCGAAAAGATGCAATTTATAATGCTGTTTGCCAGGATTTTCCTTCAACATCTTGATAAACTCCTCCATACCATCTTTGTTCATCTCAGCCACATTCAACTTGATGTAGACTGTCTTTGAAGTGGATTCCAAAAGCGAGTCAAGCAAACGTGCTTCCGTAAACCTTACTTCAAGCGTCTGCAACACAACATTTGAATCCTGTCCAGCCTTTGGGAATGGTCGGTCCATAATACCAGAAAGCATCACAAACGAATTGACTGTCAACAAATTCCTGCAATTCAGATAATTCTCCTTGAACAAGGCAAACTGCAACGCACCGCTTTGGTCTTCAATGGTGAAACGACCATATGGATTGCCATTTTTCGCCGTAAATTCCTCAGCCCTGGTAATCTGTCCACCAAGGCGCACAGGACGCTTCAGGTTTTTCTCCACATCATTCAAGGCATTCTTCAAGCCTTCCACATCACAATTGCAGAAGTACTTAATCGGAAGGTGATAGACCTGCATGGGATGTGAGGAGATATAGAAGCCCAAAGCCTCCTTCTCCATCTCCAATTCTTTCATCTTCGACCATGGCTCGCACTCAGGCAACGGGATATTGAAGGTCTCCTCCGTACCTTCGTCGCTACCGAAACCGAAAAGGTCCATCTGCGCCGAGTTCTTTCGCTCGTTGAACGAGGCCACCATACGCATAGCACGTTCGGAGAAAGGCACCGAGTCGTTGGGAGCGATGTTAAACAACATAGCGCGATGGAAGCCTTTGAAGCTATCAAAGCAGCCCGCCATACCCATGCTCTCCAATGCCCTGACATTAAGTCCTTTATCTGCAACGCGCATCACGAAGTCGCCAAAGTCCTTGAACTTGCCATTGGCTTCACGCTCGGCCACAATGCCCGCCACAGCCGCCTCACCCACATTCTTGATGCCGCCCATACCATAACGAATTTCGCCTTTCTCGTTGACCGAAAACTCATATTCCGACTCGTTGACATCAGGGCCAAGCACATTGATTTTCATACGCTTGCATTCCTCGGTCATGAAGTTCACCTGCTTGATGTCGCCCAACTCGTTGTTGAGTACCGCTGCCATGAACTCTGCGGGATAGTGTGCCTTGAGGTAAGCCGTCTGGTACGACACCCAACTATAGCAAGCTGCATGCGACTTGTTGAATGCGTAGGAAGCAAACTTCTTCCATTCTTCCCAAATCTTCTCCAAACGCTTCTTCACCTCATCTTCGGGCAAGTTTTCCGTCTTGGTCAGCTTGGCCACACCTTGTTTCATGAACTTGCCATAGAGTTCCTCCATCTTAGCCAGCTGCTTCTTACCCATAGCCTTACGCAAAGTATCGGACTCACCTCTCGTGAAGTCGGCCAACTCGCGCGAGAGCAACATCACCTGCTCTTGATACACGCAAATTCCGTAGGTGTCCTTCAGATACTTCTCCATGCAGTTGAAGTCGTACTTGATTTCCTGCTTGCCTTGCTTGCGGGCGATGAAGTCAGGGATGTTATCCATCGGGCCAGGACGGTATAGGGCATTCATAGCGATGATGTCGCCGATGACGGAAGGCTGCAACTCGCGAAGATACTTCTGCATTCCGGGCGATTCAAACTGGAAGGTTCCGATGGTGTTGCCCGCCGAATACAATTTGTAGGTCTCTTCATCATCAATCGGGATATGGTCGATGTCGATGACGATGCCGTGCGTCTTCTTGATGTTCTTCAAGGCATCCTTAATCAAGGTCAAGGTCTTAAGGCCCAAGAAGTCCATCTTG
This sequence comes from uncultured Bacteroidales bacterium, assembly GCA_946408345.1. Taxonomy (GTDB): domain Bacteria; phylum Bacteroidota; class Bacteroidia; order Bacteroidales; family F082; genus Limimorpha. The sequence goes on along the minus strand of CAMJRR010000006.1, from coordinate 36,248 downwards.
ATGAGGCCGACCGTCTCGATGACATGACCATCATATTGGGTCACAACCACATCCTCCTTGGTATCTTTATCCTTGACGGTACAAACCGGTGCTACATTAGTCAAGTCATCGGCACCAATGATAACACCGCAGGCATGGATGCCGATTTGGCGGTTGGTGTCCTCCAGCTCCTCGGCATAGGTCAGCATGGAAGAAATGTTCTTGTCGTCGCCCTCAACCAGCTGCTTCAGTTCGGGTACATATTTGTAGCAGTTCTTCAGGTTGACCTTAGGCATCTTCTTGGGCACCTCACCTTCCACGGCTTTCACCGCTGCCTCGTCAAAGTTACGGTCAGGGATAAAGCTCTTGATTTTGTTGACCTCGGGCAATGGCACCTTTTGCACACGCCCCACATCGGCGATGGCTGATTTGGCTGCCATCGTGCCGTAGGTAATGATATGGGCCACCTTTTCCTTACCGTATTTCTTTGTAATCCAATCCAATACACGACCACGACCATCGTCATCAAAGTCCACGTCGATATCGGGCAAGGAGATACGATCAGGATTGAGGAAACGCTCAAACAGCAAGTCGTATTTCAGCGGATCTAAGTCGGTAATTTTCAAACAGTAAGCGACCACTGAGCCAGCCGCAGAACCTCGGCCTGGGCCTACAGAAACGCCTAACTCCTCGCGTGCTGCACGGATATAGTCGCTCACGATGAGGAAGTAACCAGGAAAGCCCATAGTCTTCATCACGTGCAACTCAAACTTAATGCGCTCAATTTGGTCTTCGGTGAGGTTCTCACCATAGCGTTCTTTTGCACCTTCCCAAGTCAGTTTAGCCAAATAGTCTGCTTCGAGCTTGATACGATAAAGACGGTTATAGCCACCCAGTTTCTTGACCTTTTTCTCGGCTTCCTCCTGCGACAACACCACATTACCGTGTTCATCGCGGGTAAACTCGTTGAACAAGTCTTCCTCGGTGTATTTTTGTCGATATTCTGCCTCAGTGCCAAAGTCCTCAGGAATGGGGAAAATCGGCATAATAGGGTCAGAGTCGATGCTGTAGGTCTCCACCTTGTCGACAATCTCTTGCGTGTTTTCCAGCACCTCGGGATGGTCGGAGAAGATGCGGCCCATTTCCTCGGGCGTCTTCAGCCATTCCTGCTTGGTGTAGTGCATACGCGTCGGGTCGTCGAGGTCCTTGCCGGTGCTGAGGCAGATGAGACGGTCGTGAGCCTCGCCGTGTTCCTCTTCCACAAAGTGAACGTCGTTGGTGGCAATGACCTTCACGTCATATTTCTTCGCCAAGTCGAAGATGATTTTGTTCACCTCTTTTTGGCGTTCGTACACCTCGGTGTCGCCACCGGGTTTGTCGGTCTTATGCCGCTGCACTTCAAGGTAATAATCCTCGCCAAAGAGATTCTTGAACCATTGTATCGACTCCTCCGCGCCCTTCATGTCACCGTTCATGATCTTTTGCGGCACCTCACCTGCGAGGCAGGCGGAGCTACAAATCAGACCTTCGTGGTATTTCTCAAGCAGATTGTGGTCAATACGGGGATTGTAGTAAAAACCATCCGTATAGGCGATGGAACTCAGCTTGCAGAGGCTGTGGTAGCCCGTCTTGTTCTTGGCCAATAAAATAAGGTGCCAACCTCGGTCCTGACGACCATCGCGCTTGTCGATACTGATGGGGGCGCAGTAGGTCTCAATGCCGAAGATCGGCTTGAAGAACTGCTTATTCAACTTTTCGATTTGCTCTTGGGCGGCAATCTTTTCTTCATCTGTAGACTCTGGCTTCCCGATAATGGCTTGTTGTTCCTTGATGGCATCCTTCACCTTGCCGTTCTCCTTGTTCACGGTGTCGGCGAAGTCCTTAATACCGAACATGTTGCCATGGTCGGTGAGGGCGAGACTATACATGCCGTTTTTCTTGCATTTGCTCACCAAATCGGGCACCTTCGACATACCATCGAGCATGGAATAGTGCGAGTGGACATGCAGGTGGGTGAAGTGTTGCGGAATATAGTTACCCATTTCGGGCTCCTCCTCCACCTTTTCCTCCTCGTCAAAGTTTGCCTCCACCTTGATGCCCGCAGGTTGGATCACATCGGGGTTGGCGGCCTTGAAGTCATCGATGAATTGAGCGTCGACATGCAGGTCGGTCTCATCCAGCACGCCACGACGGATCAGTTCGAGGAAGACACGCGCGGTGGCCTCCACATCGGCACAGGCATTGTGTGCCGAGTCGAAGTCCTCGCCAAACAGTAGGTGATGGAACTCTCCCAGACGCAGCAGCTTGAACTTGCCTCCTTTGCCGCCGGGGAACTGGCAGAACTCAGCCGTCTTCTCCGTGCAGGTGTCGATGATTTGCCAGCGGCGCAAGGGATTCTCGCGACCGCAGCGCAGGAACTCGCAGCCCAACACATTGAGGTCGAAGTTGATATTGTGGCCGACAAGGTATTTGGCTTTGGCGGCGGAGATCATAAACAGGTCGAGCACCTCGTTGAGCGGCTTGCCATATTTCATGGCGTGTTCGGTGGAGATGCCGTGCACCATCTTGGCGTCGATGGGGATGACAAAACCGTCGGGCTGCACAAGATAGTTGTGATTTTCCACGAAGCGGCCTTTCTCGTCATGGATCTGCCAAGCTAGTTGCACCATGCGTGGCCAATTGTCAAAGTCGGTCAGCGGAGCGTTTTCAATTTTGGGAAGACCAGTGGTCTCTGTATCGAAGACTAAAAACATAATCAGTTGAGAATTTAGAGTTTAGAGTTTAGAGTCCGAGAGGAATCTGCTCTAGTTTTCAGCCTTCAAAAATAAGAAATTTGTGAGAACGGCGCAAGCGCACCGAAAAGAATTTTTCCGTATTTTTGCTTCTTCATAACCGAAAAAAAACACATCCATCATGCAAAACACGAAACACCTCTTCCTGTTTATCTTCGCCTTGCTTTCCTGCCGCGCAGCCATAGCGCAGGATTATTTCCTCGACCGCTTCTATTCCGACGACGGAGTCGACCAAGTGCAATTCTACTACAACGCCGACAACCTGCTGAAATCTTACCATTCTATTTCCAACGCTGGCGGCGAAATTGACGACCTTATCGACTCGCTATATTACGACGATCGCGGCAACGTGATCCGCATCAATTTCTTCCAATATTACGAGAACGAGTGGATCTTCCCGAGTTACGTCACTTACACTTACGACGACAACAACCACCGCATCACCCGCACCAACTACAACGACTGGGGTAGCGGATTCGAGCTGCAAGGCATCTACACCTATACTTATGATGGCGACCTACTCACCAGCTACGAGATGACCCTCGGCGGCACGTTGCTCATGCGTGGCACATATTCCTACGACGGTAACGGCCTCTGCATACAACTCCTCGAAGAATACAACGACGCTTGGGGTGGCACGGGATGGAGCAACTCGGCCCTCACCACCTACACCTACGATGAAGCCGGCAATTGCACCAATGAGACCTACTCCTATTGGCAAAACGGTTGGGTTCCGGACTCCAGCATCGACAGGCTATTCGATGCCAACGGCAACAGCATACAGCGCGAGAAACACACCAACGGACTGATAGTAGACCGCGTGAGCTATGTTTACGACGAAGCCTGCACCATCGACCATGTCCTCATGCCTTATCATCCAGAGCCTAACTACACTTGGGATCAATTCGCCAACCGTCCCCTTGGTTATGCCTGGGAGGCTGCCAACGACGGCGGGCAACTTGTCTATATCTGTGACTACATCTTTGAATATGGCGACTTCGAGGGCGTTCCTCAACATGAAGCACCCATCGCAGACATGATGGTTGTCTATCCCAACCCCACCCAAGGAGAAATGACCCTCAGCCTCGAAGGCCTGCGCCGCTATGAAATCATCGACATGAACGGTCAGACCGTCATGCAAGGTCAAGCTAACGGGAACCGGCACACCATCGATGTGTCCACCTTAGCTTCAGGCCTTTATCTGGTGAAAGCCTACAATGGACAAAGCTGGAGCATCAGCAAGGTGCAAGTCCAATAAGGTCAGGCCTTCTTTTCAGTTAGAATCATAAACAGAATCGCAAACAGAATCAGCGCGACACCGAAGGCGACATTGAGCGTGAACGCTTCATGAAAGACCAGCGTGCCAATGACAATGGCCGTCAAGGGTTCAAGGATGCCGAGGATAGAGGTCTTGGTGGCACCAACGGCTTTGCTCGAAGCAGCCAAGGTGATGGTGGCAATAGCCGTAGGCAATATCGCCAAGCCCAACACATTCAGCCAGCTAACCGCATCGGGAACGGCATTGAGATGAACGCCAAAACCCGACAAAGCAAACAACATCACCGAGCCAATCAAGAAACAATAGAAGGTTAAAGTAAGGTTAGGAATCGCTTTGACTTGCTTGCTCAAGTTGACGATGACAATAAATAAGGTATAACACATTCCCGAAGCCACCACTAAGGCGATGCCGCGCCAGTCGATGAAGCCGCCTCCGCCTTTGAGCGAGAGCAAAATGGCACCCGCCACGCCCGCGAAGATGGAAATCCAAGTCTTCCAACTAGGGTACTGACCGAAAAACATCATGATCAGCGCGACCATAATGGGATAGACATAGAGTATGCTTGTGGCGATGCCCGAAGGGATGTATTTGTATGCTTCAAACAAGGCGATGCTGCATCCAGTGAACAACACACCCAAAACAGCCATCAATCCAAACTGCTTCCAAGTGATACGAATTTGTCGTTTTGCGACGAGCATATAAGCCAACATCAACAAAGTGGCCACACCATAACGATAAAACAATAAAGAGTTGACATCCAAGCCCTTGTTGATGACGGGCACGCCAAAGAGCGGGTTCATGCCGTATGTAATGCCCGAAACGATGCCCGCTATATAACCCCAATGTAGTGTATTCTTGTTTTGCATTCTAACTATCTTATTCTCAAGTTGGCCCTTCGACCCTTCGACAAGCTCAGGGCCTTCAGCTGTCAGCAGTCAGCCATCAGCCATGTTAGCTGATAGCTGATGGCCTATAGCTTAGAAGCTTATAATAGACCAAGGCTCAGGGACCTGATTCTTTGAAAACGCCTGCAAAATTAGGCATTGTCAGGCGATTTCCGAAACGGAAAAAAGAAAAATTTGTTCCGACCTGATTGCCAGTCCGATAAAAAGTTGTACTTTTGCAGCCGAAACCTCGGGTAGGTTTTAGTTAATTCATTAAAAATCAACTTAAAACATTAAATTATGCCTGCAAAGATTAGATTGCAAAGACATGGCAAGAAGGGTCAACCCTTCTATCACATCGTAGTTGCCGACTCTCGCGCACCACGTGATGGTAAATTCATTGAGAAATTAGGCACTTACAACCCGCTCACCAACCCCGCTCAAATCAACATCAAGTTTGACAGAGCCCTGTATTGGTACAGCGTTGGCGCTCAACCCACCGACACCGCCCGCTCACTGCTCAGCAAGACTGGCGTCATGATGAAGTACCACCTGTTGCGTGGTGTCCAAAAAGGCGCTATGACTGAGGAACAAGCCGAGATCAAGTTCCAGAACTGGATGAAGGAGAAGGAAGCCAAGATGGCTGGTATCGTGAAGGCTAACGAAGAGAAGGCCCGTGGCGAAAAGAAGACCCGTCTGGATGCTGAAAAGCAAGTCAACGAGGCCCGCGCCGCCGAGCTCGCCAAGAAGAGACTCGCTGAAATGGAAGCCAAAAAGGCTGCTGAAGCCGAAGCCGCCGCTCAAGCTGCTGCTGAGGAAGCTCCTGCCGCCGAAGCTGAAGCTCCAGCCGAAGCCTAATCGGAATATTTCAGAAAAACAAGAAAACCGCTCCATTTCGGGCGGTTTTTTTATTTTTGCCAATCAAGTGAAAAATCATAGATTACGTCGTTCCCCGCAAATCTTCGATTGGCTACGCTGAAACCGTAGATTCAATGTAGTCAATGCAAGGCATTTTGGCAATGCAGAACGAGTCCATAACTCAAAGTGACAGATTGGATGCCGATTATAAATTCATCTTTCGGAAAAACAGATACGCCTCGTTTTTAATGAAATCGCGCAATCCACGGTAGGCATCAATGGCCTTCGGGCATAATCGTTCGGGGCATTGGTACACCACATCGAATTCTGAAACATCGACCAACCTGGCATTTTTAGGCACATAGGTACTCAAATCAATTAAGCATTCCTTCATCACTATAACCACCAATGGATCAATAGAATCAATAGGGTTATGCCCTGCCGAAACCACTTCATTTGATATGGAATAGTCGCGCAAGAAGGCTGCCGCCATCGGGCCACAGCAAGCATCCGTTTCTGTGAGTACCAATATCCTCATACAACAATTTAATTTGGCGGCAAAAATAGTGTATTTAGGCAAAATGAAGATTTTTGGTCAAGGAAAGCCGTTAATTTCTGATGATTTACTATCTTTGCACCCAAATTTATAAAATATTAAAAATTCTAAATATGGGAAGAGCATTTGAATACCGCAAAGCGGCCAAGCTGAAAAGATGGGGACATATGTCAAGAGTGTTCCCGAAACTCGGAAAACTGATTACCATTGCTGCCAAGGAAGGCGGTCCTGACCCCGATATGAACCCTAAACTGCGTCAGGCCATCCAAAATGCCAAGGCCGAAAATATGCCCAAGGACAACATCGATGCCGCCATCAAGCGCGCTACTGATAAGGATGCCGCCAACCTCGTTGAAATCACCTACGAAGGCAAAGGCCCTTTCGGCATACAATGTATGGTAGAATGCGCCACTGACAATACCACACGCACTGTGGCCAACGTGAAGTCATACTTCAACAAGTGCGGCGGTTCATTCTTGCCCATCGGATCGCTGGAATTCATGTTCACCCGCAAGGCCGTCTTCGAGATTGAAATGCCTGCCGGTATGGACAAAGACGAGTTGGAGCTTGAACTCATCGATTACGGTCTTGACGAGATTGTCAGCGAAACCGACGAGGAAGAAGGCACCACTACAACCACAGTATACACAGCATGGACTGACTACGGCACGATGCACGATGCCCTTGAAGAACGCAAAATCAACATTGTGAAAGCCAATCTGCAACGTTTCCCCAACCAAACTGTCAGCTTCACTGACGAACAGATGGTTGAAATCGAGAAATTCCTCGACAAACTTGATGAGGATGAGGACATACAGGCCGTCTACACCAATATGGAATGATTTTTCAAAATCAAAAGAAACAGCACCTTTATAGGAGCTGTTTCTTTTTTATTCACATTTATTTCATTTGTATCTGAAAAAAGACTATTTTTGCAGAAATTTGTTAATCATTTGAAAAATGAGTTGGAACGAATCTTTGGGCAATATGCTGTCGGCCTATGTCGATGCCGAATTTAACTACATTGAAACAAAAAACGTGAGCGATGCCTCTCGGATTGACTATGGATGTTCTGGCATCTATATGGAAGCCACTGTTGTCTATTTTGAAATCAAAAACATTGCCTATATCCTGAAGGAAAACGGCAGACGCAAAACAGCACAAGTCTATACTATGTACAAGGAAGTGCTCACCGCTATTGCCGAAAAAACAGGTGCTTTCGTCAACTGCTTCTCACCAATTGCATTTCTGGTCATTTATCCTGGACAGGAGTCGATACCAGAGGCCGTGAAGGGAGCACTAAAAATCTCTCACGCCATCAGCGAAGATTTCAAGACTCAGTTTACAAGTATGAATGGACTGGAGTTCGCAATGGGTCTCGACCATGGCCATATTATGGGCACCAAAAACCTCTCCGACAATGGTTATGACCACATTTCATGGTTTGGTAGCTGCATTTACAAGGCTATACGTATTTCCAAGGAGTGTGCCCGACCGTTTTATGTTGGCGTATCTGGTGCCATATACCATAGCCTCGGTGAAGACCTCCGCATTACCCAACGCCGCATCTTGGGTATCAAGAAAAATGTGGAAATGTGGACCAAGGTTACTTACCAATATGAGAACGTCAAGAAGCATCTCTACCAGACCAACCATAAAATTTCGCCCGAATAAACGTAATATTTTGGCCTAAATGTGCGTTTGTTTCCAAAAATCGCATAACTTTGCGTTTGGAATCAATGAATTGTGTCTATATGAGATTGCATTTTAGGCAAATAATCCGTATTTTATTGATTTTCATATCAACATCCGTCTCTTTTCAACTCCTTGGACAAGAGCGGTATGTTTTTTTAACCCCAACCATCGACTCCATTTTCCAAAACACACTCGAACTCATCCGCATCAAGCAATCTCTCATCCTCCAACAATATGCTGTCGACCGTGACGTGGAACAGATCAATCACACCATTAATGTCATGAATCTCCATCTTGAGGATGCCTTGATTGAAAAGGAAGCCATCAACAATGAGTTGATTGCCATCAACCGCCACATCGATTCGCTCACGCCCAAACACCCCGACGGTCCCCGTCCCAAGGAAAACATCATTAATATCCTTAACGACAGGTTCTCGTTTCATGGCAATTACGGACTGAACATCAACCAGTTGGCTCTTTCCAATTGGGCAGCTGGCGGTGAAAACACCTGGACTGGCAAGGCTTTCGCCAACTTCTCACTGGTTTACCACAAAAAAAGATTCGAGCAAAAACTCATCGGAGCTTTCGCCTTTGGCATCTCGCGCTTCGGCGACAAACGAATTGAAAAGCAGGACGATAAAATCGACCTTACCTATTCGCTTTCGCTCGACAGCAAGACCCAATGGAACATTTCGACCGTGGCTACCTTCAACACACAGTTTGCAGAAGGATACAAGTATCCGAATGACTCCACCGTGATTTCCAGTTTCTTTTCCCCTGCCTACCTAACCCTTTCGGCCGGTTATTCATACAGGACAAAGAATGATCGTTTTCAGATTCTATTAAGTCCCCTAGCTGGAAAAGTCACCTTCGTAATGAACCAAGATTTGGCTGACAAGGGAAGCTTCGGGGTCAAGAAAGGCTATTTTGCAGAAAATGGAACGTGGGTACCTGGAGAGAACATTGCTGCTTCCATCGGGGTCAATGTCATCATCAACTATAAGCAGCCCATCAGCAAAAGCATCCACTACACCACTATGCTCAACACTTTCTATAACTATATAGAACGCCGTGACGACGACCGCCTTCGCCTCGACATCAACTGGGAAAACACCATCGACTTCGTCATCACAAAATACATCTCAACAATACTATTTGTCCATCTAAAATACGACCATAACACCACTTTCCCTGTTTACGAGGAAATCGAAGGTATACAAACCGTAGTAGACAATATACCCAAGCTCCAATTCAAGGAGTCTTTGGGCATCGCTTTCATTCATAACTTTTAAAACAACTGAAAAAATGAACATATTAGTTACCGGCTGCAAAGGCCAACTGGGAACAGAGCTACAGAAAATAGCAGGCGCTGACTACCAATGGTTTTTTACCGATGTAGATACATTGGACATCTGCGACAAAACTGCAGTGGAAACCTATTTCAAAACAAACCAAATTAACGTATGCATCAACTGCGCCGCTTATACCGCCGTCGACAAGGCCGAGGATGAGCCACAACTGGCCACTTTAGTCAATACCTTCGCGCCAAAAGTGCTGGCCGATGCCTGCAAAAGGCACGATGCTCTGCTGATGCACATCTCCACCGACTACGTCTTCGGTGGCGATGCCAACATACCTTACAAAGTCGATGACCCCATCAACCCACAGTCGGTCTATGGTAGCACCAAAGCCGATGGCGAGCATCTCATCCGTGAGAGTGGCTGCAACTACATGATTGTCCGCACTGCATGGCTCTACTCCTCAGTAGGCAAGAACTTCGTGAAAACCATGCTTATGCTGGGTGACACGAAAGATGAAATCAACGTGGTTGCCGACCAGAAAGGCTGTCCCACTTGGGCACACGACCTGGCCGTGGCATTGATGGCATTACTCGAAAAAAACGGCAAAAACGAAGTCCACGAGACTTTCCACTTCACCAACGAAGGACAGATTACATGGCACGACTTCGCCACGGCCATCATGAAAATCGGCGGGAAATCCTGCAAAGTGAACCCGATTACCACTGACCAATATCCTACCAAGGCGAAACGTCCCGCATATAGCGTGCTGGATTTGAGCAAGATAAAAGAATATGCAGGGATTGAGATTCCAGATTGGCGGGAAAGCTTGGTGAAGTGTATGGAAGAACTAAACTCTTGAGCACCTCGTTCCTCGCAAACCGAAGATTCAACGAAGTCAATGCGCAAAGCGACGTGGGAGCAAAGCCCCGTAGGGGCGACAGGACATTAAGCAGGTGACGTAAGTCCCTGCCAGACGACGTAAGTCCCTGCCAGACGGCGCAAGCCGCTGCACGAAGAACATAACACAACATAACATCAACAATATGGACACTCAAATCATCGAAAGAGCAAAATCGTGGCTCACTGAGCAATACGATGAAGAAACGAGAAAGAGCGTGCAAAACATGCTCGACAACGACCCTAACGAACTCACCGAGAGCTTCTATCGCAACCTTGAGTTCGGCACCGGCGGACTGCGCGGCATCATGGGTGCCGGCACCAACCGCATGAACATCTACACCGTGGCCATGGCCACCCAAGGCTTCGCCAACTACATCAAGAAAATGCACCCCGACAAGAAAGACCTCAGCGTCGCCATCTCCTACGACGGCCGCAACAACAGCCCCGCCTTCGCCAACGTCACCGCTGACGTGATGTCGGCCAACGGCATCAAGGTCTACATCTTCGACTGCCTCCGCCCCACCCCAGAGCTTTCGTTCGCCGTGCGCGAGATGAAATGCGATGCCGGCGTGATGGTCACCGCCTCGCACAACCCCAAGGAATACAACGGCTACAAGGCCTATTGGAACGACGGCGGTCAGCTCGTCAGCCCACACGACAAGAACGTCATCGCCGAGGTGGAGAAAATCACCGACCCGTCGATGGTGAACTTTAAGCGTAATCCTGACCTCATCACCGTGCTTGACGAGAAGTTCGACGACATCTATTTAAATAAGGTGTACGGCCTGTCACTCTCGCTCGACCTCATCAAGAAGCACAAGGACATGAAGATTGTCTACACGCCCATTCACGGTACAGGTCGCCGCTTGGTGCCCGAAATCCTGAAGCGCAAGGGCTTCGAGAATGTCTACTGCGTTGAGGAGCAGATGGTCGTCGATGGCAACTTCCCCACGGTGAAGTCACCCAACCCCGAAGAGCCTGCTGCCATGGCCTTGGCAGTGAAGAAAGCCCAAGAGGTAAATGCCGACCTCGTTATGGCGACTGACCCCGATGCTGACCGCGTAGGAATCGCCGTGAAGGACGACAAGGGCGAGTTCATCCTGCTCAACGGCAACCAAACCGCTAGCCTCTTCGTCTACTACCTGCTGACCCGCTGGAAAGAGTTAGGCAAGCTCACTGGAAAAGAGTACATCGTGAAGACCATCGTCACCACTGAACTGTTGTTTGAAATGGCCAAGAAATACAATGTGGACCGTTACGACGTGCTGACTGGCTTCAAGTACATCGCCGACAAAATCCTTGAACTTGAAGGCAAGAAGCAGTTCATTGGAGGTGGAGAGGAGAGCTATGGCTACTTGGCTGGCGACTTTGTCCGCGACAAAGACGCTGTTATCGCCACGAGTATGGTGGCTGAAGCCGCTGCTTGGGCCGCCGAACAAGGCAAGACCCTCTACCAACTGCTTATGGACATCTACAAGGAGTTCGGCCTCTACAAGGAGAAGCTCGTCTCGCTAACCAAGAAAGGCATCAGTGGCACCGAGGAGATCAAGGCCTTGATGGCCAAGTTCCGCACCACTCCACCCACCGTCATAGCTGGCGAGAAGGTCATCGAGACCCGCGATTACAAGCTCCAAGAAGCTAAGGATGTGTTGACTGGAAAGGTCTCGCCCATCACCTTGCCTAAGAGCGACGTGTTGCAGTTCTTCACTGAGAGCGGTTCAAAGATCACGATTCGTCCTTCAGGCACCGAGCCAAAGATCAAGTTCTACTTCAGCATGAAAGGCGACACTACGAACGGTCTCGAAGCAGCCATCAAGACGCTTGACACCAAGCTTGAGCAAGCCGCCAAGGAATTGACTGAATGAGGTTTGGAATTGCCTAAAGGCAAGAAATCAAAAGAAAATCAAATAAAAATCCAATGAAACAAAACCTTCTATGATTTTGGCTGATTTTAGAAAAGATTTTCTAAGGATTTCTTGTCCTACGGACAATACAACATAGTACAAAGGCCCGTCGAAAGGCGGGCCTTTATGCAAAAAATACTTTTTTTTGCTTTTTTTGTTGACCGTATTGAAAAAATGTCTACTTTTGCACCCCGAAACGAGGCGGGATAGCTCAGCAGGTTAGAGCGTCGGATTCATAACCCGGAGGTCTCGAGTTCAATTCTCGATCCCGCTACTTCTTGAGAGCAAGGTTGAAAATCGACCTTGCTCTTTTCTTTTTATTTCCATTACTCACAATCATTTTTTTTTCATATCTTTGTCGGACTTCAAAAACAGACTGAACAATGAAAAAGTATTTCTATGCAGTATTGCTCCTGCTGTGTTTGAGCATAACGGCATTCTCTTGTGGTGGCAAGCACAATTCTCCAGCCACACCAGACGTAACTACAGATACCACAACTATGAGTAATGATTCGTTGAACGTATCAGAAACGACTAACGAAAACGGGCCTACCGTCAAAGCTGCCTCGGTCGATAATATGAAAATGGTGTTGGACAACAACGGAAACGTCGTTGGACGTTATGTGAGCACCAATGAAAACACTTACACTGTCAGGGTTCAAGATGATTTCGAGGTTCCAAAGGCAGGGCTCCAGATAGTGGTTTTCAGTGCTGCAAACAAACAGGGCATTCTGTTTACCAAACGCACGCATGTCAATATCCGGCAACTGCCCACAATAGAGTCCACAGTTGTGACCCAAATTTCCTATAAGAAAGGTTCTGTGCCAGAAACCTATCCTTGCATTGGCAAAGTCAACGACTGGTATAAGATCCGAGTTAATGGCAAAGAAGGTTATGTCCGCCAAGACTTGGTGGAATGGGACGGTATGAATTCATTCTAACCGAATCAAGCCCAAATCAACAATCCAGCACAGATAATCAGTCCAGTGACGAACAAATCGATGATGCAAAACCCCATAATGTCTTTTGCATTGAGTTTGGCAATAGCCAAGGCAGGCAACGCCCAGAAAGGTTGAATCAGATTGGTCCAAGCATCGCCCCAAGAGATGGCCATACCCGTCAAACCTGGAGCCACACCCAAAGCGGCACCTGCCGTGAACATGATGGGGGCCTGGATAGCCCAGTGTCCACCACCTGAAGGCACGAACATATTCAAAATGGCCGCACAGAAGAATGTAAACAGTGGATAAGTCTTTGGCGTCGAAATGGCCACACAAGCGTTGCTCACCACCTCACCCAAACAGATACCTGACTCCCCTACTCCCGTGATAATGCCCATAATGCCAGCATAGAACGGGAACTGTAGCAGAATGCCTGCCGCACCGCCTACCGATTTCCCAAATGCTTTGACGTAGGCCAGAGGCGTGCCATGCAAGATGACACCTAAAAACAAAAATAGCATAATGACCGCACCGAGGTCGAAACTACCGCCTTTAACGAACAGTTTCATAACCAGATAGGTCAAGCCCAGCAACGAGATAATCCAAGAGAGTAAACGGCTGTTTTCCAATTTCTCGGCTGGTGTCGTTGCCTTCTGTTCAGCCTTTGTCTCTTCCTCAAACAGCAGTGACGGCTCAATGGTCACCACTTGTTCGCCTTTAGGATGCATCAGCGTGTTGACCACCACGATGGCCACGATGACAGCCGCAACCATAATGAGGTTTTGTGACGAAAGAATAGTTTGTCCAATCGATATGGGATGTGTCAGAGCACCTTTTGTAACTGCTTCAAGATTGGATCCTTCGGTGGCCATCGTCAACGGGATAGAACCTGAAAGACCAGCATGCCACACCACAAAGCCGCTATAGGCTGATGCGATGAGCAAACGATAATCCACACCACGCATTTTCTTTGCAATCTCCTTGGCGAAAATGACACCAACGATAAGACCGAAACCCCAATTGAGCCAACAGGCCAAGGCTGAGATACCCGTCACCAAAGCAATGGCACCAGCAGGAGTTTTCGGTTTGGCTGCCAATGCACTAATACCTTTCTTGATAGAAGGTGCTGCTGCCAATGTAGAGCCCGTCACCAGCACCAAGGCCATCTGCATGGCAAAAGCCAATAGCGACCACACGCCATTGCCCCAGTGCTCGACCACCTCAAGAGGTGTTTGCTTACACACGGGCATAGCGATGATGAAGGCCAACAGGGTCAGCACTACGGCAAAAATAAAAGGTTCAGGTAAGTATTTTTGAACTAACTTAACGCAAAAGCGGATGATTTTTTGGAACATAGTTGGGATTTAATTTAAAATTCAAGATTCAAAGATTCAAGATTTAAAAAACGGCGTTCAGCTCTCAGCAATCAGCTCTCAGCCAGTGTGAATCAGGCTGAGAGCTGATAGCTTTGATTTTCATTTCAAGATTGTACTTCATACTCTACTTCCTCCAAAAACAACGCGTGGGCAGGCACCGAAGTACCCGCCTCGCAGCGATCCTTGCGCTCGATGACGGCACGGAACTCCTCCATTGTCATACGTCCCTTCCCTATCTCCAACAAGGTGCCGACGATGGCCCGTACCATATTGCGAAGGAAACGGTCTGCCTTGATACGAAACACCAGCAGTCCGTCCTGCTCAAACCAGCGCGCCTCCATAATCTTGCAGTTGTTGGTTTTCACTTGGGTATGCACCTTCGAAAAACTTGTGAAATCCTCATACTCAAAGAGCATATCGGCGGCTTTCTGCATCTTTTCCACATCCAAATCACCATAAAGGAAATAGGCATCGTTGATGTGGAAGGGATTCTTTACGCGCGTGATGTAATAATGATAGGTACGCGACACAGCATCGAAACGGGCGTGCATTTCTGGAGAGACCTGCCACATCCGATAAATCACAATATCCTCGGGGAGGAAGGCATTCATCTGATGTGCAAGCGTTTCCAAATCTTTCAGCTCTTGCTCTATGTCGAAATGAGCATAATAGTTTCGCGCATGGACACCTGTGTCGGTACGCCCGCAACCCGTGATGGAGACCGGCTGCCCCAGCTTGAGGCTCAAGCATTGTTCCACCGTGGCCTGAACACTGCTGGAGTGAGGCTGGATCTGGTAACCATGGTAACGGCTGCCATTGTAGGCCATATGAATGAAGTATCGTGGCATCTATCTGTTAAATTGCGCAAAAATACGGAAATTTAGTGTATGGCTACCATAATATGACAGCCCTACAAAGCAAAAATTCCTATTTTTGCGCCTCGATTTCACCGATATGAACATTTTGTACCAACTCAACGACGACGACTGTTTCTTTCCACCTGCCGACCGTGCCAACGACGAAGGGCTGTTGGCCTTTGGAGGCGACCTCTCGCCCCAGCGACTCATCGTGGCCTACGCCAACGGCATCTTCCCCTGGTACAACGAAGACGAGCCCTTTCTTTGGTGGTCGCTCGACCCAAGACTCATTATACGCCCTGGTGAGATGAAAGTGAGCAAGTCACTGAAACACATTCTTAAAGCAGGAAAGTTTGATGTACGGATTGATGCCAACTTTCGCGAAGTTATGCTGCATTGCGCCGAAACCCCGCGCAAAGGCCAAGACGGCACTTGGATTCAAGACGAAATGGTAGACGCCTATTGCGAATTGCATAAGTTAGGCATCGCCCATTCCTTTGAAAGCTATCAGGACGGCAAGCTAGTCGGGGGACTTTATGGGATTGGCATAGGCAAAGTATTTTTTGGAGAGTCAATGTTTCACACCGTGACCGATGCGTCAAAAATTGCGTTTTATCATTTGCACCAATTCTTGCAAGCGAATAATTTCAAACTCATTGATTGCCAGCAAGAAACAGAGCATCTTAAAAGTCTTGGGGCCCACACCATCCCCCGAAAAGAATTCCTTGAAGAGCTCAAAGTGTTAACTGCCGAACCCACAAAAACGGGCAACTGGGGTACAGGCAAAACAGAGGAAATGTACCTCAACATCCAGCAGCCAGAAAAGCTACAGTTTAGAGCCTACAATATGGACGAGGATATAGCTTTATCCGATGATTGACAGCAGATTGGATGGATAGATTGAATAATGTGGCTGGATTTTCACTTTTTTCATTGGGTTTTCCGAGATTTTTCATAATTTTGCACCATCTTTGGAGCGAATAACATTCCTGCTCCTATTGTTTCACCAAAATGGTTTTTATGGATTCACAAGGAATCAACGTTAGCGTAAATTCGGAAATTGGAAAACTCCAACACGTTCTCGTACATACTCCAGGCCCAGAACTGGAAAAAGTTACACCTGAAAATGCACATAGTTTCCTTTTCAGCGACATCTTAAATATGCAAGTCGCTCAAAAAGAATATGGATACTTCAAAAGGGTGCTTCAAAAAGCAGCACAAGTCCACGAGATTGGCGATTTGCTGACTGACATATTGCAATCAGAAAATGTCAAAGCGAGTCTTGTCGACCGAGTTTGCAAGGTCGAGAACAAAGCCTATTTGGCCGATTATCTGAAGTCATTGCCTGCTACTGACCTTTCTCGTCAACTCATTGAAGGCGTACAACTTGATGACATTACTTTCATCAATAATGAGCACTTTGCTTTGGCTCCCTTGCCTAACTTGTTCTTTATGCGCGACGCCTCTTTCACTATGTTTGACAACATTATGATCTGCAATATGGCTACACAGGTACGTGCCCGCGAGTGCATAATTTTGAACAGCATTTACAACTTACATCCGCTGTTTGAAACCAAGGTCATCAATCCGGTGTTAAACTACGATACCCACGGCATCGGTACCGTTGAAGGCGGCGACGTACAAATTATCCGCGACGATGTGGTGATTTGTGGTTTGGGCTCACGCACCAATATGCATGGCGTAGAGGCTCTGGTCGAGCATCTCAAGACCAAGTCAGGTGTGAAGCACCTAATCTTCCAAGAGCTGCCTTTAGAGCCAGAGTCATTCATCCACTTAGATATGGTATTCACTATGCTTGATGTGGACAAATGTATGGTGTACAAGCCTGTCATCATGAACAGTGCCTACAAGACCTTCCATATCACCATCGACGGACAGAAAGCTGTCGGCAACGAAGTCCCTGACCTACTTGTAGGACTGAAGGATCTTGGTATCGACTTGGAACCTATCTATTGCGGTGGAGGAGACGAAACCTTTGGCTCACGCGAGCAATGGCATAGCGGCTGCAACTTCTTCTGCCTCGAACCTGGAAAGTTCATCGGTTATGGGCGCAACCAACACACTTTGCAAGCCTTGAATAATGCAGGCTTCAATGTGATTACTGCCGCCGATGTGGTCAACAACAAAGCAAACCTGAACAATATCAGGAAATGTATTGTTGCCTTCGAGGGCAACGAGCTTGCTCGCGGTGGCGGCGGCGCACGGTGTATGACTATGCCGGTGCAGCGCATGGCTGTGGAGTGGTAAGAAAACGGTATTTGACGATAGAAAAAAGAGCCTGAAATATTCAAGACAAAAATGAGTAAAGGAGTTACGATGGTTCGCAACTCCTTTCATTGTCAATTTAGCATATAAGAATATGAAGAAACAGACTACATGCTGGATGCTCGCCGCCATCCTTATTCTCTGCGGTGTTACAACCTCATGCAAAAAAGAAACGACCGACCCTGAGAATGGAATAGTGAAGCTACAATGTGAGAAACCCTCCTATCTGATGGAAGGCGATACGGTGGCACTCATCTCGCCATCGTACTTTACCCCGATGGAGAACGTAGAGCGTACCGCCGAAGTGTTACGCAGCTGGGGCCTGACACCTATCATTGGTCCCAACGTGGGCAAGATATACCAAGGCAAGTATGCCGGCACCATTGAGGAACGTGTCAGTGACCTGCGTTGGGCTCTCAACCGACACGGTGTTAAAGCCATCATCTGCAACCGTGGCGGATATGGCACCATTCAGCTCATCAACCAATTGTCCTACAACGATTTCAAGGCAAATCCAAAATGGCTTGTGGGCTTTAGCGACATCACCACGCTGCACGGTTTAGAAAGCCGCGCCGATGTGATGAGCATACACGGAACAATGAGTTCGTTTCTTGCTGCCGGTGGTACAGATGCTACCAGCACCTTGATGCGCGACTTGCTGATGGGCCAAGTGCCACGTTATGAGTTACCGGCACACCCACAGAACATCATTGGACAGGCCAAAGGCGTGTTAGTTGGCGGCAACCTTTGCACCTTCGCTCCCAACCTCGGCACTCAAGCCGATGCCACCCAAGCTGAAGACATCATCCTCTTTATTGAGGAGGTAGGAGAATCGATGCACAACATCGACCGTCAGTTCAACATCCTTGCCATGAACGGCGTACTCGACCGTTGCAAAGGAGTCATCCTTGGATCGTTTGTAAGCTGCGGCAGCGAGTTCGAATACGAAAGCGTCGAAGCGATGCTCCATTCCTATCTTACGGCTTACAACATTCCCGTCATGTGCGGCTTCCCTGCTGGACACGACGACATCAACCTGCCTCTCGTGATGGGTGCTCCGGTCACCATGGACGTACGTGCCGACGGTGCCACGCTCCAGTTCGACATCGAAGGCCATCAAACCGAGGTTCACACCTCTGACCTTTCCACGACAAAGACTTCACTTGAGTCTCGCCTTCAACGCTCAGGAAAGTTGGAATAAGTCGAATGGCGGTGTAAAGCATAAGGATAATTTTAGTCACCCTCTATTATACCAGACTGCTGCAATTTCATAGGATTCTTTCCAACGCCGCCTTCACGATTTTTCGGGGACAGCCTATGTTCATGCGGACGAATCCTTCGCCGCCTTGACCGTAAGCAGCCCCGTTGCTCAACAAGAGGCCTTTGTCCGAAAAGAATCGCATCAGTTCATCCTGCGAAATCCCCATCGCTCGACAGTCCAACCAAACAAGGAAAGAAGCCTGAGGCTGAATGGCCTTGATGCCCAAATCGTTTGTGGAAAAGAAATCGACGACTTCACGAATATTACCTTGGAGGTACTCTTTGAGCGATTGCAGCCACGGAGTCCCTTCTGTGTAGGCAGCGATGGTGGCGACAAGGCTGGCAATGGGAGCCTCGTCAAGTTTAGCATCCCTCAGCTGCTTCTGAAAAGGTTTCCTCAGTTCCTCATTGGGGATGACACAATATGCAGTCATTGACACACCAGCCAAATTGAAGGCCTTGGTGGGACCTGCAAAAACAAGGCCAATAGCTGCCGCATCCTCGCTGACACTACAAAACGGAGTGTGTCGGCGACCATAGAGGGTAAGGTCTGCATGAATTTCATCCGAGATGACTAGTACCCCATTCTTGCGACATAGGGTGGCAATCCGCCTGATCTCATCATGATCCCAGACAAGGCCAGCGGGATTGTGGGGATTACAAAGGACAAGAATCTTGGCATCCTTACGGGAGAGCGTCTTTTCCAGTCCGTCAAAATCCACCTGATAATGTTCGCCGTCGAAAAGTAAAGGGTTGTCGATGACCTGACGGCCCAGCCTTTCAGCGTACATTCTGAAAAGGTTGTAAACGGGTGGCATGACGACAATGCCATCTCCAGGATTAGTAAAGGTGAGGTAAGCCTGGTTGATGGATGTGATGACGCCTGGACAGTATGAGACCCACTCCTTATCCACCTGCCAACCATACATTTCCTTCTCCCAAAGTATGATGCTTTGGTAGAACTCATCCGGTGTAAAAGTATAGCCCAACACGTCACGGTTCAGCCGCTCTTTCATAGCTGATGACACAGCTGGAGCAGTCCGATAGTCCATATCGGCAATCCACATGGGAATTTGTCCCTCAGAAGCCCGTCCATATTTGATGCTCCACGTTCCTGAGCGGTCAACCACTTCGTCGAAATCCCATTTACCGCTGTCAATGTCACCGTCACTGATGAGAGGAGGAGTACATCCAGTCACCACCCCCCCGACAGAAGGAAGCAAGGCTGCGGCGCAGGCTCCTATTGAAGCGACTTTAATAAATTCTCGTCTATCCATATTCGTGTTGCAAATATATACATTTATGGCGAATGAGCGGCATGTTCTGTTTTTTGTTTTTTCCTTCTCTAACCGAAAAGAACCGAACTTTTGCCGAAGCATTTCGGATTCTTCGGATTGGTTCGGTTAGAGATTGTTTAAAGTGGCTCCAGCAGCCATGTCATGCTGACTCTGGTTGACGCGATGGCGGGCATCTGTGCCTGCGGCCTATCATTGTCCTCCGTCTTATTATAAAAGCCCGACATTGCATATCTGGGTGTAGTATCCGTCCCTTGAGTACTCAGTTCAATCCAAACTCCAGCTTATACAAATCACTTATGTACCGCCATTGACACCTCGTTTTCATTGACAGGATACAATGGAATCACCACATTATGAATGTTTTCGATGTATCTTGCCAAGGGAATCATATAGACACTGAAAACATCTAACCTCTCATCAAAAGACGGGTCGTTCACCACGATTTCCTCTGTAATATCGCCGTTTTCACACACATAACTGATCACGGTCATCAAAAATTCCTCTTGTTCTGAGTTGAGTTCCATGCCCGAGATGAAGCTGCCAAAACGCTGTATGGCCACCTTCCTGTCAACGCCAATCAAGGAGCGGATGAGTACGGCCACATTGTCGCCACACATCTTGCCTTGGGTGTAAAGGTTGTAGTCGTCCCTGCTGCCCAGCTCTTCCCAAAGGATGCGCTGCAACTCGCGGAAATCAGCATCTTCCAGTTTCTCCATATTGTAAATCTTGTCCAACACGGGCAGATGCCGATTGTTAGCAAGGAAGTCCATGACACGCTGTTTGTAACTCACCCTCGGCGTCACGCCCCCCCGAACTCTAAACTCTAAACTACTCCACCGCCATTTCATCCACCATAATCCAAGCCTTCTGGCCTTTGTAGGGATGCCACTCGGGTAAGACGCCTTGGCTCTCCACTTTCACGCGGACAAACTTCCATTGCTTGCCATCAGTGCGAAGTCGAGCTTCGATTCGACCGAAACCTTTCATCTTGTCTGGTCGGTCGAACACAGGTAATTCGGCCATTTGCCAGTCGGAGAATTCCTTGCCGTCATTCGAGAAGCTGACCCACACGCCTTTAGGCCACATCACCCAGGACTGCGGGTCATGGCAAAGACCTACCTTCACTATGTTGATCTTGGTAGGTACAGCCAACTCAATGGTGGCCTCCATATCGATACCCTCAAAGCCGAGCCAGTCGTTTTGCCAATCTCCTGCTACGCCTTTCTTGCCATCCATCAGGGCGATGTCGGCATCCTTGCCATAACGCTCCGCAGGTGGGTTGACGAAGGTCGTACTCTTGATGTTCAGACGGTTGAACTGACGCAAAGCGACAAATGAAGGTATGCTGCCTTTCTTGAAAGCTTTGGCTTTGATGGTCGTGGTCTTGAGAATGACAAACGACGACTTGTATAGTGATGACTTCATCGTAGGCTCACTGCCGTCGGTGGTGTAATGAATTTCCGCATTTTGGTCGGCACAAATCATCGAGATGGTCAGCGGACGGTTGAACATACGGAAGTCCTCCTTTCCTGCCATCGCCGCCTTGATTTCGGGCATCGGAACCATCAAGGAATCCGCATTCGGCACTTGGAAACGAGTCAGTTCTATTGGGTCTTGCGTCTTGTCAAAAGCGCGAAGCAACACCGTGTATTCATACACCTGATTGCCAAGCACATACTTCTCATCCACACCTGGGCCACAAGTGGCTGTGCCTATGGAAGCTTGCTTATAGTCCACATTCACCGTCAGGAAATCATTGGGCTCCAGTTGGTTAATTCGACGTGCAGCGGTGAGGTTGTCATCATCATAGTTGTAAACACTGAAATTGAACGGCTCTGACATTGTCATATACAGCCCAACAGAACTATCGTCGCTATTCAAAACCATCCAGCGCGTTTCGGCATGATTGCCATTATCTTGAGGTACCACATGTTGCTCAAACAGATTCATTGCGTCTACCTTATACAAGCTCATTTTACCTGAGGCGTTGCGGTCAGGATAGTTCTCCGTGTCCTTGCCGAAATAGGTCAGGTTTCTGTAATCCAGCGGCACACGGAACTGCATACCCATCTTAGGCAAAGAAGTCACCGTCTCCATCGGCTCCACGCGGTTGGTGATTGTCACATTACCCTCGCCATCAACGAGATATACCTTATTAACCACGATTTGAAGCTTGTCGAAAGCATCATAATACTCAACAGCCGCAGTAACAGCAATCGTTTTGTCATCAAGCCTTTCAAAATGCAAGCCGCCGGTCTTGGCAGTCAGGTGTTGCAAACCAGCCTTTTTCCAGCGCGGCAAAGCCCAACTGTCGACCTCATCGTTCAAGGTTGGAGCTCGCCAAAAGTTATCTCTCAACTCGCCTTTCAAAAGTTCCTGACCTTTAACGACATAGGAATCAATGGCACCCGTAGCCTTATCAAAAGTCACAGAGAAATCCTCACTGTAAACCGAGCCACTACCTGAATTGAATTGCACCTGTTTCTCTTTCACCAAAGGCTCCAAAGGTGCCGAAAGCCAATCCAACTTGAACTCATCGTAGGCAATTTCTGTTCCAACAGGCATAAAAGGCTGGTCTTCTCTCAGTTTCACCGAGAAACGCACAAAGAACTCCTCTCCAGGATTGCCGTAAATGCGCAGGCGTTCAATATTAATCTCTTGTGTGCCAAAGGGTTCAATATCAAGGTCGATTTTGCCTTTCTGCAACGTCTTTTCGGCTGAGAAGATTTCAAAATCGCAATCGAAGGCGGAGGCATTGGTGAACGAGAGCCAGTTTTTGGCCTCGAATTTTCCCCAAGTCAAATCCTTGGCTGTGAACTTGATAGGCTGATACACCTTCTTCACCTCGGCGGCGTGATGATGCGGTCTCCTATCGCTGCTGACCACGCCGTTGGCGCAAAAAGCATCGTCATCACCCACGCCGTATGCATGACCGAAATCGCCACCAACAGCCAACCAATCCACATCCTTGTCTTCGTCGTGAACGATGAAGCTCTGGTCCACCCAGTCCCAAATGCAGCCGCCTTGCAATTGCTCATTGGCTTCAATCACGTCCCAATAGTCCTTCATGCCGCCCATGCTGTTGCCCATGGCGTGGCAGTATTCAACCATGATGAAAGGCCTTCCTTCCTTGTCAAGACCTTCATCCACAAACTTTTGCAGATATTTCGGGCTGGCATACATCAGGCCAATGACATCCGTGTTGCGATCGTAAATGGCTCTTTCGTAGGTCACGGGGCGCGATGGGTCGCTGCTTTTCATCCAATAGTATGTGTTTTCAAAATTCACACCGTTGCCGCACTCGTTGCCCATCGACCACATGATGACTGAAGGATGGTTCCTGTCACGTTCAAGCATGTCGCGATTGCGCGACCAAATCATCTTCTCGTATTGTGGGTCTTTGGCGAGGCTCTTTTCACCATAGCCTTGGGCGTGCGACTCGCAGTTGGCCTCATCCCAAACATAAAGGCCATATTTATCGCATAGTTCGTACCAATACGGGTCATCAGGATAATGGCAGGTGCGCACCGTGTTAATGTTCATTTGCTTCATCAATGCGATATCGCGTTCCATCGACTCACGCGAAATCACATGGCCCGTGTAGGGGTCATGCTCGTGGCGGTTCACACCTTTTATTAATACATACTGCCCATTGACCAAAAGTTTGCCATCCTTGATTTCCACAGTGCGGAAACCAATATGGTTTTCAAGTCGCTCAATCTCTTTTCCTTTTTTATCCAAAACTTTGATCTCCAATCGATATAGATTCGGATGTTCTGCCGACCACGGCTTGATATCTGCTAAATCACGACCAGCATCTATAAAGAACCATCCATTCATTCCGGCCAAGTCTCGTTCTAATTTTAGAATCTCGTTTTCACCGTCTTTGATTGTCACTTCTACCTTTTCTTTCTTCAAATCTTTGCCAGTTTGATTCTGAAGAGTTATACAAATTAGAAATCTGCCTTTTTTGTATGTACTATCCAAATCTGCACAAACCTCATAATCAGCGATATTCAGTTTTGGCTTGGAATAAACCACGACATCACGCTCGATGCCGCTCAAGCGCCAAAAGTCCTGGCATTCGAAGTAGGAGCCGTTGGAGAAACGATAGACCTTGACGGCCAACGTGTTCTTCCCCACCTTGACGTATGGCGTCAGGTCAAACTCGGCATTGGTCTTGGCATCTTCGGAATAGCCCACAAACTGACCATTCACCCAAACATAATAGGCAGACTTCACCGCCCCGAAATTGATAAAAGTCAGGCGGTCTTTCCAAGTTTCGGGAATCTCAAACTCTGTCAGATAGCAGCCCACAGGATTGTCAATCGTCGGGGCAAAAGGCGGCTCGTTGGGACGAAACTCGTTGTCCACATTGACATAGATAGGCGTGCCATAGCCATTCAATTCCCAGTTGGCCGGCACCTTGAGGGTCTTCCAGCCCGAGGCATTGTACCCTTCCTTGTAGAAATCGACAGGAGCCTTCGAGGGCGAATCCACCCAATAAAACTTCCAGTCGCCGTTGAGACATTGCGACCATTCCTCACCTACCGGAACGACATTCGTCCGAGGATACAATCTATTGATTTCATACACGTTGACATCGTTCCAAGCGTTGAGTTCGGTTTCGGTTTGGGCTTGGAGGCCGACAAAGGCCATAAAAAACAAAACAGTAAAAATGACTTTCTTCATAGATTTCAATTTAAGACAAAAAGCAGGCATTTTTTCAAGTGCCTATTATTCATTCAGAAACGAGACTTCTTTTTCTGAAACACCTTTTAGCTGAAGTAAAACAATGGCATACGGATTCTCTATCTTCTGAAACTGAGGCGCAAAGGTAAAGTTCTTAACACAAGCATCTTCCCATTTCTTCCGGTCTTGAGTGCAATCGGTATTGAGCAGCATCATCTTACAATGGGAGTTGATGCCTTCCGCATCCACTGGAACCGCATTAAGCCGCACAAAAGGCGTTGACTTATAATCCATTTGACGAAGAAGGGCGTCAACATCCGTAAACTCGCCTCCTACATACGGATATGTCTCAGCGCCAGTGACATATTTGAAAATAGAGAAGCCCTCGATAGCCTTGAAGAGCATGGCCATGAGCTTTGTCTTCAAGTCGTTCTTGA
Source organism: uncultured Bacteroidales bacterium (assembly GCA_946408345.1). GTDB lineage: Bacteria > Bacteroidota > Bacteroidia > Bacteroidales > F082 > Limimorpha. The sequence goes on along the minus strand of CAMJRR010000006.1, from coordinate 10,953 downwards.
ACCTCACCACTTCTTCTTCGCGTACATTGTATTTGTCTTTGAACATTTTGCTCAGTTCAAGGCCTTCCGTAAGTTGTTCCTTGTTGTCTTCAAAATACTTGTCCAAACAGGCATTCGATATGAGTGTAAGGAAGGGATTATGCAAAACCGGTGTCATATTCAAGGAGTCGTCCTCCTGCTCGCGCCACACTTTCAAGTTACCCACGTATGAGCGCATCCCGTTGTACTTGGTGTGTAGATTCTTACCTAATTTATATAAGGAGTCGATAATCATTCCCGCCAAATGGGTCTTCAAATGGGTGATCTCTTTCTCCCTTTGCCGATTCGAAATCTCCTGAGCCAAATGCTCCAGTCGGTTCCTGTAGTCCAAATCCATATCCTGGCGCTCGCGCTTACGATGGCGCATGATCAACCAATACGCCAAAATAGACAAGGCCAACACACCGTGTGCCCAAAGACTTGGTTTAGCGATGAATGGGGACAATGACTTGGCGATTAGACAGATCAAAACAAAACTAAGCACATACAAAGCAAGACCTCCATAGAACCACCATCTTCTTCGACGCGTCTCTTTGTCGAAGGCTTTTAGCGCATCCAAACGTTCCTGATGAAGTTTGTCTTTCTTACGCGTGAGGTTCCGGCTCTCCCAATCCAAACGCTCGATGGTACCTTCACAAAGTGATTCACGGGTGCCATTGTTACCGAGCTGTTGAAACAATTCGTTGAACTTCCGACTACGCTCCGTCAATTCCTTGTTCAACTTACTGAGCTTTATTTTCTCTTCACGAATCAAATTAGTCAGAATCTCGGACTTGATATTAGAATCCGTCAAATCGAAGGAAACCACGGATTTATGGTCTGTGTTTTTCACTTGAAGCTTGGTATCGCTGATTTCGGTAATGATACAGGTACCATTCAACAAGGTCTCGTCTTCAATGTAACCGTATGGAATATAACAATAGCCCTTGTCACCGAAAGCACGGCCCCAGGAATTCCTAACCACAAAAAAGCGCGCCTCGTCGTTATAACCGCAAATCACCATGGTGTGATAGCCAAACTTCCCATCCCTGATTTCCGATTCTTCAGGGATGTGGATAAAGCCGTTTTGAGGGTTGAAAGAATTGTAAATCTTCAAAGTAACGGCAACGGGATAGCCCTCAGAAACAGCAGATTTGATGTCGTGCAATTCCTTCTTGACGGCCTTCGCACATACAACCTTTCGAGTTTGGGCATCATCGTATGCCTCCACTGGTGGTTCGGACGCAATAACGTCTGGATTGTAAGGGAACAAATGCTCCTGACAAACGCCATGCTCCTTCATCGTCTTGATGATGCCAGAAAGCGAGCTGCCCGCATCAACGTTCGACGATTTTTTTGCTTTTCTTGCATTATAATACACGAACTGCTCACTGAGGTCGACATCAGGCTGATGGTTTTTCTTAAGGATATACTCAAAAATGCCGACAAGCGCAAATGCTGTGCAAGCCCCCATCGTTCCCTGGTCCTTAATCTGCGTAAAATCCTTGCGCAAATCCACAGAAGATGGAACAGTTGAAATAGGGTGATATTCTTCCTCGAAATCAAATTCTTCGGTCTCTCCTTGTAAAATATAGGTGCGTCCATCAAAAACAAAACCGTCATGGGTCAATCGCTTGAAACTCTCATTATGGTCTTTGCGTTGCACGTCTACGCCCTCCAGCTCAAGGCTCTTTTGTCGGATATAATTTGTCGACTCACGCATAGTCACCTTGGTCGCCTTTAGGTCATCAAGCAAAGCACTTGCCATCCTAACTGGTTCAGCATTCGAAGAAAGCGCAGCATACTCCTTGACGCGCTCCACCTCAATGTCCCCCTCTTCTGCGTTTCCTGCTTCAGTCGGATCCATGCCGCAAATGGCATTGTGGGCATTCACAAAAAGGTCGAGCACTTCGCGGCTGCAATCATCAATCACCAACTGACGCTTGTTGAACATATAACCTGTCAGCAAGTCGTCATCCTCACCCAACAACTGAGCCAAAGTGGCTTTCTTCTCAGGAAGCGTTAGACTGGGATCGACAATATAAGACTGGAATTCTTGCGTCATCCATGCCATTTTTTCATCCAGCAAAGGCTTGATTTGACTGATGATTTCCGTATGCTCCAAGTTGTTGTTCAACCTTGGCGCGACCTCCTCGTCATAGAACATGGAAAAAACATTGACCTTCTGATTCAACAGCCCTTGAACAATCTGCGACACCTTGTTTACATCCACCTCGGACTGAGATACGTTTTCACGGTCCAAAATATAGACATAGGCGCGATGAAGCAGATACTGCACAAAGTAATACTTGTCGAAACTCAATACCGAAAGACCCAAAGCATGTATCGGGCGGTTGGGATCCATGGCGGCAGGCTGAAACATTTCTGGATAATGCTTGACCGACAGCAAGGCATACTCACTGACGATACGCACAAAGGATTCTTCATCCAAATCCAAAGAAGTACCATCAGCATTGCAATTCTGAAGCATAATCAATGAGCCCAACTTGGTAAACTGTTTCTTTGCTTGCAGAATTTCCCCCAAAACCTTCTTTGAAGTGGCAGCAAACTCCTCCACCCTTTCAGTCAATCTATCTCCCTGTCTTTCAAATAAAAACGCCAAGTCGTATGGCAAGAGAAACATATCGACATGGTATTTTTGAGGAATCTCTTCTATGGCGTCCAAAAACGTTTTCGCTGCCGACCAATAATCATCCAAATACAATGGGACATACAAACATAAATGCATCGTAGAGCTATCTCCCGGATGGTTGATGGTAATACTCTCATCATATAGTTTCCGGAAAAAGCCTTTCAAGTAGTCGTGCCTACTATCGGGAATAACCTTGTAGGAATCAACCAATTGCACCTCATACATTTCGTCAATGCCAGCCACAAATTGGCTTTCATCAGCTTTCACCATTTCAGCACTTTGGAAGCAAGCCTCCACGGAAAGATTGAGTTGCGGAAACAGAAAAGCCTTGAAATAGCCGTTGACTTCCTCCTCACCATACTTGATGATGTAACGCTTGATGTTCTTCAGCATGGATGCCGCATAAGCGCCAAGCATAATATGCGTTGTATGCCTCATTTGCCTTAAAGCTGTTTAATATGTACCAATTCGTTGGTGATCAAATCTTTGATACGCTCATAACCCTTCTTTTTCACTTCCTCCTTTGTCATATTAATCTGCGAGAACTTCTCATAATAGTTCATTTTCACATCATCTATGATTTTCTTGATGGCATCGGAGCCTTTGCTGTCGGCAAGATGATCCAAGAACTCATTAAACTCCTTGCGAATGGAGGTTTTATAGGTACGGAATTGGTCGAAAGCTTCGTCTCGATACTCGCCCAACTTTACCCAGAAATCGTCCAAGGCATCGCCATATTCCTGACTTTGGAAATAGTAGTCACCATTCTCGTTCTTCACCAAGCCAAAAATAAGGCCCTTTACCCAAAGGTCTAGCAAATCCTCATCGCTGGCCTTTTTCGGCTTCAGGCTGAAATCCTCACGTTTCATCCTCGTTTCCAGATTGGCATCATAATGGCAATTCACACGACACTGCTCATACTCCTTCAAATAATCGGGAAGAGCATAGAGCGTATAGGCAGGAACCACGCCCACCTGACGATAAATAATAATACGGTCGTTCACGCCAATACTGGCAAAATCCACATCCATCGTACCCGTCAGTTTGCTCTTGAAGAAGTCGTTCTTATACAGGCGGTTGTTCAGCTTGTCGGGCACACCCACAAAGAAACTGTCGCGGGGACGCTCCTTGGGCATATAACCACGGTAATCGTAACGGAACAATGGCATAGCCTTTTCAATTGCAACCTGTGTGATGCGGTCAAACTCTTCTTGCGGCATCTTATCCAAAATCTCGTCAATGCCAGTGTCTCTCCAGTTGCGAGCCGTATGCAACCGCTTGGTGTATTTCAGGATTTCTTCCTCGATTTCCTCATTGGACAAGACTGTGAAAGCATAGATTTTACCTTCCATGCGGAGTCCCTTGACGAACTCAGGAATCTGCACTTCATCGGCAATCACACTCACCGAATTCAATGAATTCTGGGCCAAGTCAATTTGGAAAGTCGCAGGAGCCTTACCCACATTATTCTGAATACGAGCCAGTTTTGTGGAAAGACTACGGCTCACCGATTTCATACTTTCGGAAATCAGGCGGATCTTACTGTTCGCTTCAGCCAAAATACCTTTGACATTATTATACACGGTGATGGCAGCGGTGCGACGCACAATCTCCAACTTGCATGTGCCTAAGGCGCGACAAGCGTCAGTGACATCGTTGGCCAAATCTTCCAGCTTGGTTTTGCTATGGAAGAACTTGGCATGATACTCGCTGAGGTCCGCCGCTGCCGTATCCAATGCGGATTGAAGCATAGGTTCGCGAGAGAGGAAATCCTCCTTCTCTTTGTTCATTTCATCCAAAAAGACATCAACCTGGTCTTCAATCGCTTCAAGCACGTTTTCGACAGTAGAAATACCACACTCTTGATTGATATGCTCTATGATAAGCTTCCTCAACTCCGTGCGCACACGACTCGTAAGGTCATTGATTTTCTTGTTGATATCCTCATCTTTGACACGATTAATATTGAGATTTTGTTCAATCTCAGGCTTTGGGTTGCCATAGTCGTTGACCGTCAGTTCATACTTTGGCGACTTGTCGCAGATATAATCGATGACATGATCGTAATTGTTGTTTTCACGGATATTGACATTCGGGCTGTCAATCCAGTTGTTGGCAATCAGGTTGGCATCTTTGCAGCTGTTGAAGAAACGGTCGATGAGATTCTTGGCCGACTTGATGGCATAAATGTCACTCAAATCCTGGCCACGATATATAATCTCACACACGCCCATGCCAGCGGCCCAAGCCTTTTTGTTTTCAATATCCATCGAGCCTTCCCTGATATTCTTCTCAATGTTGTCGCTCACACTCGCCGATGCCGAGGAAAGCTCGCCCGCAGAAGTCACCAACGCAAGACTAATCATCTCGGCCAATTCATCCACATGCGTATAGGTGTCGCCACGGTCGTTTTTGTTATCGATGAAAATCACCGAATTGAACGGCCTGTCTTTAATCTCGACGGAGCTGTTGATATATTCCAACTTCACGGGCTTGCTCCCTATGCCCATATGCATCAGGTAGTCCAAATCTTCGATGGCACCGTATGCGTTAGGAGCCACCTTGGCCATACCCGAGCTTGACATGTGCTTGAACACATCGGGCAACACGGCATAACCCGTCAGTTTACAACTAGGAGCCTTCTCACGAAGCAGATAGGCCATGTTGATGAATGTGCCGCAACCTGTGCCGCCACAAACGGAAAACACCATGTGTATCTCCGTATTGGAGCCTAACAACTCATATTTGTCGTTATTGATAATATGCGCATTCGTAATCTGAGCCAAAACCGTGTCCACCTTTCGACAAATATTGTCGTAATTGACCGTAAATGCAAAACGACCATTAGACCTGACTTGACCGGCACCCAATTCCATAGAGGTGAGCGCATAAAGGTTTTCCTCCGAAATCCAGGAGAAAGATTCTTTATTAACATCATAAATGGGGCGAGCTCGCGCTACCATAATAGGAAGTTGTTCCTTCGGATCAAGTCTGACCTCCTCGCTATGGTTCGAAAGGAGCGATTTCTTGTAAGCACCACCATCGGTATCAATTCCGAGGAAACCAATCATAGGAGGAACTTCTCCATAAGTGTCGATAAACATCTTCTTTGTGTGAAGAAGTGCATTCATTCCAGTGCCGCCGAGTCCGATATACAAGCAGCGTTTAATCTTTGTTGCCATAGTCGATTATGATATTTTTATTGTTGTCTTATTACCTGTCGTGATATTGTGAATGGTGTACTCCTGATTCTTCTTGAGCACACGGGCATCTGCCATATAATCCAAGGGACAGCGAAGCCTGACGCTATTCTTGTCCTTGGGCTCAATCAGCACATCGTTCGTCCAAATGGGATTCACCTCATACTGCACCTTTCCCGTGAACAATCTGTTGAAAAAGCTTTGAGTGGTTTTCTTGTTGGTAAGAATGAGTTTACGATAGCCTTTCAATCTTTTAAGGCTATTGTATGGCACAGGGTCGGTGAGCTGAATCTTTCCCACACGGAAGGTCGGGAAAAATATGGCCTTCAATATCAGCAACCACACCAGCAAACTGCCAATCAAAAAGACACCCATCAACAAAAGACCTTCAGCCAACGGATTCATCACCTTATTCTTTTCCACCTCGACTTCCATCAACGATGAATTATCGGCGTTGAAAGCATCAGGGGCCATATCATTGATGCGGTCCAAACCACCGTCATCAACAGGACGGAAAAACCAATGATGCACTTTATTTTCCGCCTCAGGTTTGAAAACGATTCCAACCTTTATCTCATCCATATTTGGAAGCACATCAATAATGTTTTCCTTGCACTTCTTGCCTTCAACGAAAACCTCCATCTCTTTCTCCGACACCAGAACCATTTTGTCCTTATCGGTTTTCTTGTACAACCCCAAACGAAGCGGCTCATTCATATAACGCTTGGCATCTTGGTTGAAGTCAAATTCCATGGTTCTGTAAAGCGTGTCGGGAACATGCTTCTTCCACAAGAACTTTTCGTAATAATTAGTCTTTCCCCAACGCGTTGGAGCCGTGGTTTCATCATCCTTCTTGCCACATGAAACCAGCAACATCAAAGGGCAAAGTACTGCCCACATAAGAAATCTTTTAGCGCACATGGAACTTAACGGTTTTTTCGGTTTTATTAATCATTTCCATAACGGTAGGAGCATCTAAAATGCGTGTCATCGCATACGGAAGTCGGTCCATACCCTCGGCAGGTTCCATTCGCAGTATGACCTTATCGTTAACATCGACAGGAAGGCTATCCACCATCTGTTCCAACGACATCAGGTAATCGGAGTTTACTGTGATGGAACAATCCGATTGCAGTTCCGCAATGGCATCCACATGAATATATTCATTCTCAACGGAATACACATGTACCTTGTAACCTTGTTGAAGCGTCCCACTTCCGCTTCGGACAAGTCTGAATGCCAAGCTCTTGCCATAGTCTTCACGAACATTGAACGCCACATTTTTGGGAGGCGTCAACATTAAAAGGGAAACATCTGTTCCACCAAGGTCAGCCACATCGATGGCATCAAAACGGCAAGGATTAATCCTTTCAAGGACAGTACGTCCCTCAACCGCTTGACTGGTAAGCATAATATAAAATCCAAAGGCATCCTTCTCCTTGGCGATTTGACACCAACGGCTCAAAAGCTCCTCATACTCAGCCTGATGTTCGTCAGAAATGCCATCGGTCATCAACTTCAAGATATCAACCTTGTCAACCGAGAGCACTTTGTCGACCACATATTTTAGCGGTTCGTAAAGGCAGGTCATAGTCGTCATTTTGCCCCCAAAATTATGGAGGGGAATCTTATATGCCTTGATTTTTGAAATCAATGCAGCCTTCCCAGTTGATGTAGCATATTCACGCCATTCATCCAAAGCCTGATGTTGAAAGGGGATTACGACGATTTCGGTTCTGTCATCACTAATCTGTTGGATATCAGAGATAATAGCCTCCTTAACTTGCTCCCAAATATCAGGGGCACCAGGAGCCTTACCCTGCATAGACAATGTCACGTCCCAAAGATAAGTTTGGCGTATATCCTTTACATTGTCCGACTGGGTAAACAAATAGGAATAGCCCAACAAAACCAGTACAATTGTTGCAAAAAGCCTAATTCTCATATTGTTGTTTTCAAATATTTTCCACTTCATGTTAATAGGATGCAAATATAGCACTTTTTCAAAAATTAAACGAGCAATTTTGCTCATTATTATTGTCGAGAGAAATCCTTTTCTCTTCAAGAAGTCTCGACTTTCAACAATGCGCGTTCATGGTCAGGTATCCGCTCTGCTTTGTTCGCTTCGCGGTCAAAATAGACCACCACGGCATGGCACAAGGTCTTGACTTCGCCCGTTTCGGCATCCTTGAGGCATTGCTCCATCTTGAAACTAGAGTTGCCTACCTCAATGACGCGACTTTCACAGACAATTGGGTCATGGAAGTGTACGGGCTTTTGGAAGTCCAAGTCCACGTGGACAAGGACGTATTTAAAAGTGAGCCAGTTGATTTCGGTTTGGAAAACATGCTCGAAATAGCGGCTTCGACCCATGTCGAAGTAATTGCACTGCGACCCGTTGTTGACATGGTTATAAGGGTCAAGGTCGCTCATTCGGATTTGGATGGGACAGGAGAACATTTTTATGTTGAATTGTTGATTGTTGAATTGTTGGGGTGTTGAATTGTTTATGGTTCAAAAACACGCTAAGATTCCATATCTAAGGTCACTATAGCTGCCAAGGCCTCGACGAGCACTAAGGCACGCGGCAAAGCACAGACGTCATGTCTTCCTTCGATAGCGATTTCACAAGGCTCCCCTACCCGATTCACGGTACGCTGAGGCTGTGCAATACTTGGTATTGGTTTGAAGGCAACACGGAAAACGACAACATTCCCGTTGGTGATGCCGCCTTGGATGCCACCGGAATGATTGGTCAAAGTGGTGATTTTGCCCCCCTTATTATAAAAAGAGTCATTGGCTTCGGAGCCTTTACTACTCGCCAAGGCAAAGCCATCACCGATTTCAAAACCTTTCACAGCCGGAAGACTGAACATGGCATGGGCCAGTTCTGCTGAGAACTTGCCGAACATCGGTTCGCCCAAGCCTGATGGCGCACAATAAATACGGCATTCCACGATGCCACCGACTGTATCGCCCATTTTTCGAGCCTGTTCAACATCACCCATCGAAATCACTTCGGAAAAAATCTGGATGCCTTGGCCTATCAATATCTGCTTGGCGATAGCACCTGCCACCACGATCGGCAAGGTGGTCCGGGCAGAGGCCCTGCCACCGCCTCGCCAGTCGCGTATGCCGTATTTCTGTTCATAAGTGAAATCAGCGTGTGAAGGACGATAGATGTCTTTCAAAGCCTCATAATCCTCTGGATTGGCATCATTGTTGCGCACCATAAAAGCAATGGGCGTGCCCAAAGTGACACCATCCAAAAGGCCAGATAGCCATTCTACTTGGTCAGTCTCTTTGCGTCTGGAACTCGTTGGAGATTGTCCTGTCTTGCGTCTAAATAATTCTGATTCAATAAAATCAAAATCCAATTTCCATTTCGGAGGACAGCCATCAATGACACCACCGATTGCAGTGCCATGCGATTCACCGAAAGTGGTAAGTCTAAAGTTGTGACCTATGGTATTCATAGCGACAAAAGTACGCTTTTTTGGTCAGTTTCGGCAAGAATTTTGTAGTTTTGCAGCCGCAATGGAAAAAAACAACAACAATAACATCAAGATAAAGAACAAACGCGCCACTTTTGAATACTTTCTTGTGGAAACGCTGACAGCAGGCATCGTGCTGACTGGAACAGAAATAAAGTCCATCAGAGGAGGCAAGGCGAGTTTGGCGGATTCATATTGCAGTTTCAAGGGCAATGAGCTGTTTGTCATCGGGATGCATATCGCAGAATATGCCCAAGGCACCTACAACAACCACGACCCCAAGCGCGACCGTAAACTACTGCTCAACGCCCGCGAATTACGCAAGTTGAAAAACAAAGTGCAGGAAAAAGGGTTTACTATAGTCCCGGTCACCTTATTTATTAATGAGAACGGCTTGGCAAAGCTGGACATTGCCTTGGCGCGAGGGAAGCATTATTATGACAAACGCGAGAGCCTGAAAACCAAGGACTCGAAGCGGGAACTGGAAAGAATGGATAGGTATTAATTAACAATGGTTGAGGATCTAAGGCATGCATTAATTGAGATGGGAGCAAGCTATGGGCAACAGGCCATAAGCCACAAACAAACAACAAAATGAGAAGAACACTAATCATCGCTTTATTCGCCCTGCTAGGCACACGTGCTTTTGCGCAAGAAAAAATCCAATGGATGAGCTTTGAGGATGCAGTTGAACGCTGTGCCAAGAAACCCAAAATGGTCTTCATCGATGTCTACACCGACTGGTGCGGATGGTGTAAACGGATGGATCAATCGACTTTCGCCAATCCGGTGATTGCCAGATATATGAATGAACACTTTTATGCCGTGAAATTTGACGCCGAGCGTCAAGACACCCTCAGCTTTCAGGGACACCAATTTGTTGGAGTTTTGCGTCCCGACGGGCGTAAAGGTTCGCACCAATTGGCACAAGCACTGCTGAAAGGCAAGATGTCGTATCCTTCCTATGTCATTATGGACAATGAGATGAGAATCCTCCAAGTCATCGGTGGCTACCAAGAAGCCAAGCAATTTGAACCGATGATTCACTATTTTGGCGACGAAGCATACAAAGTTATGAACGGCGAGGATTTCTTGAATGACTTCAAATCGGAGTTAGAATGATTAAATATGATTCAAGGAAGCAGTATGGAGGCAAATTCCAATGCCGTATCTCGACATTCTGAACTCAGTATTCAAAAACAATAGCCCACACGCAGTGCGATTGGGGAAATATAGGGCGTATCCCAAGTATTCGATTGCAAAGCTCCCCAACTAAGGTTGTAAAGCACCATAATGTATACGTAACTGCCATCATAGGCATAATTCCGATATCCACCACCCACAAATATACTATTATACCAGTTTCGGGATACAGTCTCATGATTCAATCTGACAATTCCATACATCACTTCATCTTCGATATGAACAAACAAGCCCTTGTAAACCTGAAAATTAGTATAAGGAGCCACACCAAAAAAATGTCCATAAGTATTGCCATATATCCGATTGAAATTGCAGTCTAAATCATAAATGGATACTGTCCCCAAAAGTGTGTCTGAGCGTTGACGCGTAAAAAAAAGGATTGGCC
>CAMJRR010000005.1 GCA_946408345.1 uncultured Bacteroidales bacterium | reverse complement strand
TGCAAAGGTAGTTTGTGTGCACATTGTCCACATTATTGTCCATATAGAGTTTTCGTTTCGGAACGGATAATACCCTAATTTTGCGACCGAATTGATATGGACAAAATGGCATTCCTACAATGAAACAAGAAATCAATCCACAGGAGACGAATCGGGCTCAGGCATTTGAGCTATGGATGAAGTCGCCCATGCCAATGATGACCCTCACCAAGACCTTCGACGTGACGCGGATTTATAAAGTGAGCAGACGAAAAGGGTTGAAATTCAATGCGATTTTGTGCTGGTGCATCGGCAAGGCAGCAAGCCAGATGGAGGAATTCTACTTGCTTCCCGAGCATGGGAATCTGTATAAGTACGACCGACTTGCTATCAATGTCATCGTAAACAACAAGGTTGGTGGTATCAGTTCGTGCGACATTCCTTATACTGATGATTTTGAACAATTTAGCACCGAATACATGACTTTGACTCAATCGGTGAGTTCATCTTGTAAAAGTTCTTTCGAGGCTGATGCCATGGTCATCGGAACTTCGGCAATGACTGCTACCGAATTGGATGGCATCATCAATCAATACACAGATCAGTTTTGCAATCCTATGGTAATGTGGGGCAAATACCGCAAAGGTTGGTTCAAAGTCACCTTACCCATATCCTTCCAGTTCCATCATGTGCAGATGGATGGTGGACACGCCGCGCAGTTTTTGGACGAACTGCAACCAGTGATTAATTCAATCAAATGACATAAAATCATGTGTACAAGCATAGTGGTGAACAAGAAAAAGACTATTGTCGGGTGGAATCTCGACATCATGGATTTTGAGTATCGAATCCGCCCCACTGACGATGGCGTTTTCATTGAGATTAATGACGCCACCGAGGGCTGGATGCCGCTGTTCGGAGCCAACCGCAGGGGCGATTTCGTTGGGATGCCAACCTGCTGGCCGCATAACGAGCGCAGCAATCCCGCTGGCGGCGACACCAATGTTATCATGCTGAATATCGACCTGTTGATGATGAAAAAGACCTTGCAGCAGGTTTGTGATTTTGTGCAAGATAACAGGGTTTGCAGCGTTCCTGAACTCACATTCATGTCTTCGTTGTCGGACAGCAACGGCAATGTGCTGCACATTGTCCCTGGACTTGGGTTCAAGTATTACGAAAAGCCCGATTACAAAATCATGACCAATTTTCCGCCCTTTGTGCCGAACCCGATACAGCACCCATGGATGGGACTCGACCGCTATCGGAAGGCGGAAAGTCTGCTCGGTGCCGCAACCGACGATTTTGATGTGAACGACTGCTTCCAAGTACTCAATGAAGTATCGCAAACCGTCTGTCCCACAGTGATTTCAATGGTTTTCGATGCTACCGATAAAGCCGTCTATTGGTGTCGCAACCGCGATTATGGTCAAATTGAGACTAAAATATTCTAACTGGATGAGCGGTTTACCGAATATCCTGTTGTTATTCCGGATTGTTGGGGGAATTGCTGAAACTGCCACAAATGGCAATATCGTCGCACAAAAAATTATACTTTTCAGAAAAAAACGAAAAAACTCTTGACTCGTCCCTTGGGGCATGTTTTATTTTTGCGGCTGATTTCGAAATTAGCCGCGAGTCTCTGCGGCACTCGGGATAAGAAGCGAGTTCCTTCTCCTCTCGTTTGCACGAGACTTGCAGCCGCTTAAGCAAAAATATCGTACGATGGGTAACAAAACAAAGTTAAAAATCGGAGAGTTTTCCAAGATGATGCAAGTGACTGTGAAGACCTTGCGCCATTATGAGCAAAAGGGTCTGCTCCTGCCTGACGATGTGGACGAGTGGACAGGCTACCGCTACTACTGCATCGACCAGATGCAGACACTGCAAGCCATCCGCGACCTGCAACGGCTCGGATTCTCACTTGATGAAATCAAGGAATTGTTTGAGGATGACTCGCACACGCCCAGCATCCGGCAGATGGACGAGAAAATCAAGGAAACGGAAAGGCAACTGAAGCAACTGGTTGCCCGCCGCAACCGACTGCTCGACTGGAGGGACTCTCGCAAACAAATCACAACAATGGAAAAATTCAGTATTCAGACATTGCCCGAAATCATCGTGGCAAGTCACCGTGAAATCATTCCCAACTACGCCGCCATCGGTCCGATGTGTGTCGAGAAAATTGGTCCCGAAATGCAAAAACTCGGCTGCAAATGTCCGCCGCCTGGCTACTGTTTCACCATGGAGCACAACAAGGAGTACACGCCGACGGACATCGACATCGAGTATTGCGAACAAGTGGAAGAGATGGGCGAAGATAGCGACATTATCCAGTTCAAACGTCTGCCCGCCGTACCCAAAGCACTCTGCGTGAAGCACATCGGTCCTTACGAGCGTTTCTACGAGTCGTTCACCGAAGCCTTCCGCTACATCGAGGAGCAGGGCTACAAAGTCGTAGGCCAGCACCGCACCTGCTACATCGATGGCGCCTGGAACCAGGAAGACCCTGGGAAATGGTTGTCGGTGATTCAGATACCGATAGAGTAACCCTTAGAACGATGAAAGCCGAGGCCAGTTAGTGGTCTCGGCTTTTGGTTTCATCTTTCCATTTGCAATTCTGGCTTGGCTTGTTCCTAAATGTCTACATCATTGTCCACATAAGGTTTTCGCTTCGGAACGGATAATGCGCTATTTTTGCGGTCGATTTGATAGAAGCAAACAATGAATTTGGTATTGAACACATTAGGAGCAAGCATTGACAAAGAAACGATTATCGCTCTGCTTCCTGACAAAGAGGTTGAAATCATCGACACCGCCGACATGAACATTGCGCATTGTATGGGCTGCAACCAGTGCTGGCTCAAAACACCTGGCATTTGCGCCATCAAGGACGATTATGAGAACATTCTCAAGAAACTGGTGAAGGCCGATAACCTCTGGCTTGTCTCCGACACACGGTTTGGCTTTCTGGATTACAAAGGCAAACGCATGATGGACCGCATCATGCCTATGCTGAACATGACCATAGGTTTCCGCGACGGCTGGATGCGCCATGAGTTGCGCTACCATGCGCTCAACATCGGTCTTTTGTATAAAGGTGCCGCTGACCAAGCGTTGTTGGAAGATTGGTGCAAACGTACCGCTGCCAACATTGGTGGACATTCGTTGGGTGCCATTCCCTTGGATGCTACTTCCAGCATGGTTCAAAACTCTAAACACTCAACTCTAAACTCTAAACCAACTCATATCGTTATCATCAACGGCAGCCCAAGAGTGCAGAAATACAGTAATACCGACAAAATCATCCACACCTTCGCCAAAGGCTTGGAAGAGGCTGGCATCACTTGGGAACTTCACAACCTCTCCAGCCGCAAGGAATGGGACGCGGCACAAGAGGCTTTCATCAACAATGAACGTACTATAATTGCCTTCCCGCTTTATGTGGAATGTGTGCCTGGCTTGATGCTGGAATTCTTGGAAACATTGCCTAAGGAACGCAAGCAGCCTGCCGAAATATCCTTTATGCTTCATGGAGGAATGGATGAAGGGAATGAATTTCGTCTATGTGAACGCTTCCTGCAAGGATTGCCCGAACAACTTGGTTGCAGTTACGGCGGCACACTCATCCATGGCGGTAGCTTCCGTATCCGCACCGCCCCAGCCGATCAAGTGGAAAAGATGGTGACCCCCTACGTTCAAATGGGGCGACTCTTTGCACAGAAAGGTAATTTCTTCTCTCCCGAAGCCGCCAAATTTACAGGCATGGAACAATACCCTTGGTTGGTTCGCAAAATGGTGAGCCTGCTATTTTTGAAGAAAGTCAACGGGGAGTTTGAGCAGTTCGCCAAAGATTGGGGATGCACTCGCCCGTTAGGTGATAAGCCGTATAGTGAATAAGAAGAAAAATGTATTGATATGGAATTATTAAATTGGTTTAAGGGGTTCGAGAAAGGCGTTGCACAGCTTTCACCAGAACAACGGTCAGTTTTCTTCGCGGAATGCGGAAAGAACTGTGTGAAAGGCGGTACGCTTTCGGTTTACCAAAAACTCTATGAGGACGCTAAAGGTGACATGGATGTTTTCTTTGAGATGGCCAATGATTTGCCCGGAGTGAAAGGTGAGGTCGTCGAAAAAGGTCGTGTCTATCGGCTGGTCTTTTTGGAATGCACTTGTGAATTGTGCAAAAAAGGATATGTCACAACACCTTTGCTTTGTGAATGTTCGCGCCAAAGCGTGATGTATTCGATGCAAAGTTTGTGGAAAGGCAAAAATTTCACCGTAACGCTTTGTCACTCCATCTTGGGTGGGGGAGCGGATTGTGAAATGAGAATAGAAGTTAAAAAATAAACTCAAAAAGATGAAAACACTGAAATTGATAACGCTTACCGCTGCATTGCTGATGACGGTTTCAGCATTGGCTCAAAACCAAAACTTAGTCGGGCACATTACCGATGAAAACGGCGAACCTATGCCTTTCGTGAATGTGATGTTGCTTTCGCTTCCCGACTCGACCTTTGTGCAAGGAACGGTGACCGATGAGCAAGGCTCATTCCTCTTGCCGACCGACAAAAAAGACGGCCTGCTGAAAGTGTCGTGCGTGGGCTATCAAACCCAATACGCAAAACCTACAAACGGTTTGACCATCCAAATGACGATGGATGCACAACTCCTCGGCGAAGTGGTTGTGAAGAGCCAGTTGCCACAAACGCGGTTGACAGGTAACTCGATGATTACCACCATTCAAGGCTCGGTGCTTGAAGATTCGGGGACGGCACAAGAAATGCTGACCAAAGTGCCTGGAATGACCGGCAGCGAGGATGGTTTGGAGGTCTTGGGCAAAGGCTCGCCTATTATCTATATCAACGGGCGGCTGATGCGCGATGACAGCGAACTGCGCCGCCTGCGCAGCGACGACATCCGCGATGTGGAAGTCATCAACAACCCGGGAGCGCAATATGATGCCACGGTGAGGGCTGTGGTCCGCATCCGCACCAAAAAACAACAAGGCGATGGCCTCAGCCTCGACCTGAACCTGACTGACGACCAAGATTTGCAGTACGGTTGCAACACACCACGCGGAAAACTCGGCTTGAACTACCGCAAAAACGGTGTCGATGTGTTTGGCTCGGTGTATTACAGGCATACGGACTACCGCCAATACAGCAGCTTGGAGGAAATCGCCAACACCACCAAGGTGTTCCGTCAGGCAGGTCCCTACACTATGACTTGGAAAAACGACCAACTTGTTTATACCGCTGGCGCCAACTGGCAAGTTTCCGACAATCATTCCTTGGGCATCCGCGCCGACCTGACGCATTATCTCGGCGGCGAGAATAAGGTCATCTACGATGAGGATGTCTTCGAAAACGACGTTTTCCTCGACCATCTCTACAGCGTGCAGACCAGCAAGGAAACCAAGCCGCTCGGCATCCTCACCAACGCCTATTACAACGGCACAGCGGGCAAACTCGGCATCGACTTCAACTTCGACTTCCTGAACACAGCGACCAACACCGACCGCGAAAACGTGGAGCAAAGCCTGATAGAAGACGACTTTGTCAGAAGCAGGTCGGGAGCGGAGAGTAGGCTGTATGCCTCCAAGTTGGTGCTTTCCTATCCCGTTTGGAAAGGCAGCATCGAGGCCGGCACGGAGATGACCTTCGCCAAGCGTCACAACACCTATTGGATTGACAAACAAACCATTGCCAACACCGATGCCGACATCACGGAAAACAATATTGCTGCCTTTGCGCAATATGCCTGCGATTTCGGGAAATGGGGTCAAACCAGTGTTGGAATGCGTTACGAACACACGCTTTTGGACTATAGGGATGTGACCAACGATGATTTCCTGTATCGCCCGCAGGACGAGTTCTTCCCGACGGCCTCTTATTCCGTTGCCTTGGGCAAGGTGGAGATGGGTCTGTCGTATGGCATCAAGACCAACCGCCCGAGTTTCTTTGCGATGAACGATGCCGTCACCTACATTAGCCGCTATTCGATGCAGGCGGGCAACTCGCAACTGCTCAACGAGCGAATTCAGGACCTCACGCTGAATGTGGGCTACAAATGGCTCGCGTTCACGGCTTCCTACGGACATTGCAAGAACCCCATCACGCAGTGGGCCTACCTTACCGATGGCGATGCCGCGCTCATCAAACATATCAACCTCGAGAAACCTGTAAATACGATTGGTGCCTACATTTCGGCGACGCCAAGAGCGGGTATTTGGTCGCTCAACGCCACCGCAGGCATGGAGAAGCAAGACCTTTGGCTCGACCTTGAGGACATTCATGTTCCAGAAGGTACACGCAGGGTCTATTTCGACAAGCCAGTCTTTACCTTCAATGCTTTTAACACCTTCAGTTTCAATCACGATTGGAAAGTTGACATCAACTTCATGTTCCGCTCGCACGGCCATCAGTTGAATTTTTACAATGACTACAACTACATGAACCTTGGCGTTGTCGTGCAGAAGAGTTTCTTGAAAGACAAATCGCTCACTATCCGCGCCGCCGTACTCGATATCCTTCAACGCTGTGGCATGAACGAATACAGCGACATGGGTTATTACCAAATCCAGCAGAACAATGTTTTCTCAACGCACAAGTTCCAAGTGTCGGTGTATTATCGCCTGAATTCGACGCGCAGCAAATACAAGGGCACCGGAGCGGGTAAAGATGCGCAGGAAAGGATGAAATCTTAGGCTGGAGGATGATTCGTCACATTCCCAACTTGGCCTTAAGCCTTTGTCGTGCCTTAGTGACAGAGGCAGGGGAGATACCCAAAAGAAGGGCTTGCTCTGTCACGGAAAACTGAAGTCGGGAAAGCATGATCAGGCGGACATCGCCACGGGTGAGGTTGGGGTGCTTCTCACGAAGCGATTCAGGCGTGAGGGAGAAACCATTACGGAACACACGTTCCATTTCAACCCATTCATTGTCCTGGATATAGCGGGGCGCGGCGTGAAGTTCTTGCAGCAGGTGGTTCTGGCCAGCAAGGGAATGGATCAAGAGATAGGATTCAACATCGCCCTCGGGTCCAGTGCCTTCTTGAGGCATAAATGATTCGCGCTCATCGTTACCTGCGCGAATGACCATTAGGAATGCCCTCACATTCTTGCCGAAGATTTCGGACACTTGGGGAATGCTGAGTGCTGCACCGCCTTCCACGCAGGTATGAGCCAGCCCGATACCGACAAGCATTAGTTGGTAATAAAGCATTTCGGCATCTTTCCCCTGCAAGCCGAAAGACTGGCTGATGGCGGCAATCGATTCCTGTTTGAAACCAACTTGGGTGTCGATGTAATCCTCGAAAGAGGTTGCCGAAGCCTTGTCATCCATCACCAGTTTGAAGAGTTGAGGCTCATCTATCGCAAACCAAAGGAAGGCCAACCCCATGCCTTTGAAAGGAGGATTTAAGGAAAAGCCTGCGCCTACACGCTCCTTGAACAAACGACGGGCTTCGGTGTGGACGGCCTCCAAAACACCCTCCATGGAGCCAAATTTCGAGAAAATGGCATTGATGCCGCAACCCAATGCCGAAGAAAGATTTCTGGCTGTTAGTGCGGAAGTGCCGTCTTTTCTCACTATGTCAATAGCACCAGCGAGTATTTTTTCTTTCGTTATGCTTGTTGGTCGTGCCATAATAAAACAACCGTTCCGTTATTATCCGCTGCAAAAGTAGGGAAATCCCATGCAAATTCAATGAGTTTTGAAAACAATATGTTGCAATGTCTATATAATTGTCCATATATAGTTTTTGTTTTGGAATGGATAATAATATACTTTTGCAGCCGTTTAGGTAAAAACAAGAAAATCGTATTAGAACCGATGCCCCGATGGTATATAACAGCGGCCATATTAAAATGAAAAAGTATTTGGCAATTCTATCAGTCGTTATTTTGTTTGCATTTTGCGGTTGTTCCAAATTTGCTGGTGAGCCTATCTCCAAGGATTTCAGCATTTCGGGTACCTACACCGAACTTGAAGTGGAAGATGCATTTGATGTCACCGTCAGCGATGTGGCTACACAAGTCACGGTTACTGCTGGTGAGAATATCATGCCGAATGTGGTGGTGGAAACCGTTGAGAACACCTTGAAAATCTATCTCAAAGGTTGGCATTCCAACCGTGGAACGGATATGACGGTGATTCTGCCTTATAATGCTAACTTGACGAGCGTTGACTTGTCGGGAGCCTCGGAGTTCCATTCGGAATATGGCCTTGAAGGCAATAAGGTTGAGGTCGAGTTGTCGGGTGCATCTGATTTTTATTGCGACATCGATGCTGATGAAGTTGACATTGACATGTCGGGTGCCTCCGATTTCTTTGGTGACATCCTGGCCGATGAAATCGAGATGGATTTGACAGGCAGTTCCAAAATTAAGGGTTATGTGGAGGCTCTTGATCTCGACCTTGAGATGAGCGGTGCCTCGGAGGCTACCTTTGAGGGACAAACCGATATGCTTAAAATTAATCTGTCAGGTGCCAGCGACATCAAGAAAACCATCAATGGGAACAGATACGGCTTTGCCTGCGACCAGTGCGAAGGCACAATGACAGGAGCCAGCAATGTTTACATCCACTGCGACGGCACTATCAAAGTCAACCTCTCGGGTGCCAGCGACTTGCATTTCACGGGTGATGCTTTCACTGGCGACTGTACCACTTCGGGTGGTTCTGACATCTATCATGATACGCTGTAAAACATTTAGCCATGGAACAAAAGTTTTGTCAGAGCTGCGGAATGCCGCTCACCAAAGAAATCCTTGGCACCAATGCCGATGGAAGCAAAAATGAAGACTACTGCCTGTATTGCTATAAGGACGGCAAGTTCCTGCAAGACTGCACGATGGACGAGATGATAGAGCATTGTGCCCAGTTTGTGGACGAGGTAAACAAAGGACTGCCGCAGCCCATCACGAAGGAAGAATACATCGGCCAGATGAAGATGTACTTCCCGCACCTGAAACGCTGGCGTAAGGAATTGTCGATAGATGAAGACACTCCTGAAAACCCAGCCTTGATGGGCGTTAAAGAGCTTATCGCCAAGATGGCCGACACGCTGCCCATCACCATGATATCGTCGGTCGATGAGGAGGGCTTCCCTTGCACCAAGGCCATGCTGTCACCTCGGGTCCGCGAAGGCATCAAGGTGTTCTATTTCACCACCAACACCTTCTCGCTGCGTGTGGCTCACTACAAGGCCAACCCCAAGGCCAGCATCTATTTCTGCGATGCCGAAGGCTTCAAGGGCATGATGCTGCGCGGCACTATGGAGGTGCTGACCGATGCCAAGAGCAAGGAGATGATTTGGCGCGATGGCGACACGGAATATTACCCAGGTGGCGTCACTGACCCGAACTATTGCGTGCTGAAGTTCACTGCCACCGATGGCCGTTTCTACAGCGACTTCTATCCGAGGAGCTTTGTGCTTGAGTAAGGTTTGTTGATGAAATCCCTGCCAAATGCTATATCGGCACTTCGGTTTTTAGGGGCCGTTTGCCTTCTATTTTTTGGAGTCGAGAGTTGTGCTTTCTGGGTCATTTATTTCGTCTGTGGTCTCAGCGATATGGCAGATGGCTATCTCGCCCGAAAACTCGGATGTGAAAGCAAAACAGGTGCAATGCTGGATAGTTTGGCTGATTTGGCCTTCGTAATATGTTGCTGCTTTAAATTGATACCTGCATTGGCATTTCCAAAATGGTTGTGGATCTGGGGCGGAGTGATTGTCGCCACCAAAATCATCAATCAAATCTCTGCGTTAGTGATGCACAAGAAATGCATCTTTCCTCACACCATTGCAAATAAAGTAACGGGGGTTCTGCTTTTTGTTGGAGTTCCTTTGACGGTATTTTTGGAATCGATTGTTCCGATAATCATTGTAGCCGTTGTCGCGACCTTTGCTGCTGTTCAAGAGGGGCATTTCATTAGGATGAAGAAATATCAATAAGCTATAAATCAGTTGTTTAGTTGTAGTTTGATTATAATGGCATAGGTATTGCCTTTAGTTCCAATTTGACCATGTCTTGAAAATTGTTTTTTGATAGAAAATAATCTTGTAAGTCTTTTTTTATTAGTTGTAGTGTAGGTACTACGAGCCAAAAATTCAGTTTTTGATCTTTGTATTGTTTTGAAAGGAATGAAGATGCTTTATAAAGAATCCATTCTATCTTTTGTTTCCCAAAACAGGGTTTAGATTTGCTTGAATACTTGCACTGAATATAAGCTTTGAAATTATCTTTGCTAATTATGATATCCATTCCGCCATCCAAAAAGCCATTTTTCAAACCTAAGTATTCAACTTGATATCCTTCCTCTTCATATTTTTGTCCAACATATTTTTCATAAACATATCCCCAATCATCGAAGTTTATTTCAGAATATGGGTAACCATGTCTACTACAGTTGGTAACTTGGGGGATGATGTTGACAACACAATTATTGCAATCAATTTCTAATCGACCTTGTGATAAGATTGAGGCAATATGTTTGACCATAATTGTACTGTTTTATTTGTTGAAAAAGTACTTTAATCATTCTCGCAAATCCGGCGTGCCAAATCGTTGAGCACGAGGCATTGGTTTCTGCTGATGGTTATTTGTTCATTGTGGTGCTCCCATGGGGAAAGGATGAGTAGTTGGCCTCGTGCGCATGCCTCCATACGGGTTCCGCTTGGCTTGGCGAGTTCGTTGAGGCCGTTTTCCTGTAAGTAAATGAGCGGCAGACCTTCGTTGAAGGCTGCCCTCATCACCGCTTTTTCGCCAGGAGAGATAGCGGGAGAAACAAGCACTGCACCTTGTCTAGCAGCTGTTAGGTATTCCTGCACTTTTGCTTGTATTTCTGTTTCAGTAAGACGACGAGAGCATTGTACAAATAAACGTACGGGGCGGCTGAGCAGGAAACAGTTACCGATGGCAGAGAATGAAACTCCAGCAACAGTTAGGTTTTGTTGAACACGGAATAAGTCGGGGTGCTCGCGTTTCATAAGCAAGCGACGGGGGTTGTCGGCCAAATAGCGGAGCCATGTTTCAAGTTGCCCTGCTCGTAGCAGGAGCTTGTCATTGTAGCCACGGGCAAAGAGCATGCCGTGGGTGCGGTCTTCGCCTCGTCTGTCTTTGTGGGGCGCGGGTTGGGTTTGTTGCGTTGCCAACGCAACAGACGGAACAGGCGGCAAACCCAACACCAACTCACGGTAATGCTTGTTGCAGCTTTGCTTAAACCCGCGCAGTGCCATGCCAAGCGGTTTTTCCATTTTTTCCCTTACAAAGAGAATGCCGTGCAAATGGTCGGGCATCATTTGTAAAGCGATGACCTCCACTTCGGGGTGGTGCAATGGTGCCGCCCACCACTCGTCAGCAACGCGCTTGCCTAGTGCCGAAAGCTCAATGTGTGGCTCGTCTGGGCTGCCCTCAGGAGCATCGCTTTTACCTACAACATGCCCAAATAGAGCACGACGCCCCTCAGTCACCATCGTAATCATGTAAATCTGGCGGCCTGTATAGTCATGCCCGACACAGCGGCGAAGCATGGATGGCTTCTTCTCGCCAGCAAAGGCTTTCTGTGCTTCGTAGGTTTCTTTTTTCATGCAGCAGCTTCTTTGTTTTTAACCCTGCAAAGATAGAATTCTTTCACAAATTTCCCAAAAACTTGCGGAAACGGGGCTTATGCAGTACTTTTGCCGACAAATTATCTTATCATGCGAAAAACCCTAATCCTTTTGATGACCCTCCTTGTCATGGCCTCCTGCAGCGACCCGAACGCAAAGTATGTCAAGAAAGCCATCCGCATCATGGACAAACACGGCATTTATGCCCAAGGACCTGAATGGGAGAAAGCTAAACAAGAAGCGCTTTCAGCAAAGCCTACAAGTCTTGTAGAGGCACAAGAAGTTGTCACCAAAACTGGCAAGGTGGCAGGAGGAAAGCATACCTACCTGATGACTACCGATGAAGTGACAGAAAACGACACCTCCTCATGGGAAATGCCGACGGTTAAATTGCTGGAAAATAACATTGCTTTCATCAAGTTACCAGCATTCTCTGGAAATGCGGAAGAGGGCATCAAATATGCCAACACGGTGCTTAACAACCTTCCTGATGCTTTGCAAGGCGCCGTTATTGACTTACGCGGCAACCGCGGGGGCAACATGTATCCAATGATTGCCGCCGTCCATCGCTTCCTTCCTGATGATGTCATCTTGAAGTTCTCTTCGCGCACAAGACCAATGAGTATCAACACTTTCTTTGTCTTGCAATCGGTTGGATTGGAAAAACAAGCACCTATCAATTGCCCTGTTGCCCTGCTGACTGACGATTGGACAGGCAGCTCGGGCGAGGCAGTCCTGATTTGCTTCAGAGGACTGCCCAACACGCGTACTTTTGGCTCGCCTACAGCGGGTTATTGCTCTTGCAATCAGCCTTTTGCACTTCCAGGAGGCTCACAACTTGTGCTCACCATTGGCGAAGACATTGCCCGCACGGGAGAAGTGTTTTGCGACGACCCCATTGCCCCTAACGTGTTGACGGAAACACCTTTTGAGGAGGCTTTGGAGTGGCTTAACAATCAAGAAATAAGATAATTAGTATGAAAAAGCTCGCACAAATTATAAAGAGATACACTAACGTCAGCTTGATGCTACGTATCTTCATTGGATTGGTCATTGGTGCACTGTTGGGACTGCTTGTGCCTTCATGGACTGGCATCGGCATCCTTGGCAGGATGTTCGTCAGTGCCTTGAAAGGTATCGCTCCTGTATTGGTGGCGGTACTCGTGACCTCTTCCATAGCCAAGGCAGGTAAAGGACACGGGCATCGTTTTGCCGCCTTGATTTCGGTTTATCTGCTGAGCACTTTCATCGCAGCCATCTGTGCTGTGGTGGGCGGTTTCATGTTTCCCGTGACTTTGCAGCTGGGCGAAGTGCCCGAGATGGAAGGTGCTGTTGGATCGCTATCAGAGGTGTTCACCAACCTGCTGACGGGCATGCTGACCAATCCCATCATGGCCATCGCCAACGCCAACTACATCGCTATCCTGTTCTGGTCTATCATCATCGGCATTGCCCTCAAGAAGTTAGCTAATAAGTCTACCATCGCTGTGGTTCACGATTTTGCTACGGTGATTTCCAAAGTGGTGAAGTGGATCATTGAGTTTGCTCCTTTCGGCATCCTCGGA
The DNA here is from genome assembly GCA_946408345.1 of uncultured Bacteroidales bacterium. Taxonomy (GTDB): domain Bacteria; phylum Bacteroidota; class Bacteroidia; order Bacteroidales; family F082; genus Limimorpha. The sequence continues at coordinate 131,279 of CAMJRR010000005.1, read as the reverse complement.
CTGGTCTTTACAACGGTATCGGAAAACGGCCTTGAAGTCTTCACCACCTATGGTCACCTGCTGCTACTCCTAGTGGGTTGTATGTTATTCAACGCTTTGATTTTCAATCCGCTCATTTCCTTTGTGATGTTGCGTAAGAATCCTTATCCACTCTTGTTCACTTGCTTGAAGGAGAGCGGACTGAATGCATTTTTCACGCGCTCTTCGGCGGCCAACATCCCCATTAACATGGCGCTGTGCAAGAAACTCAACCTTGATGAAGACTTCTATTCCGTGAGCATCCCTTTGGGTGCCACCATCAATATGGATGGTGCCGCTGTGACCATTACCGTCTTTGCCCTCGCCGTGGCACATACTGTGGGTGTGGAGGTCAGTTTTGCTTCTGCGGTCTTTCTGGGACTCATTGCCACCCTCGGCGCTTGCGGTGCCTCGGGTGTGGCTGGCGGCTCATTGCTGCTCATCCCCATGGCCTGTTCGTTCTTCGGCATCGGCAATGATGTGGCTATGCAAGCAGTCGCCATCGGTTTCATCATAGGCGTGGTGCAGGACTCCGTCGAGACCGCCCTCAACAGCAGTGGCGATGTGTTCTTCACGGCTACAGCAGAATACTACGATAGGAAGAAAAGACAAAACAAATGATAAAAAATGGAAACCGAAAGAATCTTACTCCGCCCTTGGTGCGACGATGACGCAACGGCGCTTTTCAAATACGCCTCCGACCCCGATGTAGGCCCTCGTGCTGGCTGGCCGCCACACAAGAGCCTGGAAGAGAGTCTTGAAATCATCCACACCGTGTTTCATAACGATACCAATTGGGCCATCGAACTCAAGTCGACGGGCGAAGCCATCGGCGCGATTGGTTATGTGCCTGCGCCCGAAAGTGAGCTACCGGCACGAGAAGGCGAGCCATTGGTGGGCTATTGGGTGGGCAAACCTTATTGGAACCAAGGCATTTGCACGGAAGCTCTTGCATTAATGCTCGAACATATTCGTCAGACAACCGACATCAAATCACTGATTAGCAGCCATTACTTTGATAATCCCGCTTCAGGAAAAGTGATGGAGAAATGCGGGTTCATGCCTACTGGTGAGACCTGCATCGACGAGAAGCTGACGGGGACGACAAAACCAACACGAGTGATGAGGTTGGAAATTGAACGATGAATACTAACTGCATTAAAATCATCATTATACTTATTGTTTTGCTTTGCTGTGGACCGCTATGGGCGCAACAAAGCAAACGGGCGTTTTTCGCGGGTAACAGCTACACGTCGGTCAACGAATTGCCTCGGATGGTGGCAGATATAGCCCAAAGCATGGGCGATGAATTAGTCTATGCCAGCAATACACCTGGTGCCTGCACCTTCCAGATGCATTGTTCCAACGCTTCGATGGACAAGATTTGTCAAGGCGGATGGGATTTCGTGGTGCTGCAGGAACAGAGCCAGTTGCCGGCTTTTCCTCTTGAAATGGTGGAGGAGATGGTCTATCCTTTTGCAAAGCAATTGGTGGATTCCACCTATGCTTTCAATCCTGATGGCGAGGCTATGTTCTACATGACCTGGGGCCGCAAGAATGGCGATACGGAATACGGTTCGATGTATCCCATGATGAGCACCTACGAGGGTATGGACAGCTTGCTCTATGCGCGTTACATGTACATAGCCGAGGCCAACGATGCGTCGGTGTGTCCTGTTGGACGCGTGTGGCATTACCTCCGCGACAACCACAGTGAGATAGAGTTGTATATGTCTGACGGAAGCCATCCTTCCATGGCGGGGAGTTATGCTGCTGCCTGTGCTTTCTATACCATGATGTTTGGTCGCGACCCCGACAGCATCACATACGAGGCAGGTTTGAGTCCGAAGGCAGCTCATCTTATCCGTTTGGCCGTTCACGATGTGGTTTACGACTCGTTGTGGAAATGGCAGCGTCCAGAGCCGAGTGCGTTGCCTATCGATGGACAAGTTCCTGAGATTTATGTTAGCCCGAATCCGACCTATGGTGAAATAACGCTTCATTTGCCTGAAGGGATAAAAGCCGACATTTTTCTTTTCAGTGTCGATAATAGAATCCTTTTGCGCAAAACAACACAAGGTGCGACTCGTCTTTCGTTAGACGGGATGCCCACTGGTGTCTATCTTCTCAAAGTGGTTACCCATCAAGGAATTGTAGTCGAAAGAATAGTCAAGCAATAGGAAAAAGTGTATCTTTGCCAACAATAATCCAATTACAATTCTCACTATGAAAACAAGAAACCTACTTAAAATCAGCGTGTTATCTGCTTTTCTACTGCTTTGCGGCCAACTCTTCTCACAGATTCAGACTTTTGAATGGCAAGGCACGCAACGGCAATATCTCATTAAGATACCAGAAAACCATTCTGAGACGATGCCTATCCTGTATTTCTTGCATGGTTTGGGTGACAACATCACTCGGTTGGACAATGAGTTCCATTTCCAGCAGGTAGCCGATGAGTTTCAGTGGGCAGTGGTGATTCCTCAAGCATTATCTCAATCGGGTGCAACCATGTGGAATGCTGGACTGATGGCAAGCAGCATCGATGATTCAGGTTTTTTAATGGCGCTCCTTGACGCATTGGCCGAACAATATCCCATCAATCTTGACAGCGTTTTCTTCACGGGCTTTTCGATGGGAGGTTTCATGACGCACCGCATGGCCATCGAGCATGGTGATCGCATCACCGCCTGTGCACCTGTCAGCGGATTGATTACGCATTCCATGGCGAATCAAACAGCAGTGGCTCCTGTGCGAATCTTGCACATTCATGGCACTGCCGACCCTGTGGTGGGTTACGACGGCAATTCACAATACTTTGGCGGTAACTTGGGTCTCAGCGTTGATGCTATTCTTGATTATTGGAAAAATGCCAACCATTGTGTCGACGAACCCGTCATCGATACTTTCCCTGACCTCAAGAACGATGGATTGCGTTTTGTGCGTTATACCTATGAGGGTGATGCCGAACTGCAACACATTAAGGTTATTGGCGGCAACCACACCTGGTATATGAGCGAAAGCCAATACGACATCGGTTATATGACCGAAATACACAAGTTTTTCGTTGGCAATGGTGGAGGAGGCGAGGGCATCGCCGAATCTGAGGATCATCATTTGGATCTTTGGCCCAACCCGACTTCAGGCTGTTTCTCCATTAAAGTAGAAGCCGCTACAAACCTCGAAGTGATGGATTTGCAAGGCCGTTCAGTGGCCAAATACAATTTAACGCCTGGCACCCATCAAATCGATTTGGGCGACCTTCCCGAAGGCTTGTATTTCATTAAAGGCGAAAACGGTAAAGTACAGAAACTTTTACTGACGAAATAAAATGTAAAACCGATGCTGACCCCGAAATTCGATACTTGTTTCTTTGAGCGTTATGCCATGGTTTCGTTGGCTACGCTGCTGGGTGAGCATTATGCCCATCTGGTCAATCGCGACCGGCCCGACCTGCAGGATGAGGAACAAAGTATTGGTATCGAGGTGACACGTGCCATCCGTGAGAACAAGAACGTGGCCAATGCCTTGGTCAACGAGATGGCGGGCGAAGACATCAAGGAAGTGAATGCGGAGGATTTGCGCCATATCAACCAAAGCGGTTATGCCTATGGCTTGGGTGACGGCACTCTCGTCGGTCGCAACGAGTACGAATTCTGGTCGTTGGCTTTGCCTCTGAAGCGCATCCTCGAAATCAAGATGAACAAGGTGAATGACGGCTTTTATGGCGATTTCGATGAGTTTGGCCTCTTTGTCTTCACCAAGGAAGACTTAGACCTTGACCAAGTTAAGCAGACCATTGCTTTCATGATGGAAAAGCAAGCTTATCAAAACCGACTTTATTCACGGCTCTTCCTTTCACAAATCCAGACCTTGTTTGATTGTGACCTTGAAACAGGACAATGTAAAAAATACAAAGTCAGTCGCGAACAAAGACGGCAATTTTACGACGAAGCCATAAAAACAGGCTTGTAGGATTGTCGTATTACGGCAGCCGCTTTGATTATTTCATGCGGCAGCCATAGTGTGACAGCCCTATGTGGCTATCATTTAACGACTTTGGTCACAAATGCTTTACCATCAATTCTGACAACGAACAAATAGGTTCCTGCGGACAATGCGGAAAACATTTCCCAGATTTCAAAACGGTTAGTACCTTTTTGGGTATATCCCAAATCTTTGTTAACCAACATTTTTCCATCGATGGAATAAATGCTTGCCATCAAATTATTCTTGCTGTCCAACTCAATTTCGGCATAGCTTGAAGCCGTAACAGGGTTGCCAACGATGCGGACGAGATTCTCATTTTGAGCAGTTTCATGAATGCTCGTAAGGTCGAATTCGTAAGCTCCTAAATCGATACGGCCATCGATGACGCGTTGGTGGCCATCAAGGTCAAGACCGCTGAGGATTTCGGCAGGTGTCTCAAGTGAACCGGCATTGATGCAAGGGCTTCCATAGTTTAGTCGGTAGTTTTCGTTTTCAGGGTCGGCAAAGAGAGGGTCTTCGTCGATACAGTTCTCATAAATGGTGATGGCTTCGTGGTTTGAGATGTTCTCGAATCCATATTGTACCAAGCAATTGTGGAACTCAGGCGCATAACCGTCGTAGGTCCAAGACCACATTTGTACAGGCTCTTCAAGCGGGATGTCGTTGGCGTTATCATATATTAGACAGTTCCAAACTTGGGGTGAACTCTGCTGATAGAAGAAGATACCGCCGCAATTGACGCCGATGGATTGGTTGTTTGTCACGGTAAGATTGCTGACCAAAGGCGATGAGTCGCTGATGGCCAAGCCACCGCCAAAGTGGCCTGAGGTGTTGTTGGCAAAGAGTGAGTTGGTGATACTGCAAGGGTTGTCGTAACAGCGAATCAGGTAAAGTCCGCCGCCATTAATGCCATAGTTGTACTCAAAACGGCAGCGGTCGATGTTGACAGAACAGCTGTCAAGACTCAAAGCCCCACCGATGGCACTTTGTCCGTTGTTGTATCGGAAGTCCGTGTCGGTGATGTCCACCTCGCAGTTGATGAAACGCAGACCTCCGCCATACATAAAGTAAACGGTGTCTATTCCTGTGTAAGTCAAGTTGTTGCTGACGTTGCAATCATGCACCACTACCTTCGACCATTCAGCGTTCAAGGCACCACCATGTTCGCGCGAGAAGTTGCAGAACAAAGTGCTATGGCCGATTTCCACATCATCGCTGTGGAAGATGCGCAATGCGCCGCCATCCTGGTCATTGTCGAGGGCGGCTTTGCCATATTGGAAGCGGCAGTAATCCAATTTGCAAGTTCCAGCTTTGTTCAAACGGATGCCATTCCAACCGCCACGTCCTGAATCAAATAGGTAGAAACCAGTTGTGTCGGCAACGGTGAAGGTGATGGAATCTGTCTTCGTACCGATGGCTTTCAGCTGGGCTTCGTTTTCGACGACTATTTGGAAAAAACCTTGGAAAAGTACAGTTGTTCCAGGCAAGATGCGTAACGAATCCTGAACCTTTACATCACCTGTAACGAGTACTGTTTCTGCTTCCCAAACGCCTGATTGTAACCCATTTACTTCAATATTCTGGGCTTTGGCAAAGAGGCAGCTCATGAGAAAGAATAATAAAAAACGTGTCTTCATTGTAATTTGGTTTGAAAGATTATGGCGCAAAAGTAAGGCTTTTTCATTACCTTTGCACCGTTTTTATTTTATTGATATGAAACTACCCATTATAAGAAGAAAGAATATGCCCATCCCCATCGTAGGAGCTTTAGTGAAAGCTGCTGCGGAGATCAAGAATATACCCGTCGAAATACGTCAAAACCATACCGACCCAATCCGGGCCCAAAGACGTGAGTTGAGAAAACTGCTGGTCAAGGCACAATTCACGGAATTCGGAAAATTCTATCATTTTGATGAGATTCTGCTCTCGAAAGACATTTTGGAAGAGTATCGCAAGCGCATCCCTGTGTTCGATTACAACAAGATGCATGATGAATGGTGGTACCTCAACCTTCAAGGCAAGCGCAACATCGCCTGGCCTGGAAAGATCAAGTATTTTGCCTTGAGTTCAGGTACCTCAGAAGCGGCCAGCAAATACATCCCGATTACTAAAGGTTTGAATAACAGAATCACTCGTGCGGGTATCCGCCAACTGGTTTCGGCCACGCGTTACGACTTCCCCGTGAGTTTCTACAACCGTGGTGTCCTGATGATTGGTGGAAGCACCGATTTGCAATACAACAAAGAGTTTGGCTATTATGCTGGTGACCTCTCGGGCATCTCAGCGGGGAAGATTCCGTCGTGGTTTGAAGCTTTCTACAAGCCTGGTCAGAAAATCTCGAAGGTCAAGGATTGGGCGAAAAAAATGGATCTTATGGTGAAAGCCGCTCCCAAGTGGGACATTGGCGTCATCGTGGGTGTGCCGGCTTGGGTGCAAATCCTTCTTGAACGCATCATCAAGGAATACAACCTCAAGACCATTCATGACATTTGGCCGAATTTGATGGTGTATGTGCATAGCGGTGTGGCTTTTGCGCCTTACGAGAAGAGTTTTGAGCGGATTTTTGGTAAGGAAGTGATTTATGTTGAAAGTTACTTGGCCTCAGAGGGTTACATCGCTTATCAAGTTGACCTGAAGAAGCGCGTGATGCAGCTTTTGGTCGACAATGGCATCTATTTCGAGTTTGTGCCTTTCAATGAGGAGAATTTCGATGAAGAAGGCGCCATTGTGGAGCATCCTAAGACTTTGTTGCTTTCGGAGGTGAAGGAAGGTGTGGATTATGCCTTGTTGCTTTCCACTTGTGCTGGCACATGGCGTTATCTCATTGGCGACACGATAAAATTCCTCAATACCAAGGATTGCGAAATTGTTATTACGGGACGAACCAAGCAGTTTTTGAGTATCACGGGCGAGCATCTTTCGCAGGACAACATGACCCGTGCCGTCGACATGATGGCAGAGGAACTCGGGGTTGAAATCACCGAATTCACCGTGGCAGGCATTCGTCACGATACGATGTATGCCCACCATTGGTATTTGGGTTGTGATGAGCCCATCGACAAGCAGAAGGCTTTAAAACTCATTGACGATCATCTGTGCAAGCTGAACGATGATTATGCAGTGGAGCGTACCCAAGCTATCAAGGAGTTGTTTGTGGATGTGTTGCCTACCAAATATTTCTACGAGTTTATGGAGCAGAAGATAGGCAAATGGGGTGGTGCCACCAAGTTTCCCCGTGTGTTGAAAGGCAAACGCTTGGAAATGTGGGAGGAATTTGTAAAGAATATTGATTTATAAAGGATTAAGCAATGGAAAACACTTCCGGTATTTTTGAAAAACTACCTGAGTTTAGCCGTATTTGGTCGTTTAGTTTTGTGATGTGGGCCATTGTCATAGGTTTGTTTCTTTCCTTAATAGTGAATATGGGTCCGGCCTTTATCACTTTAGTGCAGACCAGCCTTCATAGGGGATTCAATTCGGCGGCATGGTTTATTTCAGGAGTCATCTTGAATGATGCCATGATTATTTCATTGTATATACTCACCTCGGTGCAAGTGGTGATGCGTTCTGAGCTTGAGGTGACGTTGTTCAGCATCGGGGCGGGTATCATTTTAGTGCTGTTTGGTGTATTCACTTTCCGACGAAAAGCGGAAGATAAAGAGTCGCTGATAGAGAAGCGCACCAACGAGATTATGGAGAAAAAAGATGACAAACCGTCATGGTTTTTAATGCTTGGTAAAGGCTTTGTTATCAACCTGTTGAATCCTTTTGTCTGGATTTTCTGGTTTTCGGCCGTAGCTGTCGTGGCAGGCAGTATGGGCGGTAACAAAGTGAACACGATAGTGTTTTTTGCGCTTATCCTCGGCACCACTTTGACGTGTGAATTGCTAAAGGCTTGGGGTGCTGCCAAATTGAAGGTATTTTTTAATCCTCAGCGAACTACCATAATGAATCGTTGCGCAGGCATACTGCTTGTGGTATGCGGCATCTATTTCATTGTGATGAAAGGAATTGTGCCCCTCGTAACTCCCACTCCATAGCTTCTGACACTCAGCCGTTAACTAATGAAATGCCGTCCAAGGTGCGACTTCTGGTAGCGGTGCTTCAATCTCAATTTGTGTCTTCAAAACAGGGTGCTCAAAAGCGATGCGCCAAGCATGCAGGCTGATGGAAGCATCGGGGTTGCTGCGTGGATAACCGTATTTCAGGTCGCCACGGATGGGGCAACCGATGTGTGCCAACTGGCAGCGAATCTGATGATGACGACCAGTGAATAACTCGACCTCAAGTAGATAGAATGTATCTGATTTTCCAATGACACGATAGCTGAGTCGTGCCAGTTTGGCTTCTTTTGTCCCTTCAGGCACAACGAACGATTTATTCATTTTTTCGTTCTTGACAAGATAGTCTTCTAACACATCGGCCTGCTTGGGTGGATGGTTCTTCACTAAAGCCAGATAGGTCTTGCGGAAGTCGCGGTCTTTCACCTTTACCGTCATGCGCGACAATGCCTTGCTCGTCTTGGCAAACACCACGGCGCCGCTTACGGGGCGGTCAATACGGTGGACGAGGCCAGCGAACACGTTGCCTGGCTTGTCATATTTTTCCTTGATGTATTCCTTGACGTCATCGAGTAGACACTTGTCGCCCGTCTTGTCGCCTTGCACAATCTCGGAAGGGAGTTTGTTGACGACGATGAGGTGGTTGTCTTCGTAGAGGATGCGGTCGGCTATGGTGTTCATGGTCGTTTGCTTTAAGTGCAGGTGACATCAGCGCCTGCAACCCCTGTATAGGGGATGACAGAAAATCATCCAACGCTACATCCTGGCGTGACCAAGTCGCTCGGGGTTAGCAGCACAAGTCGACCGTCCTTATCCTCAGCAGAGAGGATCATGCCCTCGCTGACTACGCCCTTGAGCTTGCGCGGTTCGAAGTTGGCGATGAAGCACACTTGCTTGCCGACCAGCTTTTCAGGCTCAGTATAATACTTGGCGATGCCGCTCACGATGGTGCGTTTGTTCATGCCGTCGTCGATGAGGAACTGGAGCAACTTGTCGGCCTTCGGCACCTTGCAGCACTCAAGGATGGTGCCCACACGGATGTCGACCTTCATGAAGTCGTCGAAGCTGACGTTTTGCTTCACCTCGGCAGGCTTCCAAGCGTTCAGTTGGTTGGCTTTCTTGGTGTCCTCCAACTTCTGCAATTGTGCGGCGACCACACTGTCCTCGACCTTCTCAAACAGCAGTTCAGGTTGGTTGATGACATGGCCTTCAGGCAGCAGAACGGTGTTCTCGGCATCATTCCAACCCTTCACTTCCAGACCAATCATCTGTTGCAATTTCTTCGCGCTGAAAGGCAGGAAAGGCTCGCTCAAAATGGCCAAGTGTGCCACAATCTGCAAACTGAGGGCCATCACGGTCTTCACGCGCTCGGGGTCGGTCTTGATTTGCTTCCAAGGCTCGTTGTCGGTGAGGTATTTGTTGCCCAGACGGGCCAGGTTCATCAGTTCGGAGAGGGCCTCGCGGAACTTGTAAGTATCCAGCAGATGGCCAATCTTTGCAGGATAGGCGTTCATCTCCTCGATGACAGTCTTGTCGGTGTCGTTGAGGTTGCCCAAAGCAGGCACGGCACCTTCATAATATTTATGGGTCAAGACCAATGTACGGTTGACGAAATTGCCGAAGATGGCCAACAATTCATTGTTGTTGCGGTCCTGATAGTCCTTCCAAGTGAAGTTGTTGTCCTTAGTCTCGGGAGCGTTGGCGGTAAGCACATAACGCAGCACATCCTGCTTGCCAGGGAACTCCTGCAGGTATTCGTGCAGCCACACGGCCCAGTTGCGCGAGGTTGAGATCTTGTCGTTCTCGAGGTTGAGGAACTCGTTGGCGGGAACGTTGTCGGGCATGATATAGTCGCCGTAGGCTTTCATCATGCAGGGGAAGATGATGCAGTGGAACACGATGTTATCCTTGCCGATGAAATGCACCAGCTTGGTCTCGGGGTCTTTCCACCATTTCTCCCAATCGTCGCCGCGTTGTTCGCAGATTTCCTTGGTATTGGAGATGTAGCCGATGGGGGCATCGAACCAAACATACAGCACCTTGCCCTCGGCACCCTCAATCGGGACGGGAACACCCCAGTCGAGGTCGCGGGTGACGGCGCGAGGTTGCAAGCCGCCGTCGAGCCAGCTCTTCACCTGGCCGTAGACGTTGCTCTTCCACTCCTTATGGCCTTCGAGGATCCATTCACGGAGCCAAGGCTCGTATTGGTCGAGAGGCAGGTACCAGTGCTTGGTTGGCTTCTTCACCAAAGCCGCGCCGCTGAGTTGCGAGTGCGGGTTGATGAGTTCGTCGGGGCTCAAGGATGAGCCGCATTTCTCACATTGGTCGCCGTAAGCGCCGTCGGCGCCGCATTTCGGACAAGTGCCCACGATATATCTGTCGGAAAGGAACTTCTGACGTTCGGGATCGAAGTATTGCTCGGTCTCCTTCTCGATGAACTTTCCTTCGTCATAGAGTTTCTTGAAGAATTCTTGAGCCGTGGCACGGTGCATCTTCGAAGAAGTACGCGAATAGATATCGTAGCTGATACCCAACTCCTCGAACGACTTCTTGATGATCTCGTGATAGCGGTCCACGATGTCTTGAGGCGTGCAGCCTTCCTTCTCAGCTTTGATGGTAATCGGCACGCCGTGCTCGTCGGAACCACCGACAAACAGGACGTCCTCGCCACGCATTCGCAGATAGCGGACATAGGTGTCGGCAGGGATATAGACGCCGGCAAGGTGACCGATGTGGACGGGGCCGTTGGCATAAGGCAAGGCCGTGGTTACTGTGTAACGCTTGAAGTGTTTGTTCGTTGATTCCATAGTTTTATGATTTTGAAAAACGGGTGCAAAGGTAGGAATATTTGTTGATTGTTGAAGTGATTATTTGTTGAATTGTTGGTGGGAAAGCCGAAAATACGGTATCTTCGCGGGCTGAAATCACATCGTTTTCGAGTAACTATGAACTTCAAACACCTTATTCTATTGGTTGTCACGCTGATGGCAACACAAACTTTCGCCCAACAACCCATTCGCGAAGACTCGACAAGTATCCCCATAATTGCCCCAGAATTCCAATCGTTGAGACCACAATTAAACAATCCTACGCAGAGCAAAGTGCCCATCTGGTTGGGTTTTTCTGTAGGCGCGAATTATGCCGATTGTTTCGATAAAGGCACCATCCCTTTCCGTTATACAGGCTTTGGAGCGAATGCAATAGGAGGAATTACCATAGAGTGGGGGCGTTTTCATATAGGCCAAGAAGTCCAATTCTTTTACAATTTGTTATCGAATGTCAACGGTTCTTCCACTGATGTCAACCTAACGACAGAATTCCTTTACCGTTTTCACGATTCACCGAAAAACCGCTGGCATTATTGGGTAGGAGGCCAATTGCAGACCTTCGTCGATATGAAGGACATTCCCCTGCTGATGAATGCCGCATCGAGCGTTTCATTATTTGGCAACTTTTGCGCTACAGGAATGCTGAAATATGATTTTGCCTTCAACCGCGCCATGTCACATCATTGGTTGACTGCATACGGCAAGCTGAGCCTCCCTATTGCGGGTGTCGTGAACCGTCCCGGCTATGCTTATATCGGCAACCCGACCATCAATGAGAATGCCTGGTTGGAGAGCAGCGATACTTTCGCCAAGTTCTTCCCTGGGGCAAGCACCGAGTTGGGACTTTATTTGAACCTGCGCAACGACAATCGTATCGGTCTTTCTTACCGCTGGGACTACCTTACGACAGGCAAAAAGGGAGCCTATCATTACGACAATGCCCTGCATTCCATCAACTTATCCTTTATGTATAGAGTCAACTGATTATAGCCATGAAGAAAACATATCTTTTCATTTTTGGCCTTTTGGCCTTTGTCTTTACCTCTTGTGAGCGCGCCTTTATGGAGCAAGACGAGCCCAAGAATCCCGTCAACGTGTTCGATTATCTTTGGAACCAAGTCGACAGAAACTATACTTTTTTCGACGTGAAAGGCATCAATTGGGACTCGGTACGCGAGGAGTATCGACCCAAAATCAATGACGACTTAAAGAACGACAGTCTTTTCCGTGTGTGCGCCGCCATGCTCAATACCTTACGCGATGGTCACACCAACTTGATTTCAGGTTTCGATGTGTCTCGTAACGACTCTGTTTATTACAAAATGTATGCTGAGAAAAACATCAATACCGAAGTCGTTTTGCTGCATTATTTGACGGTCAATCATCACACTACGGGAAGTTTCAAACACAATGCTATCCGTGATGGCCAAGTTGCTTATTTACGTTATTCCTCGTTTTCTGATGATGTCAACGAGTCAGTATTAAAGTATTTGCTGAAGTATTACAAATCTTGTCGTGGCATTATCCTTGACTTGCGTCAAAATGGCGGCGGTTCCATGAGCAATATTGCCACTTTACTCAGCATTTTCGACAACCACCATCAGCCTTTGTACAAGACCCAAGTAAAATCAGGCCCTGGGCATGATGATTTTGCTGAAGCCGTGACGGTGTATGCCGCCGATAGCAGCCTTTTAGGTCAAAATCCTTACACCAAACCTGTAGCTGTGCTCATCGACCGTGGCTCCTATAGTGCGACGTCATTCTTTGCCATTTGCACGCAGGCTTACGATAATCTTCGTCTCTTTGGCGACTATTCGGGCGGTGGTTTGGGTGTTCCTAACGGGGGCGTTTTGCCCAACGGCTGGTCCTATCGTTTCAGTGTAACGCGTACCATTGCCCTTGACGGACAGAATTACGAAAACGGTGTGCCGCCCGATACGCGCGTCCTCCTCGACCCTGCCTGCACTGCCCAAGGCATTGACAACGTGATTGAGACGGCAGCAGACTGGATTATGCAATAACATTGTCATTGTCTGCGTCTCGCAGACAAAGTAATCCTTTTTTCGTCTGCGAGACGCAGACAAGGACAATGTGTTGCGAGATACAGAAGACGATATTTTTCTTCATTTTTGCAATAAATAAGAATTGTTGCCGTTAAAGTGGCAAATTGACACATTAAAGTTAGTTCTATGAAACCTTCATTTTTCTGCCGATGGTTTATTGCCATCGGCTTCATGTTGACATGTGTGCCTGCACTCGCTCAGAAGCGGACGATCAGCGGCTACGTGATGGATGCCGCCAGCAAGGAGACGCTCATCGGGGCGACCGTCTTCGACAAAAACTCAGGGAAAGGTTGTGCAACAAATAGTTACGGATTTTATACACTCACACTTAATCAAGGTGAGGTTGATTTGCAAATCTCTTATGTTGGCTATACGCAACAGAATAAGGCCCTCGACCTGAAGGAAAACCTTAGCCTCAACTTTATGCTCGAAACCAATACGACCTTGGACGAGGTGGTGGTGGAAGGCACACGTGCCACAGTGAGCGCACGCAGTCCACAGATGAGCGTGATAGAACTACCCGTACAGCAGATCAAGAGCATCCCGACTCTTTTTGGCGAGGCCGACGTGCTGAAAGCCATCCAATTGCTGCCTGGCGTGCAGAACGGCTCGGAAGGCTCGGCTGGTATGTACGTGCGCGGCGGTGGCCCCGACGAGAACCTTTTGCTCCTCGATGGCGTTCCCGTCTACAATGTCAACCACATGATGGGTTTCTTCTCCGTCTTCAACCCCGATGCCTTGAAGAATGTCACCTTGTACAAAGGCAGCTTCCCAGCACATTTCGGAGGACGCCTCTCGTCGGTGGTCGACATCCGCATGAAGGAAGGCGACATGCAGCAATACCATGGCAACGTGAGCGTAGGACTGATTTCTTCCAAACTCAACTTCGAAGGCCCCATCGTGAAGGACAAGCTCTCATTCAACCTCTCCTTCCGTCGCACCTACAGCGACTTGTTGATGAAGCCCGCCCTCTGGATTGCACGACGCTACCAGGATGACATGAGCAAACTCAAGGCTGGATACTATTTCTACGACTTCAACGGCAAGCTCAACTGGAAGATTTCCGACAAGGACCGTCTTTATCTGAGCTTCTATTCGGGTGACGACGCCATCTATTTCGGGGTGAAATACAGGGACTATGCCTATGATGACGTCCAATACACCGACAATATGGGCCTCAACTGGAAATGGGGCAACAAAGTGTCGGCCCTTCGCTGGAACCATGTCATGTCGCAACAACTCTTCATGGATGCCTCGGTCAACTACACGCAATACCGTCACAACCTCGGCATGGAAATCAAAGAAGAGGCAAGCTATCAGAATTACCAAAACGTTGTCTTTAACGGGTATAACATGGCCTACAAATCGGGCATCAACGACCTGACCGCCAAAGTCGACTTCGATTACACGCCCTTGCCTAACCATGAGATCCGTTTTGGCGGCAGCTACACCTACCACCAGTTCCGTCCCGAGGTGCAGTCGCTGAAAATCAACAGTGGCGACTTCAACGTCGACACCATCGTCGGCTCATCCAACGTCTTCGCCCACGAAACCGCGCTCTATGCCGAGGACAACATGACCTTGGGCGACATCTTCCGCGTGAACGCTGGTGTGCATTACTCCACCTTCACAGTCGAAGGCAAGACCTACCAAAGCGTGCAGCCGCGTCTCAGCACCAGTGTGATGCTGGCCTCCAACCTCTCGCTTAAGGCGGGCTATGCCTATATGACGCAATATGTCCACCTGCTCTCCAACAGCAGTCTCAGCCTGCCCACCGACCTTTGGGTTCCCGTGACGAAAAACATCGTCCCGATGAACGCCCATCAAGTGTCGCTGGGCGCCTTCTATGAACTGCCACGTCTCTTTGACATCTCGCTCGAAGGCTATTACAAGGTCATGGACAACCTTTTGGAATATAAAGACGGTGCCTCGTTCTTCGGCTCGTCAGAGACTTGGGAGAACAAGGTGTGCCTTGGCAAAGGTTGGGCATACGGCGTTGAGTTTCTCGTGCAGCGTAGCTTCGGTAAGACCACAGGCTGGATTGGCTACACCTGGGCACATGCCAAGCGACAGTTCGACCGCGAAGGCATGACCATCAACGAGGGCAAAGTGTTCCCCGCCAAATACGACCGTCGCCACGACCTCAGCATCACCGTACAGCACAAGTTCAGCGATCGTTTCGACCTTAGCGGCACCTGGGTATTCAGCAGCGGTAATTGTGGCACCCTTGGCACCCAGATCTATGAAGGACTACCCGACTGGGATTACATCCCTTACATCCAAGCCCTCGAACGCAACAACTTCCGCATGGGCAATTATCACCGCCTCGACGTAAGCATGAACTTCCATAAGCAGAAAAAACACGGCATCCGCACCTGGAACCTCAGCGTCTACAACGCCTACAACCACAACAATCCGTTCTTAGTGTATACAAGTTACGGCTTTGACGAAAACACCCTTCAAGAGAAGAAAGTTCTAATGCAGGCCAGCCTGTTCCCAATTATTCCTTCAGTGAGTTATAGCTTTAAATTCTGAACAATCATGAAACGATTCATATTATTAGCAATCAGCGCAATACTCCTCGCCTCCTGCGAGAAGCAAATCGAATTCAATGGCGAGCAGACCGACCCTAAGCTGGTCGTCAACAGCATCGTGGGAACCAACGAACCCGTGAAAGCCTATATCAGCAAGAGCTACTTCTTCTTGGACTATGACGAAAACACCCAGGCCCCCGATGACCTCGTGGCTTCGCTTTATGTCAACGGCAACCACATTGGCGAGTTGATCCCTTCTGCCGACACCATTTGGCACAATTACGAAATGAATGCCTATCAACTGGTTCCCTACCTTGTCAACGACTACCGTCCCCAAGAGGGCGACATTGTCCAGATCAAGGCTTCGGCCAAAGGATACGATGATGTGGAAGGCACGACCAGCGCCTTGCCTAGATTTGTGGATTGCCCAATGGAGGTGGAAGTGAAAACATGGCATTCAAGTCATCCGGCCTACTATGATGACGAAATCCAAGACTATGTGCCCGACACCACCATTCTGGAAATAGGTGGTTCTATGGATTTGACCTTTACCATCACCGACCCCAACCCAGGGAAGACCGACTATTTCAGGCTCATCACGAGCAGTGGTGGCAACATGTGGATGGGGCAAAACAGGCGTTATATCAGTTTCGACTATGATGATCCCATCTTTGAGCCTGTGATGACAGAGAATGATTTCATCGATGCCAGCGACCTTGATACCCGTCCTGAGGGTGTGTTCACCGACAGGCTCTTCGACGGTGGTTCCTATCGCATAAAAGTGGAGCTTTACTTTGATTGTGAGTTGGCTGAAGATTTCGACCCCGACTTTTATAAGGTTTCTTTCATGGTGGAGCACCTCTCAAAGGAATACTACAACTACCTGTACACCTGCAACCAAGGCGATGATTATTTACAAATCTTGTCCGAACCCATCCATACCTATTCCAATGTCACCAACGGCTATGGCATCGTGGGCGGTAGGGCTGTCGACATCATTGAGCTTGCCTTGCCGTTGTCGGAATAAAAACATGTAGGGCTGTCGTATCACGGCAACCGCCGGCTTGCATTCGGCCCGAATGCACGAACGGCGGCTACCTCAATGTGACAGCCCTACAAGGATTCGCAAAAAATCAAATCATTTCACCGCAGCAGCCCATTTCTCGATGTCGGCCTTGTCAATGCTGTTGAGCAACTTGCCTTCACCAAACTTGTAGTTCGGATAGGCGGTTTGCAGGTCTTCACAAGCTTTCTTGATGTTGCTACCGCCCGAAGTGGCGAAAGGAATGATGGTCTTGCCTGTAAAGTCATTGGCCTCGATGAAGGTGTTGATGATGGTCGGGGCGGTGTACCACCAAATGGGGAAGCCCACATAGACTACATCATATTGGTCGAGGTTCTCAACCTTGCCACCGTCTTTGATGGCTGGACGCGAGCTCTTGTCGTTCATCTCGATGGTCGAGCGTGATTGTTTGTCGCGCCAATCGAGGTCGGCGTCGGTGTAGAGCTGTTCGGGAGTGATTTCAAAAAGGTCGGCACCGATGATGTCGGCCACTTGTTTTGCGGCATTACGGGTGACACCCGAAGCCGAGAAGTAAGTCACTAATGCTTTCATTGTTGTTTCTTGTTGGGTTTGTTCAGTTTCGGTTGCTGAGCCCTGAGCTTGTTGAAGGGCGTCGCTTTGTTCGGTTTTCTTGTTTTGTGCGTTGCCGCAGCCGACGAGGGCAGCAAGCACCATGATGAATGCAAATTTCTTCATTGTTGATGACATTTTTGGTATTAATTGAAGTTGCAAAATTAGTAAAAATGGAATTGCGAATGTTTTTTTTGTAATTTTGCGGTTGGATTGTCAAAGGAAACACGATTTCAAGTCTTTCCAATCCAACAATCCAACAATTCAACAATTCAACAATTCAACAATCAACAATTAAACATATTTATTATGGACTTAACTAATATCTTAGGCGCACTGACAGGCAATGATGCCGTCGACGCCATCTCTCAGAACCTGAAAATCGACTCGAAGCAAGTGTCTTCAGTTATCACTAGCGCATTGCCCTCGCTTTTGGGTGCCATGCAAAAGAATGCCTCTACACCTGGCGGTGCAGAAGCCTTGGCCAAGGCTCTTGGCGACCATGCAAGCAATGCAGGCAACATCATCAATAACTTGAAAGGTGCTGACCTTATCGACGGCTCCAAGATTTTGGGCCATCTCTTTGGTGGTGACCTGTCATCCGTATTGGGAGGTATTTCCAAGCAAACAGGTGTGGCCACTAACGCAGTAGGCAACATCCTTTCATCCATCGCTCCGAGCCTGCTCGCTCTTCTCGGCAAGCAAAACGGTAGCTCGGGTGCAGCCGGTTTGGGTGGCCTGCTCGGCGCTCTCCTTGGCGGTGGCTCACAAAGCCAAAGCACAGGCGGCCTCGGTAGCATCCTCGGTGGCTTGGGCAAAATCTTTGGGAAGTAAACCCTAGTTGAAAAGACATTTTTCCACTGCAAACCCTCCTTGCAGACTTGACTAATACCTTATAATTATGAAGAGGGATTCATCATTATGCAAAAAAGCGGCATATGCTGTTTTATTCATTCTTTTTTTGCGCGTTATTGGGATAACCCATCTGAATGCACAGGACATTTTCTCTGTAGGGGATTTCTATTATCAAATCAATGATGATGGTGTTTCTGCAACGCTTATAAGTCATATTGACGGCCCTGCAGCGTCGGGTGAGTTAAGCATCCCGGCAACCATCAATTATAATGGAAACAACTATGCTGTGACCAGAATTGGGAAAAACGCTTTTATTTCGTGTGGAAACCTAACAGGTCTCTTGACCATTCCCAATACCGTGACTTATCTTGGTGAAAACGCATTTTTGGGTTGCAGCGGATTGACAGAATTAGACCTGGGAGATGCCTTGGATACCATTGGGTCTGCGGCATTTTATGGCTGCAAGGGCTTTACTGGCTCTCTGACTATCCCCAATTCGGTAAAATCCATGGAAACTGCGGCATTTTATGGCTGCACTGGTTTTACCGGTGCACTGACTATCGGTAACGGTTTGGAACGTATCGAAACTGCGGCATTTTATAGGTGCAGCGGTTTTTCCAGTTTGGACCTCGGCAATTCAGTGACATCCATCGGCACTTCTGCCTTTTGGGGTTGCAAAGGTTTCTCAGGCTCCTTGACTATCCCTAATTCCGTGAGCAGTATTGAACCTAATGCTTTCAACAATTGCAGCGGTTTTACAGACACATTAACTCTTGGAAACTCGTTGGAAAGCATTGGTGGAATGGCATTCTATCATTGCAGCGGGTTTACAGAAGTTATTACTTTGGCCACAGAGCCACCGGTATTCTCGTTTGAAGATGTGTTTGAAGGATTCAGCTGCACAAAGCTTACGGTTCCTTGTCATTGCATTCCTGCCTACCAAAACTCGGATTGGCATGACTATTTCACCACGCTCATCGAAAATTGTAATACTATATCAGAATTTGATGAAAAAAAGGCGAACGTTTATCCCAATCCGACCAGTGGTACTATTCAGATTGAGGCTGAAGACATCGAAGCCATCAGCATATGTAATATGTTGGGTGAAAAGCTGTTTGAAACTTCAGCACGTGGAAACAACTTTGAGTACGATTTCAGTCCTTATGAAGTAGGTGTTTATATTGTCAAAATCCAAATAAAGAAGGGAGTTTTGACAAAACGAGTAATGGTAAAAGACTAATAAAAAAAGGCGGTCAAGCGACCGCCTTTTTTCATTCCACAATCGTCATCTCGTCAATCAAATGCCCTGCTCCTGCGAACTTGTCGATGATGAAGAGCACGTAACGGATGTCGACGCTGATGTTGCGGCAGATGTCGGGGTCGTAGATGAGGTCGCTCATCGTGCCTTCCCAGCAGCGGTCGAAGTTGAGGCCGAGGAGCTGGCCTTCGGCGTTCAAAATGGGGCTACCCGAATTGCCGCCCGTGGTGTGTACACTGGCAGTGAAAGCTACGTGCATGGTGCCGTCCTTGTCGGCATAACGGCCGTAGTCCTTATTATTATAGAGCTGCTTCAGGCGCGGCTCCACCACATAGTCGTAGATGTCAGGATTCTCCTTCTGCATGATGCCTTCGAGCGTGGTGAAATGCTTGTACGTTTTGCCGTCCTGAGGTTTGAAGCCTTCCACTTTGCCGTAGGTGACGCGCAACGTGAAGTTGGCATCAGGGAAGAGCCGTTTCTCGGGTTGCATGTCCATCTGGCCTTTCATGTAGATGCGGCGCAGACGGTCGTTGTCCTTGGTAATGCTTGAAATGTGGTCGTAGACCTCGTCGCGATAGAATCCGATGAGACTTTGATAGATTTTCAATGCAGGGTCGTTGGCCATTTTCTTGGCATCCTTCAACTTGAAATTGTCCAACATTGCATTCACCTTAGTCTCGTCAGTAAACATCGATTTGTCGAAAAGTTTGTTGACATACTCGTTCACATCCTTGATGTCGTTGAGGAAAGCAGGACGGAAATCGGCAGGTTGCGCCTTTAGGTATTCACTGAGTGCCATGACGGCCACCTCACGGTCGATGGGTTCGTAATAGTCCTTGAAGAAAGAGGCGGCAGTGCCTTTCAATTGGTTCAACATGCGGTCGATGTCTTCCTGTGGGGTGTCTTTGGTTACTTCGGAAAGTCTTGCAAAACGACCTGCAAAGCTGACCAATTCGATGCGCATGCCTGCCTCGGCCATATAGGTGTAGGCCAGCTGGTAAGGCTCCAAATCCTTATAGTTTTTCTTGAACTGATTCAGCAAGTCGATATACATATAACGGTTGCGTGCGCCTAAAGCCCATTCCTGGAAATTCTTCTCGAAAGCTTCTTTCTTCTCCACGCCGTGGAAGTGGTTGATGCCCTCAGTCACGCCCATCCATTTTTTCCATCCGTTGCCGAGTCCGGCATGTTTGGAGGCATATTGGATGCGCACTTTGGGATCTTGCTCCTGATATTTGTTGTAGATGTCGAGCACCTTGCCGCGCAAGTCGACGGTGATAGGGTCGATGAGGTTGGCCTCTTGGTCAACGGCAACGGCAGGCAAGTATTCATTGGTGCGGGCAGGATAGCCGAACACGAAGGCAAAGTCACCTTCCTCGGCACCTTTCAGCGAGATGTCAAGGTGCTTGGCGGGCTTGTAGGGTACGTTGTCTTTGCTGTACACGGCGGGGTGACCATCCTTGTCGGCATACACGCGGAAGATGGAGAAGTCGCCCGTGTGGCGGGGCCAAACCCAGTTGTCGGTGTCACCGCCAAACTTGCCGATGTTGCTCGGTGGGCAACCCACGAGACGCACGTCGGTGTAGACCTCGTTGAGCAGCAAATAGTATTCATTGCCCAAGAAGAACGGCTTGATGCTGACCTTATAGTTGGTTTCCTTTTCGACTTCAGCAATGATTTTTTTGATGTTTTCGTCCACTTTGGCCTGACGTTCGTCTTCGGGCATATCTACGGTAATGCCAGTAAGTACTTTTTCGGTCACGTCGCGCATCTCACGGAGGAAGATGACACTGAGGCCAGGACAAGGCAACTCCTCGCCACGGTTCATGGCCCAGAAGCCGTTAGTGAGGTAGTCGTGCTCCACCGAGCTGTGTTTTTGGATGTAGTCGTAGCCGCAGTGGTGGTTGGTGAGCAGCAGGCCGTAGTCGCTGACAATTTCTCCTGTGCAGCCACCTCCAAAGAGCACGATGGCGTCTTTCAGACTGCTGTGGTTGATGCTGTAGATGTCGTCAGCGGTGATTTTCATGCCCATTTCCTGCATTTCTTTCTCGTTGTATTGCAGCAACATGGGAATCCACATGCCTTCGCCAGCCTTAGCGATGCCGACGGCGAGCGTGAGGATGATGGTGATGAATAAGGTAAAGCGTTTCATTTGGATATTGTTGTTGAATTGTTAATTGTTGAATTGTTTAATTGTTGAAATAATTCGATGTAGTCGATTGTTGGGGACAAAAATAGGTAATTCTTTAATACCTTTATCAATCCCAAAAATAAAAGAAACTCACCATGCGGCAAAACAACTCGCGATACCAAGTTTGTTTCAGCTCCAGGTCCACGTCCTTGGTGCGGCTGCGAAAGACATGAATCCTATAGAAGAAATTGTGCGACCGCCATTCGCGCACTTGCGACTCAATATCGCGTTGATTAACGGCCATCTCTGATGCCGACACTTCACGCAAACTTTCCAAATAGGTCCTCATGTCGGCCTTGCTTTTCACCTCACACGAGTCCGTGATGTGTGTGTTGGTCGGGGTCACTATGGCGTTGTCGATTTGCATGTTATTCCGCAGGTCGTTGAGCCGTGAGTTTGTCGAAGGGTCGAAACGCCGTTACTTTACGGTCGGCCCTTCGAAGGGCTCAGGGACCTTAACTATTTGTAGGTTTGAACACGTGGCGTTGAGTGAGCATAAGCAGGAAAGCAAGTAAGGCACCAAGGGCATCGGAGATGGTCATGGAGGCCCAAACACCTGTCAGGCCGTTACCTCCCGCATTAATGAAAATCGGTGGAATGATGTAAATCATTGGGGCGAGGAACAAAACCTGACGCGAGAGGCTGGTGACGATGGCAATCCAAGGCTTGTCGATGCTCTGGAAGAAGTTGGAATTGGTAATGGTGAAGCCCACTAAAGGGAACATCACCAGCATGAAACGCATGGCAGGCACAGCAATTTGGATGAGGTCGTCTTCCTTGGTGAAGGCACGGAGCAGAATCTGTGGAATGGTCAACGCCAGAAGCGCCCCGACAAAGCCAATCAGCACGTTGACCTTCATCGTTAAAGTATAGACGGATTTCAATCGGTCAGGATGCCCTGCACCATAGTTGTAACCCGCTATAGGTTGCATGCCTTGGCAAACGCCGAGGATAAGCATAATACTAAGGCTTCCGAAAGTATTGACGATGCCATAAGCACCCACAGCCAAGTCACCACCATAGCGAATGAGTTGGCTATTGAGCAGTGCCACCACGCCCGAAGCCGCCACATTCATCAAGAAAGGACTCATGCCTATAAGCAGTATGTTGCGGAAGATGTACAACTTGGGTTGCCAAGCATGACGGCGGAAACGGATAAACGAACTCCTTTGCAGGAAATGCCAAACCGCTACTATGCCAGAGCACGTCATGGAGATGGTGGTAGCCCAAGCTGCTCCGCCAATGCCCCAGTCCAAAACATAGATGAAAAGCGCATCAAGGACAATGTTGAGAATAGCTCCTCCAGCCAAAATCCACATTGATTTGGTCGGGTAGCCCGTGGCGCGAATCAAACCAGTGAGATTGAACGTCACCGTAGTCATGAACATACCTGGCAGCACAATGTCCATATACTCGCGGGCGTAGGCGATAGTGTCGGCTGAGGCACCGAACATGGTCAGGATTTTGTCCATGAAGAGATAGCCGCCCGTGACGAAGAGGAAGCCGAATATGAAGGTCAGCAGCATGCTGTTGCCCAAGATATCCTCAGCCCATTTGTAGTCTTTCTTGCCTAAAACAATGGACATTCGTGCCGATGAACCCACACCCACCAAGGAGCCAAAGGCATGGATGATGTTCATGATGGGCATGGTGATGGCCAAGCCAGCAATGGCCAAGGCCCCCACGCACTGACCCAAAAACACACGGTCGACGATGTTGTAGACCGACGCAATGATCTGACTCACAATCGAAGGCAACGCATAAATCCACAATAACCTTCTGATACTCTTTGTCTCTAACTCTAATGTCCTGTCAAGTTGTTGCATTTTGAAAACCTTATTCCACACTTGATGCGAAATCAGGGCGCAAAAATAGCAAAAAAAAGATAATTGAGTTTTAGTTATTGAGCTTGCCGAAATTAGGCTAAAAGAGCAGGTCGAAATATCAAAATGGCGTACCTCAATCCAAAAGATTTGTGTATTTTTGCCACTCATTTCGCGAGCCGTGTCGTATGGCTTGCAAAACAAGTTAAAAGAATGAAATTCAGGGATTTATTTGTTTTTTGGGCGTGTTTTTTTTGTCTTGCGGCAAACAATTGCTGTGTGTCGTCGGACAAAGAGGTATTCGCTAAAGAACTGAAAAGCATGGAGAAAGACATTCCCTTGCCTTACCACGAAGCCCTGGACAAGACGATGAAGCAGTTGGCCGACAAAAATCTTCCAACAACTTTCATGACACATGAGGCTTTCATTGACTCAGCTTTGTTGCAAAGGGGGATGCCTTTGGAACTGAAATATTTGCCATACGCCTTAAGTGGAATGAAAGCCGATTATCACAATGGCGACCGCTGCGGCTATTGGGCTTTGCCCACTTTGGTGGGGATGCGCTATGGCCTCAGCATCGATGGCGCCCAAGACGAACGACTCTCTGTGGTAACCTCAACTTTGGCTGCTTTGGATTACCTGAACGACTTGCACAAGAAATACAACGACTGGTGGCACAGTATCTTGGCCTATGCCAATAGCCCCACCTCGCTGAGTCATGCCATGATTCATTATGGCACCGAGCCCGAACTGTGGGATTTCTACGAACATCATTTGATGCCCAACACCAACGTCATCGCCGACTTCATCGCCTGCGTTTATCTCGGTAAGGAAGGCCGCCTCAAGTTCGGCTCCAAAACGAGTACATCTTCCTCGGTCAAGGTCGTTGAGCCTGTCGACACGCTGAATGAACAAAAAAACATGGACTCTTCAACTCTTCAACAAGTTCAGGGTTCAAGGACGCTATTTAAAGAACATATCATCAAAAAAGGCGAAACGCTGTCGGGTATCGCGGTCAAACATCATGTCACCGTGGAAGAACTGATGGAGTGGAACCATTTGGAAAACGATAAAATATTTGAAGGAAATACATTGATAATCAAGAAAAAATGAAACCGATACGCATATTAATCTTTATTTTTTCAATCATACTTATTTTAGGGGTGGCATGGTATTTTTTCCCTGCCGAAGGTCTTGCCGTTGGCGAACACTCGTTACGTTTCCCGTCCTATGAGGAAGACTTGGCTCCCGACCAAGAGGAAGTGGATGTGGATGCCGTTTTGGATAAGGTCAACCAAAGCTTTGTGATGTCTTGCTCCGACAACCTTTTGGACAGCTTGCGATTCTTCCGTAGCTATCTGAAGGAAAACCCCAACCGAATTTACCTTCCCAACGACGACTATACCTACTTCGACTCCCTGTTTTACCAACTGGAACATGCTAACGAAGACGGCAAAACCTATCGTATCATGCACTATGGCGACTCTCAAATCGAGATGGACCGTATCACATCGGTATTGAGGCAGAGGTTGCAGGAATTGTTTGGTGGTTCGGGACCTAACATGATTCCTGCCATACAGCCTGTATCCACCATCTCGGTAACACAAAACGCTTCCAATTTGACGCGTTACATGGTGTATGGCGATGCCGAACGAGCCTCGCACAACCGTTATGGGGTGATGTCGCAGTTCGGTCAAGTGAGAGGAAGTGGCAGTATTTCGTTTACGAGAACCAGTCATACCCAATCTTTTGAGAAGGCAAAGGAGATTTCCTCGGTTTCAGTGCTTTTGGGTAAAAACAGCAAAAACTTCACGGCTACACTGAAGTGCGACACCATAGCCCCCGATGCCAAGATGTTGCCCGCTTGCGATAGTGTGTCGCTCATCACTTGGATTTTGCCCACCAATGTAAAACACGGTACCATTAGTTTTAAAGGCAATGCCGAAATCTATGCCGTGCTTTTGGACGGCGAGGCAGGCGTTGCCATCGACAATGTGGCTTTGCGCGGCTGCTCGGGCACTATTTTCACCCGTATCAACGAAAGCACCATGCGCCAATCGTTCGATTTGCTCAATACGCGACTGATTATCATGCAGTTTGGCGGCAACCGAATGCCTGGTATTAGTTCCCCAAAGAACATTCCGCCTTACATTAACGAACTTGAAAAGCAAATTAGCTATATGAAGCGTGTCGCTCCCAAGGCCACCTTCCTTTTCATCGGTCCTGCCGACATGGGCAAGAGTTATGGAGGCAAAATGGGCACTTGGAAAAACCTGCCCGAACTTAACGACTCGCTCCGGGCTTTGGCCTTGCGTAACGATATGGCCTATTGGGATATGTTCAATGTGATGGGCGGAGAAGGCTCGATGGCCCAATGGGTGAAGCATAATCCCCCGATGGCCGGACCTGATTATGTGCATTTCACTTACAGAGGCGCTCAGGAAATCGGCTCCGACTTGGCCAAGTCGTTCACCACTTACTACGATTTCTACAAGATGCGTCAGCATGTGCCGAGCGAGAAGGTCATTGAGTTCATCAACCTTGACCCCAAAGAAGACTCCATTCGTACCTTGGGACGTATCAAGATGCCGTTCTACCAACCTCGGTATAATTTGATGAAATAATGAAAAGGTGGCTGATTTTCATAGGATTGCTGCTGACGATGAGGCTGCTTGTGGCGCAGACTTTGCCTTTGGTGAAGTCCGTGCCCGACCTTCCTTTTGCCCATCTTGACCACAACAAAATCATCTATCCCGGCGATAGTCTGGCAATGGAACGCTTCTTCCAGAAAATGGATTCCGTGGTTTTCTTCGGCGAAGGCAATGTCAGTGTCATGCACATAGGCGGCTCCCATGTACAAGCTGGCGTTTTCACCCAACAATTCCGTGACAACCTATTGAATATCAGCCCAGATTTGATTGGAGGACAATATTTTATCTTTCCCTTCTCAACAGGTGGCACCAACAATCCTTCCCATTATATAGTCCGCTCGACGGGGAATTGGACCTATTGCCGTAATGCTGTCAGAAGGGAGACCGACAAACGCATGGGACTGGCTGGCGCGGCCATCACCACCAACGACTCCACCGCAACGGTGAGAATCTTGACAAAAGAGAGATACCCTTCCGACTTTCCCCCTGACTATGACTTCAACAAGGTGACAATCATCGGGTTCTCCGAGACCGAAAATGTGACCCCCGTGATCAGTTATAACGACACCATTCTCCATGGGCAATACGACGAATGGAAGTCAACTTATACCTTCTCGCTGCCCAATTTCACGGACTCCATTTGCATCAAGTTTGACTCTGTTCCTGGGGAATTCACTTTGACGGGCATTTTGCTTGAAAACGACATGCCAGGCATCAGCGTACATGGGGTAGGGGTCAATGGGGCAAGAGTGTCGTCATACCTTCGTTGCGACGACTTTGAACGCGACCTTGAACTCATCCGTCCCGACCTTATCATTTTTGGCATCGGTATCAACGACGCAGCGGAAAAGGACTTTGAGAAAAACACCTTTAAGAGACAGTATAATGAACTCATCAAGGTCATCCAGCGCGTCAATCCCGATTGTGCCTTGCTCTTTTTGACCAACAACGACAGCTACAAACGGGAGAAGACGAAAAAGAAAAACCGCTATGAGGTCAACCTCAATGGGGAGATAGTGGAAGAGGCCTTTATGGAGTTGGGCAAGAAATACAATGCAGCCGTTTGGAACCAATTCGACATTATGGGCGGTCTGAAATCGATGCAGGACTGGGAAGAAGCCGGATTGGCCAAGAAAGACAAGGTGCATTTCACCAACGAGGGTTACAGACTCTTAGGTGACCTGCTTTACAATGCTTTGATTACCAGATATATTGAACATATCCAATTGAACGCGAAACGATAACCCAATGACACAGAACACGGACATAGCATTAGATTTCCTAACCCGAGTCTTTTCATTCGACAAGGCTCATCCTTTGCTGTTCACCCAGTTTTATTTCTGGGCGTTCTTTGCCATTGTGTTCGCCTTCTTCTGCTTGTTCAGGAACAAGTGTCTGTTGCGCAACACGTTCTTGTTTTTTGTGAGCTTGTTCTTCTATTACAAGACCAGTGGACTCTTTGTTTTAATACTGATTTTCACTACTTTATATAATTTCTTCGCGGGCAAATGGATGCATACGCGAAAACGAGAAGGTAGCCGGAATTTTGTGTTGGCCATCAGCGTGATTGTCAACCTTGCGACGCTATGCTACTTCAAATACGCCTATTTCCTTACCGATGTGCTCAACAACCTGACAGGTTTTGAGTTCCGTGTGTTCGATGTCTTCTCATGGATAGGCAACCAAATCGCGGGCGACAACCGTTTCAGTGTGGATACCATCCTGCTGCCAGTAGGTATCTCGTTCTATACCTTCCAGGCCATCAGCTACATCATGGATGTGTACCGCAAGCGCATTGAGCCCGTGCGGAATGTCTTCGATTTCGGTTTCTATGTCAGTTTCTTCCCGCAGTTGGTAGCGGGTCCTATCGTAAGGGCCAACGAGTTCATTCCTCAACTGCACAAGAAATACTTTCTCAGTCGCAAGCAGTTTGGTATGGCTGTGTTCTGGATCATGAATGGCTTGGTGAAGAAAATCGTGCTCAGCGACTATATCGCCGTCAACTTCATCGACCGCGTGTTTGAACAACCTTTGCTATACACGGGCTTTGAAAACCTGATGGCTTTGTTTGGCTATTCGCTGCAAGTCTATGCCGACTTCTCGGGCTACACCGACATTGCCATAGGTGTGGCCATGTTGATGGGCTTCTATCTGCCCAAAAACTTTAATTCGCCCTACAAAGCCAAGAATCCGGGCGAGTTTTGGAATCGCTGGCACATGTCGCTCTCACGTTGGCTGAAAGACTATCTCTACATTCCGCTAGGCGGCAACCGCAAGGCCACTTTCGGTTCATTCTGCATCATCATCGTGATTTCTGCCATTGCCGTGTTCCTATCAGATAGTATGTGGGTAGGTATAGGTGTGGGTGTCGTGGCCTTGATTTTGGCTTTGGTAGCCATATTCATTCCCGAAAAACGGATCAAAATCACCTCTGACATCAACCGCATGGATACCATGCTCTTAGGTGGTTTGTGGCATGGTGCCTCGTGGAACTTCATGATTTGGGGCGGCTTGAACGGAATAGGTCTGATATTCTACAGGTTTTGGAAAGACTGGAGCGTTTATAGTCGTACCTTGTTTATTTTGGAGGTCACCTTCGTGTTGCGCATGTTGTGCGTTTTCGTGCCAATGCCGGTTTTCAATGTGCTGTTTGTGTGGTGCATGATTATTTTTATTGGGAACATGATACGGATGCTCTACAATCTGTTTGGCGGTAAAAAGGCATGGCAGTGGCTACAGGATGCTTGGGCTATCTTCCAGACCTTTACTTTCATTACCTTCACGCGATTGTTCTTCCGTAGCGGCTCCAACCTCGATCCTGCCGAGGCTAATGAAACCGCATGGAATACCGCCAAAAACATGGTTAACCAGATGGGTGGCCATTGGGATTGGAGTAAGGTCCCGACCATTATTGTCCACTATCAAAATGTGTTCATCCTCATTTTGATAGGCTTGATTATTCACTGGTTGCCGGAGAATTTCAAGCGTCGTTATCGCATTTGGTTCGCTAAGATGCCCTTACCGCTGATGATAGTGGTGTGCGCCCTCATCGTGTTCGTGATTTACCAATTCATCACCGCCGACTTGCAGTCGTTCATCTATTTCCAGTTCTGATTAGTATTTTCCTATCTTTGCAGGCATGAAAGCAAAGCTTTTCGTCATAGGATTGTTTCTGTTTGCCCTCGCCGCCTGCACTCAAAGGGCTAAGGTCCCTGAGCCTGTCGAAGGGCCGTCCCACAACAATACGCCGACCAAAGAATTATCTGCCATCGACAGCCTGATGTGGCGACAGCCCGACAGCGCATTGGTTTGTTTGTTGCCCTATTTCGACACCTGTAGTGACGGCATGAGCAACATCTCTACCCCCTATGACAAGCACTACGCCAACTTGTTGTTGGCCGAATTGCTGTATAAAAACGATTATCCCCAGACCAACCGCATGGAATTGTTGCAGGCCGTGAATTATTTTGATTCTTTGTGTCTTTGTAAAAACGTTGCGCGCAACGTCTCTACCATAGCCTTCCTTGATGCCCGCGCCCATTATATTAATGGTGTGGGCTATTACGAAAACGATAGTGTAGTGGAGGCCTGCCAAGAATACATGAAAGCATTGGAGATCATGGAAAGCTATTACGAGGAAAAGGAACTAGCGGGGAGCAAAGCTCAATTTATGGCTTATACATACACTAGATTGACGGGCTTGTTCTCTGACCTATATCTCCATGAGCAAACCATCTTTTTTGCTAAGAATTCCTTGACTTATTTTAAGAAGGTGGCCATCCCATCATGGAATATTGCACGAATACTAAATGAAATTGGTTCTCAATACGATATGATGGAACTATCAGATAGCGCGACATTTTATTACCGAAAAGCTATGGTCGCCCTAGACGACACAACACTTTTGATTTATAGGGATATAGCCGCACATTTAATCTGTTTGGAATACAAGAAAGGGATTTGTCAAGCTGATACAGTAGTTGGAAAGTTGCACCAATTACTTTTGAACTCCGAAAGCGAGAGGGAAAGCCAAGCCCGTTATCTGAACATAGGCGAAACCTTCTATCATGAACAAAAGTATGATTCCGCATGGGTTTACCTGAATAAGGTTTTCCAAACGACCTCCGTTGTAGGCTTAAAAAGGCAAGCCGCTGAGTGGTTGGTGGAAATCGGCAAGGCGAAAGGTATTGAGGTTCATGCTTACACGGATTTCCTAGTGCCTTTTGCCAATCAAGAGGAAAACAAAAGCGAAATAAAGTCACAGCTGACCGAACTATACAAAGTTTTCGGGCAAGCCCAACAGGAACGGCACCATCAGGAAGAGATGCGGCGACATCGCAACCAGTCAATAGCGGTTGTTGCAGGATTATCATTTGTGATACTGATAGTTCTTTCTCTATATCACAACAGCAAACGCCACAAGCAGCAACTTAAACTCCGAATCGATGAAGAAAAACACGCTCATAATATAGAAAAGAAAGCACTCTCGAGTCGCTTAAAGAAAAGCAACGAGACTTTGCGGGAGCTGCAAGATCAAATCAAGCAACACGGCAAGAGCTCAATTACAAAGGCTGAATCACAGGCTGCTACGTTCATGGAAGAGCCCATTTGCCGCCTCATCATGAATCGGGTACATGAAGGGCAGTTCAAATCGCAGATGAATTATACGCTATATAAAGACTATGCATTAAGCAAGGAACAACTTGTCGCCTTGCGCGAAGCAACGAACCAACACTTTGACCATTTTATTGTTCGCCTTGTCCAGGCCCATCCCGAAATCACCAATAGTGATCTTGATTATTGCTGTCTCCATTTGCTTGGTCTAACCGATGCCGACATTTCAGCCCTAATGCAACGCGCCTACAACACTGTTAACGAGCGCAACAGCAAATTGAGAAAGATATTAGGTTGTAAGAATACGATTTCAGTCGCTTTACTTGCCTTTGCAAATGGCGGTTCATTATCTTGAATAACAAGATATTAGCCAAAAACCCGAACAAAACCGAACATGGTTTTTCTTGCCTGATGTATTCCTTTCGCGTAGACTTGCATTCGCTTTTAAACTCATACCATCATGAAAAAACTTCTTCTATTAATCACATTTGCATTCGCTGCAATCTTTGCCCAAGCCCAAGAAGTCAACATGGGCTTCATCCCGCCCTATCATCCGGGTTATAGCATCTTTAATATTGAGAATGCCTTTCAACAAAGCGACGGCAACATCGTCTCCAACGTCTTGGTTGGCACGTCAAACGGTAACAACCCCATTGTAGAAGGTAACATATTCTATAAGGCATCGTTTGACGGACTTCAATATACCGACTCGTTGTTTGTAGCCGACAGTCTTCTGCCTTATTACCTGTTTGCCAAAGACCCGAGTGGAACTGGCAATCTACGCGTCAACATCGAGCCTGACGGCTATGGGGGTACCGCATTGCGCATCTCCCACTTTCCCGACGACGACCTTAATATCGACCCTGCCGAGGACTTGGTGATACACCTATGCGACACAATAGCCTTCGATCATTTCAATAGTTATATGATTGACAGCCGAAACGATTTAATCATAAAATACTACACACAAAGTTCGGATGGGAGTTTCGTGTGCCACATAGCGCGTGTTGGCCTTGACGGGACAATAAAACACACCGCTGTGCTGCCCCAAAACCAGAATTTCCTGATAACGATGGACGAGTTTGAATCGGCATCGAAGCAATATTACCAATGGAAGAATAGCGATGAACAGAATCTTTTCATTTATCTTCTTGACTCCACATTCCAAATGAAAAATTCATATGTTATCAACAAGCAGTTGTATTACAAGTTTTATGCTGATCCTTATTATGCAGAAGTGATGTCATCATTCTCATTTGGCTCTGACAATTTCAATTCAACCTTTGTAATTCCCGATGGAGAGGATATTGTAGTTGCTGCTCCTTATAATTATGATTCTGCATGGGTACATGACTTTCATGAATGCGGTGCCGCAGTGGCGCGTTACGAACTGCGCACCATGCAACGCAAGGCTTTGAAGTATTTCAACGACCAGCCTGGACCTTCGACTGGTGTAAACATCATGTGCTTCCAAAAAACATCCGATGGTAACCTTTACTTGGTGTTTAGAGAACCCATGCCGAACAATAATCCAACCATGAGCGTGGTGAAGTTGGACCGGGATTTGAATGTGATCTGGAGACGGTTTTGCTATGAACAATCGTACAAATACGACCCTTATATTGGCATGTTTTCTGGCATGCTCAACGACAACGAAGGAAACGAAACTGGTATCTATATTGTAGGCTATGCCGCCAATCTCATGCAAGCCGGCTCTGGAATCTTCCATTTCTTCCTCACCGACGAAGGACTGAGTACCATTCAGGAGGGCAATATTGACATTCGTCCCTATGCCTATTACCCCAACCCCACCCAAGACCGGCTCCGCCTGCAATACTCGCCCGACGTGCAGCCCAAGCAAGTCGAGCTCTACGACCTGCAAGGCCGCCTCGTGCGCTCGCAAAGCCAAGGCTTGGAAAGCCTGAATATGCAAGGCCTCGCCCCTGGGCAGTATCTCATGAAGGTGACGCTGGAAGACGGGAAGAGCTTTACGGACAAGGTGGTGAAGGAATAGCTTAGGGGAAACAAGTAGATGATAATTTTGCAGATTAGTTTATTTTTCTACAAAAATGAAACAACGTGATTATCAATAATTACCAAAAATGAAAAGATATATCCTTTCCATAATAATATCGGTCAGCTTTGCTTTGCAAGCATTGGCCCACGATTTCCAATCGGGGAATCTGCTGTATTCCATCATCGGCACTGATCCGCCGTGCGTGAGCCTCGACGGGCACATTGACGGTACAGAGGCACAGGGCGAACTTGTCATTCCTGAGACGGTGACTCATGAAGGTGTTTCTTATGATGTGACAGCTATTCGACAATTCGCATTTTATAACTGCAAAGGTCTAACAAGCCTCGCTTTGGGACAGAGGATTGAAACCATAGGCCGTCAGTGCTTTGAAAAATGCTCAGGAATTTGTGGCGACCTCATTATCCCTAATTCCGTGACGGAGATTGAGACTAACGCTTTTTATGATTGTTCAGGCCTTGACGGCAGTCTCGTCATATCAGAAAACATTTCCGTTATAAACACTAATGTCTTTCGCAACTGCGGGTTTACTTGCAATCTCGTTATTCCCGAACGTGTTACAGTAATAAAAACAGCAGCTTTTTGTGCGTGCGAAGGATTTTACGGCAATCTTGTCATACCTGATGCCGTGTCTTTGATTGATGATATGGCTTTTGAATCATGCACGGGGTTTGACGGAGAGCTTGTCATTGGCGAATCCGTGCAGTTTATAGGAGGCTTTGCTTTTGCCTATTGTTCTGGCTTTACAGGGAATTTGACCATTCCAAATTCGGTAACCACTGTCAGTGATTGCGCTTTTGAGGCTTGTTCGGGCTTTGACGGTTCCCTTATGCTTTCTTCAAAACTAATTTCGATAGGCAGATGTGCGTTCAAGGATTGTGGCAGACTTTCTGGCGACTTGGTTATTCCCGATGGGGTAATCGAGATAGGATGGGCGGCTTTCGAGAATTGTTCTGGTCTATCAGGTTATCTTGAGATACCTGATACCGTTCAGAGAATAGAACGGAAAACTTTCAATAATTGTAGTTTTTCCTGTATTTCGTTGGGAGAATCCTTACAAGAAATCCATGATTGGGCATTTAAAAATGTCAGCTCGCTTCAGGCAATGACAATCAAGGCAATAATTCCTCCTACTTTTGTTGAAACAGAAGTCCACACAGCATTTGAGAATGTGCCAAAAGAGATACCGGTACGTGTCCCTTGCGGTTCCTTGGATGCTTATCGAAATGCTGAGGGATGGAGCGAATTCATAAATATGTTTGAGGGTGTAACCAACACACTAACACTGTTATCCTCCAATGAAACAGCAGGGGCAGTAAGCATTTTGAAAGAGGCCACGTGCGAAGATATGTTGGTCGAAGTGTTGGCTTTACCGAATGATGGCTTTGAGTTTTTCTATTGGGAAGCCAAAGGAGAGATGGTTTCTACAAATAATCCATTTCATTTTGTTCTTGATGAAGACACGCAGCTTATCGCCTATTTTAAAGGAGCAGGGGCAGAAGAATTAATGACCTTCTATTTGGCTTACCCCAACCCCACCCAAGACCAGCTGCATCTGCAATACTCGCCCGATGTGCAGCCCAAGCAAGTCGAGCTCTACGACCTGCAAGGCCGTTTGGTGCGCTCGCAAAGCCAAGGATTGGAAAGCGTAGATATGCAGGGTCTCGCCCCAGGGCAGTATCTCATGAAGGTGACGCTGGAAGACGGGAAGAGCTTTACGGATAAGGTGGTGAAGGAATAGACACCCATATCTTTTTTCCACGACACCCATATCATTTTCCTACGACACCCATATCTCCCCGTAAAATAAGGTATATCTTATAGCGGGGAGACATATTCCTGACAGATTTGCAATCCTCCTCTGGAACGGGATTGCCTCGCTCTTCCTTCGCTCTTCTCTCGCTCTAGGCATACTGCTGGCATAGTCAAACAAGCTGTTTGAGTATGCCTACACCTTGCCAAAAGGCTTTGAAAGACCAAAAAACAGTGGTCATTCATGCTTTTTATGAGGGGGAATCCGCTGAGGGAGGCGATAACGCGAAAAAAACGCTTAATGCGTCAAAATCTCCAGCCCCGTCTCAGTCATAAGGAAGGTGTGCTCCCATTGGGCGGAAGGCAGCTCGTCCTCGGTGATGACGGTCCAGCCATCGGCGCTATCGACGAAGACTTTCCATGTGCCCATGTTGATCATTGGCTCAATGGTGAACACCATGCCAGGGACAAGAAGCATGCCTGTGCCTTTCTTTCCATAGTGCAGCACCTCAGGGTCGTCGTGGAACTTGAGACCCACACCGTGTCCACAGAGGTCACGCACCACGCTGAAACCGTTCTTGTGGGCGTGTTGCTGGATGGCGTTGCCGATGTCGCCGACAAAGCCAAAAGGCTTGGCGGCTTCCATACCGATATAAAGGCATTCTTTAGCGACGTCAACCAATTTCTGCTTACGTGCCGTGGTCTGTCCGATGACGTACATACGCGAAGCATCGGCATAATAACCGTTCAAAATGGTGGTACAGTCCACGTTAACGATGTCACCTTCCTTGAGGATTTCCTTAGCAGAGGGAATGCCGTGACAGACTACCTCATTAATGGAGACGCACACGCTTTTTGGGAAGCCTTCATAGCCTAAAGTAGCTGGGATAGCACCATGTTCAATGGTGTAGTTATGCACCAAATCATTGATTTCCAAGGTGCTCATTCCTGCGTGGATCTTCTCGCCCACAAGGTCGAGGATGGCCGTGTTGATGACACCACTCTTTTTGATACCTTCAATCTCCTCGGGAGTGCGGATGAGGCTGCGTTTGGGCACCATCGCGCCTTTGGCCTCCATCGCCATCACCTTTTTGTCCAATGCTGTCGGTTCCTGTCCGGCCGGCACACGCCACTTTTTACGCCTGTTAAACATAATGCTTTGATTTTGGCCGCAAAAATAGTGTTTTTTTAGATACTATTTCGCTATCACTATCCCTAACTCCTTATTAATCTGCCTGCGGATGTCGTCGAGGTCTTTCTTCTGTTTCAGCAAGATGAGCTGGTCGGCGGCATCGGTAGCGTTTTTCAGCTCCTCTTCGATGGCCTTGCGGCGTTCTTCGATGATGAGGTCCTTATAACGATAAAGCGAGGACAACACCGTAGATCGCAACACATCTTCCTCCTGTTTGACAAAGATGCCGTATTTTTCCCATTGGTCGAGTTTGTAAGGTGAAGAGAGCAGGTCTGCAGCCAACAAAGCGATGGTCTCGTCCTCATGGGAGACAAAATATTGGTCATCAGGGATATAACCAGCATCAATGGCTTGGTCGAAAATGTCGAAAATCTTCTTATTGACCACATTGGTAAAGAGGAAACCGTCCATTTTCAAATCATCTACAATCATCTGAGCCACAGATACTTGTTCGTAAACTGTTTGACCATTTTCATCCAATCGTTCGTCAGAAATCATGTTTTTACCGTACATGAGCAACAGCTTCACCAACTCACGCTCTTGATAATATCCTGCTGGCAATTGCTCTTCAACCGTTTCCTCCTGCTTAGGCACTGTCGTGGTTTCCGTCTCGGGAACCACATTATCCTCGATGCCTAAAGTCTTTTTCAGTTTGGAACGCAGTATCTTGTTCAGCTCGTTGGTGAGCGTCTGCTCGGGCATGTCCAAGAGTCGGCTGCATTCCTTCACATAGGTGATGCGGAAGATGCTGTCGGGGATGACGGAAATGGTCTCCACGATATCGCGGATGACTTGTCCCCGCTTGATGGGGTCGTTCTCAGCGTCTTTCAGCAACAGCTCGGTCTTGAATCGGATGAAGTCTTTGGCATTCTCTTTCAGGTAGTTGCTGACATATTCCGTGGAAAACTCCTTGCCGAAAGTGTCGGGGTCGTGTTCGGGAGGAAGCACCACCACGCGCACGTTCATGCCCTCGGAAAGAATCATGTCGGTGCCGCGCAAGGCCGCATGGACACCTGCCGCATCGCCGTCGTAGAGCATGGTGATGTTCTTCGTGTAGCGCTTCACAAGGCGTATCTGCTCCATAGTGAGCGAGGTGCCGCTGCTGGCCACCACATTCTCAATGCCGATCTGATGCATGCGCAACACATCGAAATAACCTTCCACGAGGATGCACTCATCTTGACGAGCAATGGCGTTTTTGGCGAAATAGATACCGTAAAGCGTCTGCTTCTTGTCGTAGATCTCTGACTCGGGTGAGTTCTGGTATTTTGGGCTTTTCTTGTCGTTGGTAAGGATACGTCCACCGAAACCGATGACGCGCCCAGTGAGGCTATGGATAGGAAACATCACACGACCGTGGTAGCGGTCGTAGAGGCCATTCTGTCCTTTGATGGACAGACCGATTTGCTCCAACAACTCGTCAGAATAGCCGTTTTTCTTGGCATGTTCGGTAAAGGCGTCCCATTTGGCTGGATTATAACCGAGATGGAATTTCTGGATGATAGGATCAAAATAACCACGTTCGCGGAAATACTCGAGGCCAATGGACTTACCTTCATCTGTATTCCACAATGTATCAACGAAATACTTGTCGGCGAACTCGTTGATATTGAACATCTTTTCGCGGATGCTCTGCTGCATGATTTCCTCAGCAGTCTGTTGCTTCTCCTCGATTTTGATGTTGTACTTCTTCGCCAAGTAACGCAAGGCCTCGGGATAGGTGAAATGCTCATGTTCCATGAGGAATTTGGCCGAGTCGCCCGCCTTGCCACAGCCGAAACATTTGAAGATATTGCGCGCTGGATTGACACTGAACGATGGTGTTTTCTCATTATGGAAAGGGCAATTGCCCCATAGGTTCGAACCACGCTTTTTCAGCGTGACGAACTCGCCTACAACCTCCTCAATGTGAGCGGCTTGCAGGATTTGCTCCACTGTCTCTCTTGGAATGGCCATCGATGTGAAATAATTGGCAAAACTACAAAATTAATTTGAATTGAATTCTATTCTGTTTTTGCCCTTGATTTCGTGTAAATTTTTGACAATTCAAAGCTTGATTTCGTGATGAAAAGAAAGATTTATGACCAATACGCTTCCCATTTAGCACAAGCCTACATTGTACACACTAGCGATCTTGAAAAAGACGGTAACTATCTTTATATTCCTCTTTATATGGTTCCTTGTTTGTAAAATTCTGAGAAAATGGAATACTTCGACCTTCATAATTGTAAGATTATTGGACAAAATGCCAAATTACGAAAAAAGCCACAGACCTTCCCAGCTTCCCCTTGTCGCCGATAAGGAAGCCCGGGTCTCGATGTCTTTGTTCGTTAGCACACATCCCGAAACCGAACAACCGAGCAATTCCTAACTCCCAACTTCATCGTCAAAACCACACCTTATAAGAAAATGACGGAATAATCGGGAAGAAAGTCCGCTGCCAAAGCGTTTGTGGCTCATCAGGGAACTGGTTCCAATACAACGGGTCGCCTTTCTTGTCGCCGTAGTAGTAATAGTACGGATTCTGTCGGCAATAGACATTGTAGATGGAGAAGGTCCATTCGGCTTTGCGGCCTTTCTCGGTCTTCGTCTTGAACTTTGCGGCCAAGTCGAGGCGATGGTAGTCGCGCATCCTGGCACTATTGCGCTCGCCGTAGATGTTGGTTTGCTCAAAATGCACATCGCCTTCAGGCGTGATGACAGGTGTGTTCTGCACCCCGATGACGGGTGTGT
This sequence comes from uncultured Bacteroidales bacterium, assembly GCA_946408345.1. GTDB lineage: Bacteria > Bacteroidota > Bacteroidia > Bacteroidales > F082 > Limimorpha. The sequence goes on along the minus strand of CAMJRR010000005.1, from coordinate 93,048 downwards.
AAGGCAATCCCGTCTGATAGGTCCACAAGGCACTCAGCGACCAACGCTCCGTCAGTTGATAGTTCACATTGATGTTGATGGAGTTTGGACGGTCGTATTCAAACACATATTCCTTACCGTTGTTGATGTGGTCGAATTGTCGCGTGGTGTGCGACCAAGTATAGCCCACATAGCCATCCAAACGGTTGAAGTTGAAGCGTGTCATCATCTCAATGCCGAATGATTTGCCCTTACCGCCCGTTTCCACTTTGTTGCGCCAATCGGAATCGCCGAGGAGGGTGCTGTAGCCTTCACGGTAGGTGGCCAAGTCACGAAGCAGCTTGTAATAGGCATCGATTTCCACGTTGACATGGTCTTGCCAGAAACCTCGCTGCCAGCCTACCGAGGCCTGGTCAGATGTGGCAGGCTTGATGCGCGCATCGGCGGGAATCCACACCTCGTTGTTCATGATGGAGCCTGGTGTCATCATCAGGTGGGCGTTTTGCGTGACACGCATGGCGGTCAGGTTGATGGTGCTTCCTCCAATGGTAAAGTTGAGGTTCAACCTTGGCTCCCAAGCGATGTGATGATAACCCTTATTCACGAAGCTATTCGCTCTCAAACCAATAGAACCATTGAACCACGCGCCGAATTTCAGCTTATTGTCCAGATAAAGCGAGTTGTCAAACACGCTTGAAATGTCGGGCAAATTGGTATCTGAGAAACTGCTGGTGAAGTGGTTGGGGCGATAGTTGAGATAGGAACTTTGCAGGCCGTATTCCAAGGTGTAGGCATTGCTGACAAAGAGTTTCCAATCGGAGCGGAGCGAGACATCACTGACACGCGAAGAGGTCTTGACAAAGAAATCCGTCGTGTCAACGGCGTTTCTAAGGTAGGCCTTCATGTTGTTCTTCAGGCGGTATTGCGTGAACGACAAGGTATTGGCCATAAACAACCTTGAACTGACCGCGCTATTCCATTGTCCCGAGACGAGCAGGTTGCCCCAAATGTTGCCGATGCTGTTGCGTTCGATGTCGCCGTTCTCCCTCTTGTTCTTCCAGATGCGCATGTAGTCATCGCCTTCATAGATATTAAAGGCAAAGCTGTTTTTGGCATCAGGTGCCCAGGTGTATTTGGCGTTGATGTCGTGGAAGCCGTAGGCAATGTTGTAGTCTTGTCCGCCCTGCTCTTTGCTGATTTGGCTGGCAATGTAAAGGAGTGCTTCCGTGAGGGTTTTGCGGCCTGTGATGATAAAGCTGGAGTTCTTCAGCCCGCCAGGACCTTCCACGGCAAAGGCCAAGTCGGTGAGGCCTGCGCTGAGCGAGCCTTTCAGTTTGGTCGGGTCGCCTTTCTTGGCAGTGAGGTCGACGATGGAAGACAGTTTGCCGCCATAGCGTGCTGGAAAACCACCTTTGTAGATGTCCATAGTGTTGATCATCTCGGAGTTGAACACCGACATGAAACCGCCAAGGTGGTTGACATAGATAAGCGGCACATTGTCGAGCATGTAAAGGTTCTCTCCAGGGTTGCCGCCACGCACGATCATCAGGCTGGAGGCTTCAGTGGCCGCTTCGATGCCAGGCAGTTGTTGCGCCGCCTTGATGATGTCGGGGCGACTGCCAAGGGTGGGCAGTTGGTCAATACTCTTGGCATTGAGGGTCAAGGTGTTGAAGCTTGTTCTTCGCTCAATTCGAGAGGCACTGACCTCGACGGACTGAAGGGTTTCTGTCAAAGGTTTCAAATGGATTTGCAGTGGCTCATCGGTACGGTCCACCTTGATGCACTTTTCTTCGTAGCCTATGCAAGAAATGCAAAGTGTGGCAGGCAGTTCTACGGCAAGGTTGAAATAACCCTTTTGGTCGGTGGCCACGCCCTTCGAGAGGTCTTGCAGAAAGACATTGGCCCCGATGATGCGTTCGCCGTCGTTGGCGTCGCTGACGAAACCAGAGATATGTGTTTGTTGGGCTTGGGCAAAGAAAGAAGCCATGAGGCATATCATCAAAAACATTCTTTTCATGGCACGTCAGTTTACTTGGTTGATGAAAATGGTGTCGCAGGTCATGGGGGCGATGGCGGCAAACACACCACGACCGTTTTCCACATTGCTGTAAAGGTTAACGGGGCTTATGACACCAAGGAAAAGATTGGAGTAAGCATCAGGCTCCTCGAAGGCGTTTTGGCTTTTCATGTAATGATAAGCCGATTCCGAGAGGCCGTGCATCCTGACCACCACTTCGCCCGTTGTCTCTTTTATTCCACCATAGTGTTGGCTACTCCAGCCCAAAGTGCTGAAATAAGCATTCACTTTGAGGGTATAAGTGGTGTCGTTGATGATTTCGTTGCTGAACAGCAGGGCATCAGAACCTTCGTTGAGTAGTACAGGGTCATCTGTATTGATGGACGAACTCATGTTGCCTTGTGCCGTGGAGTAGCCAAGGTGTGCATGGGTCTCAGCATCATAAAAATCGTTTCTAAAACTAGCGTAAATGTTGGATTTGTAATATAAGTTTTGGTAGGGGTCAGTTCTGAAAGTGACCAAAATGGCAGGACAAGGACGGCCTTCGTCGTCAACGGTGGCATTATCCATGATCTCCACACCAGTCACCACGGGTTTCTCGGGCATCTCAGTTCGAGCAAAGAGCGTGTCGAAGCCAGGGATGATGACCTTGCAGGCATATTCGTGCAAGGCCTCGGCGGCGGTTTCGCCGACATAAAGCCCATCGCCTTCGTGTAGCAGTTGTTCGGCAAACTGTCCGTCCACATAAAGCAGCACCTCAGCATTGGTGCAAGGAGAGGGGTGCACCGAGTCAAGACATTGTGCAAAAGTGACCAGCGCCCACACGGGTTGGTCTTCCTGAAGCACGGCGTTCAAAGTGGGTTGCGGGTCAAAACTGGGGCGTTCGTAGTCGCTGACCTGTTTGCGGCAACTGCTGAAGGCGAGTGCGACAAAAAGGAAAAGAATGAATGAATTTTTCATATTAAAACGTTGAATTTATTGTCTGTAGGGCTGTCGTACCACGGTTGTAGGGCTGTCGTACCACGGCAGCCGCTTGAAATTGTTTTTCCCGCGCCTGCCATGGTTCCTGAGCTTGTCGAAGGACGATGTGACAGCCTTACAAAAGATTACCGTTGCCATTTCTTCGGCCCGCCAAAGCGGACATTGATACCAATGCGATGGTTGAAGCGCTCATAGGTGCAATAACCAAATTCATAGAAAAGGCCGAAATGACGGCTGAAATTGACACCTGCACCCAGCATTCCTCTCAAACTAATGCCCTTGAAACAGGAAAACTTCCTTTCGGGGTCTCCGCCTGTGGTGTTGGCGAAGGTGCCGATTTGGGCAGAAGCGTACAAATCCGCCCACGAAAATGAAGGATTGATGATGGCAGGGAAAAGGTGGGCTTTTGCAGCCAAGCCATAATTGAGGACAAGAGGATAGTACAGCCTTCCCTGATTGTTGTTGATTTCGCCTGACCTCAGTCTGAGGCATGAGCAGAACACCCCTGTTTCAAGCCAGTCGTTGATGCCATACATCACTTCCGAGGACATATAGCCAAAAAAGAACTCATGGTTCATCATCCCTTGCGTATCCTTGATTCTCCCAATGTTCACGTTGATTTGGTTGCGAATGTAAGGGAATTCTTGCTTTGTTTCTGGTTGTTGTGCAAGGCCCATGCAGCATGTCAGCATGAAAGCCAAAATGAAAACGCTTTTTCTCATGGTTGGTAAATGGTTTTTTTCGTTTGTAGTTTTGTCATTTATAATCGTATTGGGTTAACGCTGGCGTTTTGGTTTTATTGCTGTTTTTGCCATTTCTTCGGTCCGCCAAAGCGGATGTTGATGCCAAAACGGTTGTATGGGCGTAGTTTGTTGTTGGCATTTTCATGAAAAGTATTCGGTTTTAGGCTTGAAAATGTTCTTTCGTAAAAGAATCCGAAATACTTCGAAGGGTTGATGGCCAAGCCAATTCCTCCTGCAATGTAAGGCTTGTTGATGCTAGGTGTATTATATTCAGGGCTTAAGTTGTCTTCTTCGTATATGCATATCTGGTGATGCATCCCAACGCGTAGAATACTGTAGACATCAATGAAATAGAACCCAGGCAGTAATAGTGGGATAGGGTGCAACTCATTGTGTAATCCGTAATAAACAAAATGGTTTCGGTAAGGGTGGAGGTCATCACCACCAATACTAATCATGGAAGTATTGGTGCTGTATTCGGTAAATATCCCCGCTACGCACCAGTCAGTGAAGCCATATCCTGCACTAAGGCAGAACTTCGAAACATCGTTATATGTATCTCTTTCATAGCCTAGGTTAAGTATAATATTGCCTTTGTTTAGTGGCTTTAAAGAAGTGAAAGGCAGATTGCTTTGTGCAAAGGCCATACTGCACGACAGCATGAAAGCCAACATGAAAATGATTTTTCTCATGATTAATGCGGTTTGTTATGGGTTTGTCGTTATGATCGTGGTTGAACTAACGATGGTGTTTCGGATTTATTGCTGTTTTTGCCATTTCTTCGGCCCGCCAAAGCGGACGTTGAGGCCGAAGCGGTGGATGGCTTTGGTCTTTATTTCATCTGTTTTGGGTTTGTATTCCTTATTTAGGTTGTCAAATGCCAATTCATAAAAGACACCGAAATACTTCGATGGATTGATGGCTAAGCCAACGCTACCACCGTAAAGAAAGCTGTTGCGGACAGGCTCGGCTGAAGGACCATCGTAATCAGGCTTATACTGCTCCGTTACGGTTCTCATGCCCAATTCGCCACGACAATACACATCGACGAAATAAAAGTTCGGCAACAAAAGGGTCAGAGGATGCAGTTCTGCATCGATGCCATAATGATAGTAACGTTCGATCATTTTTCCATTAAAAACGACAGGGTCGTAAATGGTATCCGTCCCGTGAATACTATATCCTCCCCCGATATTCATCCTACTTTCATGGGTGCCGAAACTGCCAAAGACCCCTACCACGCACCAATTGGTAATGCCATAGCCTACGCCAACACGGAAGTCGGGATAGTCAGAAAATGGGACTTTCTGCATCATGCGCGAATAACTCGCATCAATTTTGAAATTGCCTTTGTTGAAAGGTTTTAGTGAGGTGAATGGGAGGTTGGTTTGCGCGAAAGCCGTGCAAGACAGCAGCAGCAATGCCAGTAGATAAATGCGTTTTCTCATGATAATTGCTTATGGTTTTGTTTGTTAGAAATTCCCGCCTGTCTAATAACGACACATCCTAAACTTTATTATTGGTTTTATAAACCACAACCCCGCAGGGGTGCTGCAAAGTTGCGGGGGAATCCGTCGTAAGCAGATAGTAAATAAGTTCAAATAGCGAAAAATCCTATCCCTTCACCACCACTCGTACAGCGTGTTTTATCCCTTCCGTATCCTCAAACCGCAGCAAATAAACCCCTTCCGACAATCCACTCATATTGATTTCATTGCTGCCTTGAACAGTCTTCACCAATTGCCCCACGGCATTATAAACCTGTACTTCTGAAACTTTGAAACCTTCGATGTGAACCGTTACCGCTGCGGGATTGGGCCAAACAGTCAGTTGGCTCTCCGTCGACTCATTGACGCTGTTGTATTCGGAATAATGAAAATCTATCAAATCAATCTCTTCTTCTCCTTCCAACATCTTGAGTTGCAGTAATTTGTTGTGAACGGGAATCTCCACACCAACTCTGTCAAGAATTGGATTACTATTCTCCATTAGGTTGTCCCAAAACCTGTTAATACCTGCTGCTTGGTCGATGCTTACCGTTGGGTCGTAGGTCATTTCGTAGCCTTCTTCAAAATTCCAATCTCCAAAGTAGTGATACAGGCTGTAAGCAGTGCAGTTGTAGTTGTCATCGTATGAATACTCGGTCTTTAAGTCTTGATTCCACTCCTGCGAGCCAATGGATTGGATAAAACTAATCATGGAAAGAAGATAGCCTTCGGTGTCATATTCAAACACATACCTGCCATCGCCACTCCATTCATCATTGCTTGTGCGGCTATAATAAGTCATCTCAATGCACAAGCCTTGCTCGTTGTACGCATACTCTGTCTTGGAAACAAGATACCATTGGCCTTCCCAAATGTTTGAAATCACCTGTGTACAAAATCCTTGGGCGTTGTAGTAATAGTCGGTCTTGTAATGGGGTTGCCATTCGCCTTCAACAAAGTCATGATATACCTCGGTTTGGAGCAGGCCGTTCTCGTATTCGTAGGCCCTTTTGGCCGATTCAATCCATCCGTCAAAATAGTTGTATCCAATAAACAAAGTAAGGTTCCCGGCTTCATCATACTCATTGATGCGTTTTGTGTTTGGTTGCCAAGTGTTTCCCGACAGGTAAGTATTGATGGTTTCCACTATCAGGCTCTGTTCGTTGTAGGTGTATTCGGTCTTGTTTGTCTGTATTCCGTCATAGTGCGTCATCGAAGTCAAACGATTTTGCTCGTCGTAGGTATTTTCGAAAGATTGTTCGAGATGCCATGAGGTGTTAGTCGGATAATAACGCATCTCTTTGGTGCAGTTGAGGCGGGCGTCGTATTCATACAGGATTCTAACCTCCTCCCCTGTGACGCTGTCAAGTTTCATAGTGAAAAGGTTTTCGCGACCGTTCATTTTCTCCATTAGTTCCAGGCTCTCTTCCCATGATCTCTGATTGGATTCTTTCCTGAAAGGTTGTGCCGAGGCCGACATGATGCAGCACAACAAGGCTGCAAAAAGGATGGATTTCTTCATTGTATTAAAGTTTTAAGTTAGTTTTATTCAATTTGTCCACAAAGGTAGAGCAAAAACCATTCGGAAATCGTATTGTCAAGCCCTTGTTGGTCTTTGTCCCTATGATTTTTTCAACTCATCATTGATTTTCAATAAATTAACTAAAACCAACATGTGGTTTTGTCCCTATGTTTTTGTTGAAAACGGGGCAAAATAACTTCATTTTTATATTGGGAAGTAAACACCGATGCTGTAAAGCAACATAATATTGGTTTTTGAGTAGTCGGGGTTAAGCGCTGGTCCTTTGTTAACCCTATAGCCCATTCCAATTTGGAATTGGAACACCTTTGGTGCGCGGAAGGTATAAACCGGACCAACTACAGATTGGGTATGAGCGTTGCCAAAACCCTGGTGCCAATAGGTCAATGAAAGCATGGAACTATTGATGAAGGGCTTGAAATGGTAGTTGACGGCTGCACCACAACTGAACAAACCCGCGCCAGCCTGAACACTGAAATGGTTGCTGAACAGGTACTCAAAGTCGGCACCTACAAGACCGCCGCCACCTTGAAGTACACCCGCCGAGATAGACATTTTCTTTTCACTGGGAACACGTTGCGCCATCAATTGAACTGAAAACAGGGCAACCAAAACGATTAAAACAAATTTTTTCATGATAACTAGATTTAATTGTTGATTGATTTTAGATTTACCCTGCAAAACTATAACAAAAATCAACGAAAAAATCAACCTGAAGGCCAAGTACAAGTTTTCCTTTTTAATACTTGCTAATAATCAGCTAAATACAATAACGAATTACAAGTTTTTGTTAGTCCAAAAACGAGGAAAACGAGGCGTTTTCGGTCTTTTTTCTGAGGTTGGAGCGGTATTTATTCACCGTGTTATCGCTCAGGCCAAGCAAATCGGCTTCTTCCTTTGCGCGAAAATGTAGGAAATTGAGCACCGCAATTTGTTGCTCCGTTTCGCTCAGTTCTGGGTACGCAGCCGCCACCCGCTCCATGGCTCCGGGATAGGCCGCCTCAAACTCATCCATGATGCGCTCCAAGCGGTTCGGCACCTTAGCGCGGTAAAGGTCGGCCACCCGTTGCGGTAGCATCGCCCGCGCCTGCTGCAAGGCATCGTCCGCTTGCGTCTGTAGTTGTTGCAGCGCATCATCCACCTGCGCCTGAAGTTGTTGCTTCTCCTCATTCAAGATCTGTGCCTCCGCCTCATGTTCCTTTTTCCGCTTGGCCATCCACCACCACAATCCACCCCCCAAAACCAGCAACACCACCACAGCCGTCACCACACCCCGCACCATGCGTCGCCGTGCTGCCAACTGTTCAATCTGCCGTCTCTTAGCCTCAACCTTCTCCTGCTCCCACTGCAAATGCTGCTGAAATAGTTCGTTAAGCTGCGAGACTTGTGCATTACTTTTCCCTTGCGAAACGGTATTCTCGGTAAGATAAACCGCAAATTGTGCAGCCTTCACCGTATCGCCTTTGCTTTGGTAAATCTCGTGCAAATAAGAAGCGGCAACCCTTTGCCTTACAGCATTATCCTTGTTCTCAAACATAGGTACCAGATAAACCAACGCCGAATCATATTGTCCGTCATCACTATATATACTTCCTATGGTTGAAATACGAGCCATTTTTTCGTTTTCATCGGAAGTTTGCGCCAACATGCGTTTCAACTGGATGATGGACGCTTCTGCATCTTTGCTTGAGTCATAATTGATTAATGCCAATTGCGAAACCAAATCCCTGTAAACTGCATTGTTTGTATCGGGTAGCCTTTGCAAAGCTTCGTTGCAATAATAAGATGCGCTATCATTTTGGTTCAGCTTGGCATACTGTTTCCCTAAAAGAATCAACAAACTGGATTGGTTCAACGGAGAACTAATTTCAATCCTGTCGTAGGCGAGTGCTTTCTTGCAGCAAACGATGGCAGGTTCCTGCATAAACTGGCCAGAGAACAATTCCGCAAGGCGACCATAGGTCAACCCCATAAACCGAGGCAGATGCCCAACCTGTAGAGACGCAACATCTTGCGTCTCCAAATTCGGGAAATGCGTCTCCACAATCTCCAACGCCTTCAGATACTCCCCGCAAGCCGCCACCACGCTATCCCGTTCATACAGTCCCACACCATTCATATAATGCGCCCGCGCCGCCAAAAACGCCTCCCGTTCTTGTACGGACACACCGCGTGTGTCCGTTCCATACCCATCCATCCCCACAATCGAATCAAAATAATGAACGGCCTTCAGCAGATTCTTCCTATTGCTCTGCTTATAGTAATTCTTATAAAGCAACTCCGCAATCAGCACCTGGCAATAATGCCCCTCAAACACATCCAAGCTATCCGCAGCCTCACTCCCCGCAAACTCCATCATCACCGCCAAAGCACTATCCGCCCGCCACCACATCAAACTATCAATGGCGGATAATTTCAGGAGAGACGGTGTGGCCACCACCTCTTCAACCCCATCATCAACGGTTCGGGCACAGCCAACCACCATCAACGATAATAACACGACAATATGCAGATAGGTTTTCATCGGCTGCAAAGGTAGTCAAAATCCATTATTCGTTTCTTGTCGGAGGTTTCATTATTTATTCTAATTTTGCCCTTTAAAACTACCAAACAAATGAAAATACATCACTATCTATTGGTTTTCATAGGATTAACGATAATCGGTTGCAGCGAAAAACCTGCCGTGACCACCGAGCCAGAACCCGTTGCCGATTATATCCAATACGTCAACCCCATCATCGGAACTAATGGCATGGGGCACACTTTTCCAGGTGCCTGTGCACCTTTCGGCATCGTGCAACTCAGTCCCGACACCGACACCGTGCCGCATAACATTGATGGAGTTTACCAACCTCGCGTGTATGAATATTGCGCTGGCTATCAACATAAAGACAGCACCATCGTGGGCTTCAGCCATACCCATTTCAGCGGCACGGGGCACTCCGACTTGGGCGATATTTTGGTGATGCCCGTCACTGGTGAAATCAAGTTCAATCCTGGCACACAAACCAATCCCGATATAGGCTACCGCTCGCGTTTCAGCCATGACACGGAAATAGCCGTGCCGGGTTACTATGAGGTGTTTTTGCAGGATTATGGCATCAAAGCTCAACTGACAGCAACGGAACACGCTGGCATCCATCGCTATACCTATCCCGAAGGCCAAGACGGCAGCATCATCCTTGACTTGCAGCACGGCATCTACAACTACGACGGCAAGACCCTCTGGGCCAACCTCCGCGTGGAGAACGACACCCTGCTGACAGGCTACCGTATCACCAATGGCTGGGCGAGAACGAACTATACCTACTTTGCCATCAGTTTCAATCAACCTATCAAGGACTACGGCTATCGCGAGCTTGAGAAACCCAAATACAACGGCGGCTGGGGCAAGTTCGATGTCAAACACAACTTCCCAGAGATGACAGGGCGCAAGATTGTGGCTTATTTCACTTTCGACAATCCTCAAGCCTTGGAGATGAAAGTTGCCCTCTCTGCCACCAGCACCGAAGGTGCCTTGCGCAACCTTCATGCTGAGACCGACGGTCGCAACTTTGAGCAATTGTTGGCCGAAACGCAATCCAAATGGAACAAAGAACTCTCTATCCTGCAAGCCGAAGGCACTGAAGACCAAAAGGCGATGATATATACTTCGCTGTATCACACCATGATTAATCCCTCCATCTACATGGATGTGGACGGACAATACCGCGGCCTCGACCACAACATCCACCAAGCCGAAGGTTTCACCAATTATACCGTGTTCTCGTTGTGGGACACTTACCGCGCCCTGCATCCGCTTTTCAATGTGCTGCAACCTCAACGCAATGCCGACATGGTACAATCCATGCTGAAACACAGCGAGCAGAGCGTCCATGGACTGCTACCAGTATGGTCGCACATGGGTAACGACAACTGGTGCATGATCGGCTACCACGCTGTGTCGGTACTTTCGGATGCTTATGCCAAGGACATAGTCCGTCATTGCGAGGAGGCACGACGAAGCAATCCAGATGAAAAAGCGATGCTGAAAGCCATGCAACGCAGCTCTACTTGTCCGTATTATGTCAACCTTGATGACTACCAACAGCTCGGCTATGTCCCCTTTGATAAGAACAACGGCTGTGTCTCCATCACTTTGGAATATGCCTATGACGATTGGGCCATTTATCAAGCCGCACTCAAAGCGGGCAATACCGAATTGGCCGAAACCTACAAACAGCGCGCCACCAACTGGCGTAACACCTTCGACACTGAACTGGGCATTGCCCGTCCCAAGATGAGCGATGGCACTTGGAAAGCACCCTTCAGCCTCTTCGACACTGAGGGCGAAGGCTTCGTGGAGGGCAACTCCTGGGTGTATTCGTTCTATGTGCCGCAGGATGTGAAAGGACTCATCGAGGCCATGGGCGGCGACGCACAATTCATCCACAACCTCGACACCTTGTTTGTCATGCAATTGCCTCCCGAGTTCTTCGAAAACACAGAAGACGTCACCGAGGAGGGTTTGATGGGCTGCTATAACCACGGCAACGAGCCCGCACATCATATCGCCTACCTCTACAACTGGACCTCACAACCCTACAAGACCCAATACTGGCTGCGCGAGATCATGAACCGCTTCTACAAGAACAACATCGACGGCCTTTGCGGCAACGACGACTGCGGCCAGATGTCGGCCTGGTACATCTTCTCCGCGATGGGCTTCTATCCCGTCTGTCCGGGCAGCGACCAATATGTATTAGGTGCTCCTTATCTGCCTTATCTGAAAGTACGTTTGGGCAATGGCAAGACCTTGGAGATCAAGGCACCAGAAGTCAGCGATGAGAACCGTTATGTGCAAAAGGTGACGCTAAACGGACAGGAAATTACGAAGCTTTACCTTACGCATGAACAATTGATGCAAGGTGGGGAACTCATTTTTGAGATGGGCAATAAGCCCAATGTCAATCGAGGCATACAACCGAAGGACAAACCCTATTCTTTGTCAGATTGACCTCCTGATTTGAAAGCAATAAAAAACTGGTGCCGTAAACAATCACGACACCAGTTTTATTATGCACTTCGTTTTAACGCGAAGCGAAACTTATCAGTCGACGACAACTTTCTGAGTCTTCACAGTGTTGCCATTGCTCAGACGCAGTACGTACACGCCAGCGCTCAGGTTGAGGCTGTTGTTGTAGCTGCCTTGGATTTGCTCGCTGCTGATCATGCGGCCCATCATGTCGATGACCTGCAAGGTGGCTTCACCTTCGTTGTTGATGACCCAACTATTGCCATTAAAGAAAGCGAAGGTCTCTGAGCTTGTCGAAGAGCCGACATTGGTATTGCCGCTGAACACCAGACGGAAGCGGCTCTCATAGTCGTTTGTACGGGCCTCGAAGCTGTAGCTCGGGGTGGCCAGCAGGTCGACATCGGCACCAGTCATGTTGTCGATGAGGTGGAGGTAGTTCACATCCACGTTTTCAGCATTGATGCTGATGGTATAAGTACCGTTTTCACCGGCCTTGAAATTGACGGGCATCTCGCCTTCGTTGGCGCTACGCACCACGGCGAAGTCTTGGTTGCCTTCGGTGAAATAAAGCTTGGTGCTGTTCGCGTTAAGTTGGAACTTGCTGAGCGTTGCGCCTTCGTCGAAGCGGATGATGGCATTGTCGAGGATGACGCTACGGTTGCGTGTCACCTTAACATTGAGTTGGCCAATCTTCTTGGCACTCTCGCCAACCTTAGTGAAGTTAGCTTTTTGGTTTGCAGCAGTAGCTTGGACAAACACACCTTCCATGACATTGATTTCAGAACTTTCCGTTGTGGTGTTCAGTGCGCTGCCGTCCGAGTTCAATCTATAGTAAGGCAGATCCAAGTTAGCGTTGGTACCGAACGGGTTGCCGATGAGATTGAAACCAGCAAATTCAGCATTTTCTGTGTAAGTCAAGTCAACCATTCCATTGCCGCTATAAGGTGTGCCGGTAAGCTCAAAGCTGAAGGTTTCACCTTCGGTAGTGGACTTCTTGGCATAGAGGTAGCCCGTACCAGGAACGAGGTTGAAAGGAGTGGCTTCATAGTTGCGCCATTCCAGCTCTTGGCTCTCGTCGAAGTAGTAGAGGTCGAAGTCGCCGGTGGTCATGCCAATAGTGGCAGGATTCACATTGACGGGCGAAGCGATGAGGGCGTAGCCACCTTCGTTTTCGTCATTCTGGTAGCCGTTGATGGTGAGGGTGTGGGTCTCGGTGGCAGGCTCAGCACCAACTTTCTTGTAGAGTTGGATGGCCTTTTGGTTCGTGTATGACGAGCTCTTATAGTAACGGAAGCGTGTTTGATTGCTGGCACTATTGTAGCGCAAATAAGCACCTTCCGAAACAATATTTGCATTACCATCTTCGTCGAACGAAATTGTGTTTGTATATGCAGTTGTAGTGCTTGAAGCCAATCCGTTTGCATCCGAAGTTTGGCCGATATAGTATCCGCTTGCACTCATGATGGTACCTGCGGTAACATCTATAGTAAATTCAGAAGCAGTAGTTATATTAGTAATACCAATTTCATCATCGTTGATGGTCACTTCGATTGTATTGCTAGCCGCATCCAAAGTCTCCAAACTACCGTCAAAAGCAACAGAGCCTTCTGCATAAACAATGAGGTATTGACCACTGGTAAGATCAGCTGTAGAGGTCACTTTGACGTACTTGTCACCTGTGACAGGGGCAACAGGAGCGGCTTGGCTGATGGTGACGAGGTTAGAATAGACCAGGTTGGTTTCGTCATCCATAGCGTAAACCTTGAAGTATGCCGTACGGGCATCAGTACCTTCGTTTTCCACCATATAGTACGAAACCACATAGCCTTCACCAATTTCAGGGTCTTGTCCGGCCACCAGAACCTCAATCCAGTCAGGTTCTTCGCTCAGTTCATCACCGTTGGCATCGCAGAACTGAATATCGAAATCGGACATCTCGGTAATAGTCAGGTTTTCGTAGGTGAGATCCAAAGTGCCGTCGTGTTCTTCGGCATCCAATTCAACCACATCGGGATTAACAGTAATGGAGGCCACAAGAACAGGAGCTACGTATTCAGCAAGAGCGATGTTGCCCAAACCGACATTGCCACTGACTTTATTGGTATAAATCCACTTGATGTAACGGACATTTTCATCCAAGTTGTCAAATATTTCCTCTAAAGTTTCATTATTGCCAAATGTAGTATAAGTTTCCAAATCGGAGTAGGACACGCCGTCAGCAGAAGTTTGAACTTTGAAAGTGCCGCCGCTAAAGCTGTTTCCCTTGATGTCGAAAGTAAGTGTGCCAGGACGCTCGTCGAATTGGAGCAGCAACCAGTCGCCAGCACCGTCGAATTTCAGTTTGGGAGCGCTGGCATAGTCGGTGCCGAGACCTTCTTGAGAAAGGCCATCAGTCTCTTCGATGTCAGCCTTACCGCCGTTAAATGAGAAGGGCAGTTCAGCGTATGTGGGAGCCACGTATGCTTCTTGGTTGACAGTGACGATAGCATAAACTTCTTCCTCATTATCATCAAAGGTATAAACCTTGATGTAAGCCGTGCGAGCTTCGCCTTGGTTGGCGTCGATGATGTAATCGAGTGTGTAAGCATCATTTTCATCATTGATTTCAGCATAAATCCAGTCACCAGGATAATCAGGATCAGTATCTTCAAGTTCGTTGCCATTGGCATCGCAGAAATAGTAATCGAAGCTGATGAATTCTTCGATGTTTTCGTATGTTAATGTAAGCGTGCCGTCAGCACCAGCAAAAGGTGCATCGATGGTGTTGGGAGTGACAGTGACAACTGGAGTGGTAATGACAGGATGGGTCAGAGAAACCAGTTGGCATCCTTGACCGAATTCGTATGTTCCACTGGCAGAATGATAGGTCAAATTACCATAAACCACGGCAACATCGCCAACGGCAACATTGGCAGCTTCATCGCCACCGCAACGGTAGGCTTGCAGGAAGACTTCATCACCTGCTTCATCAACCATGTTGAAGGTGACATTGTGGAATCCAGCATCATAAGCTGTTACAATCGCAGAGACAATACCCGTGGCATACACGCCTTGTGTACCAGCGTTGGCATCAATGGCGGCGCGGGCATCAGCCACAGAGTAAGGATCTTCCAAGGTGCCGGCATGTTCCAAAGTGATGAAAGCGTATTCGGCAGTGGCGACAGCGCTGTTGTCGTAACCAGTAGCAGTGGCCATGGCCTTAATGGTCGTATTAGTGCTAACATTGATAGCTCCAGAATAAACCGAGCTGTTTGTGGTAGGATCGTTACCATCGATGGTGTAATAAATCGTGGCACCATCGGTGGAGCAGTTGATGCTCACGTTTTGGGCTTGGGTGTAGGTGCCAGCGGCGGGGCTGAAGGTAGGAGTAGCACAAGTGGGAGTAGCACCTGGTATAATGTAAGATATCGTAATACCATTGCTTCTTGTTTGAGCACTCGGAGTAAAAGTAAATTCCGTAACATTTGCAGATTCGGTGTATGTCCAAGTCACAATCTTGCCGCTAACCGTAGGAGTGACATTAGGCGTAACCGTGGCATTCTGAGCATTTGTGACATAATTACCCGTAGAAGAAGCTTCATAAGCAACACTCAAAATCTTAGCGTTGTTCAAAGCATTAATCGTAACCGTGGTGTTGGCATAGATACGAATAGGATTCGAATAAGTGTTGGTAGCCGAAACCATAATGGTAACATTCTGGTCGTTCGCAACAGCAGTAGCCGTACCAGGAAGAGCAGTTGTTCCAGGCCAGGTTACGCTTGTTTGTCCCCTCATCCCCATCGGGATGGCGAGGAACGCGAGCAGCGCGAAGGCTGCGGTTAAGATTGTAAATCTCCTTTTCATTTTGTTGTTTTGTTGTTTTTTGATGATTTGTATTATGTTATTTGATTGTATTTCAGCTTTTTAGTTATACCTTTAGGGGTCGTTCAAAGCGGGTGCAAAATTAGAGAAAAAAATTATAACTTTTACACAGGCGAAAAAATAATTTTCAAAGGCCTCATTTTAATTGTTTTTTCGGGAAAAAACGTACTTTTGCAGCCATGAATATCGCTGCATTGGTTTCGGGGGGCGTCGACAGCTCCGTGGTGGTGCCGCTGCTGAAAGAGCAGGGCTACGACCCGCATATCTTCTATATTAAAATAGGTATGGAAGGAAAGGAAGACCTGTCAAGCTGCCCGTCGGAGGAAGATATCGAAATCACGACCTATATCGCCAAGAAATACGGCTGCAAGTTCGACATCGTGGATTTGCAGCATGAGTATTTCGAGACCGTCGGTCGCTACACCATGGAGATGGTGCGCAAAGGCCTCACCCCCAACCCCGACGTGATGTGCAACCGCTGGATTAAGTTAGGTGCTTTTGAAGAGAAGGAGGGCCATAACTTCGACAAAATCGCCACAGGACATTACGCTCGCTCGTGGGAAGACGAGAACGGTGTCTTTTGGCTTGGCACAGCTGCCGACACCTTCAAGGACCAGACTTATTTCTTGGGCCGCATCACCTATGCCCAGCTGAGCAAAGTCATCTTTCCCATTGGCGACCTTCCCAAACCTGAAGTGCGTCGTTTGGCCGCCCAATATAAACTGCCGAGTGCCGAACGTCACGACAGTCAAGGGATTTGTTTTTTGGGTAAGATTAATTACAACGACTATATCCGCGAATACCTCGGCGAGATGCCTGGCGACATCGTGGAACTGGAAACCGGCAAGAAATTAGGCCGTCACAAGGGCTTCTGGTTCCATACCATCGGACAGCGCAAAGGTTTGGGTCTTGGCGGCGGACCGTGGTTTGTGGTGAAGAAAGATATCCCGAACAACATCGTTTATGTGTCGCAGGGCTACGACCCCGTGGCGCAATACACCAACATCGTTCCTTTGGGCGACTTGCAGCCGATGAACCCTGCCTTGCAGTTTGTCGACGGTCAGCGCGTCCGATTCAAGATTCGACATCAACCGGAATTCACTTACGGTACGATTCACCTCACGGAGCGTGGTGCGGATATTGAATCAGAAGTGGCCATCTCAGGCGTGGCACCCGGACAGTTTGGTGTGGTGTATCATGAGACAGAACCCTATGTCATCGGCAGCGGAGTGATTTGCGAGGCTGACACTACGGATTAATGCGCCTCTAACCAGTTGGCTCCAGTGTTCATCTCTACGATTACAGGCACTGAGAGCGGCAAGGCATTCACCATTTTATCCTGAACGATAGCTTTTAGGGCATCGAGTTCATCAAGATGCGCATCAAAGACCAATTCGTCGTGCACCTGAAGGATCATCTTCGACTGCATCTTTAGACGTTCCAGCTCCTGATGGATGCCAATCATGGCGATTTTGATCATGTCGGCGGAGCTGCCTTGGATGGGCGCGTTGATTGCGTTGCGTTCGGCAAAGCCGCGCACCACGCTGTTCGCGCCGTTGATGTCGCGCAAATAACGGCGGCGGCCTAAAATGGTCTCGGCATAACCGCGTTCACGCGCTAAGGCAATGCTGCGGTTCATGTATTCCTTGATGCCTGCGTACTCCTCGAAGTATTTCTTGATGATGTCGGCGGCCTCGCTTCGCGAGAGCTCCATGCGTTCGGCCAGACCGAAAGCCGACATGCCATAGATGATACCGAAGTTGACGGCCTTGGCACGGCTGCGTTGCTCCTTGGTGACTTGTTCCATCGGCACATGGAACACCTTGGCCGCCGTGGCAGCATGGATGTCGTGGCCGAGGTTGAAGTCGTTCACCATGGCAGGGTCTTGACTCAGATGGGCGATGATGCGCAACTCGATTTGGCTATAGTCGGCGGCAAGGAGGGTGTATGCCTCGCTACGCGGCACAAAGGCGCGACGTATCTCGCGGCCTTTCTCGGTGCGCACGGGGATATTTTGCAGGTTGGGGTTGTTGGAACTCAAGCGCCCTGTAGCCGTAACGGCTTGGTTGTAAGAGGTGTGAATCAGCCCGTCCTTCGGGTTGACCAAAGCAGGCAGTGCATCGAGATAGGTTGATTTCAGCTTCGTGAACGAACGATAATCCAAAATCATCTGGATGATGGGGTGCTTATGCGACAGTTTCTGCAAGACATCTTCGCCCGTGGCATATTGTCCCGTCTTGGTTTTCTTGGCTTTCTCGTCGATTTTCAGTTTCTCAAAAAGGACTTCACCCAACTGTTTAGGTGAGGCGATGTTGAAAGGCATACCAGCGGCTTTGTAGATTTCTTCCTCAATCTTCCGTATCTGACGGCCAAATTCTTCACTGATTTGCTGTAGATTTTCCGTGTCGATCTTCACACCGTTGGCCTCCATGCGACTGAGCACGGGTACCAGTGGCATCTCAATCTCGTAAAACAGTTTTTCCACACCGTTTTCTTTCAGCAAAGGCAAAAGCTTTTCATAGAGTTGCAGCGTGATGTCGGCATCCTCGGCGGCATATTCCTTCACCAATTCCACAGGCACCTCGCGCATGGTTTTTTGCATCCTTCCTTTGCCGATAAGGTCTTCAATCGGGATGGTGAGGTAGTTGAGGTAGACCTCGGCGAGGTAGTCCATGTTATGACGTTGCTCGGGCTCGATGAGGTAATGCGCCAGCATGGTGTCGAACATCGGGCCTTTCACGCTGATGCCGTATTGCGCCAGCATGGAGATGTCGTATTTCAGGTTCTGCCCGATTTTCAGGATATTTTCGTTTTCAAACAAAGGTCGCAGCAACTCTAGTTTCTTCTGGCATTCCTCGCGCTCGGCGGGCATGGACAGATACCACGCCTCGTGCGCTTTGATGGCAAAGGAAAGACCAACCAATTCAGCGGAATATACATCAATATTGGTGGTTTCGGTGTCGAAGACAAACTGTTTTTGTTTGGACAGCAAGTCCGTCAAAGCCTTAATGTCGGCATCGCTTTCAACAAGTTTATAGTCATGCGGTACCGTCTTGGCCGAGTCCTTGTCGGAAAACTCCAGCAGACCGTTGTTGTCGCCTTGGTTGAAGAGGTCTAAGGTCTCGTTAGAGGAGAACAGGTCCGGTTGTTGACTCCCTCCCGAAGCCCCTGTGGGTTGGCCTGCTCCCTTTTCAGAGGGGGCATTCGTATTCTCCCTCTGAGAGGGGGGCAGGGGAAAGTCAACCCCATGCTTACCCTTATAATCCTCCAAAAAGCGTTTGGCGAAGGTCCTAAACTCCAGTTCCTCAAACAAAGCCATCAGTGCTGGCACATCGGGTTCCTTGGCTTTCAGTTCTTCTTCGTTGAATTCGACAGGCACTTCCAGATTAATGGTGGCCAAGGCCTTCGACATCAATCCTTGTTCAGCGAAGTTGATGACGTTTTCCTTTTGTTTGCCTTTCAGCTCGTCAGCATGGGCGATGAGATTTTCCACGCTGCCGTATTTCTGCACCAACTGCGCGGCGGTCTTCTCCCCAATGCCCGGTATGCCTGGGATGTTGTCGGCGGCATCGCCCCAAAGGCCGAGGATGTCGATGAGTTGCTTGGGTTCTTGTATGCCATAGCGTTCACAGACTTCTTTCGGTCCCCACACCTGTGCCGGCTCGCCGAATTTGGCGGGTTTATAAAGCAAAATTTTGTCAGTCACCAATTGTCCAAAGTCCTTATCGGGGGTCATCATATAAGTTGTAAAGCCTTGTTGTTCCGCTTTTTTCGAAAGTGTGCCGATGACATCGTCGGCCTCGTAGCCTTCCACGCCGTAGACGGGAATGTTGAAGGCCTCGATGAGTCTAATAATATAAGGTATGGAGTTGCGCAGGTCGTCGGGCATTTTCTCGCGATTGGCTTTGTATTCGCTGTATTCGGCCTGTCGCTGGGCGGTGCCAGACACGTCGAAGGCCACACCGATGTGGGTGGGTTTCTCTTTCTGCAGAATCTCGTAAAGTGAGTTCAAGAAGCCCATCACTGCCGAAGTGTTGAGGCCTTTCGAGTTCATCCGAGGGTTCTTGCTCATGGCGAAGAAAGCCCTGTATATCAGTGCGTAGGCATCTAAGAGGAAGAGTTTTTTATCTGTGTTTTCCATGGTGTTTCGTTTGAGGGGGTAAAATTACGAAGTTTCAATTGAATTGGGATGTTTTTATTTCGAAACCACCCAAAAAACCGAAAAAAAACGTCGTAATAAAAAAAAGTTGTACCTTTGCCGCCGAAAACGAGTTATTATTGGTCACAAGAAAGGCCGACGTTCTTTTTTAAACGATTGATTATCATTTTATTGATAAAAAATTTGCTTTTGAAAGGGAAATAAGTCTTATCTTTGCGGCCTATTTATCAACTAAAAATTGAAAACTATGCAAGAAATTTTGAATGAAATCGTTCCGATCATTGCTGAGAAACTCGGCGTGGATCCTTCGGAAGTCACTATGGAAGCCAGCTTCACCAACGACCTGGGTGCCGATTCACTGGACACCGTCGAACTGATGATGGAATTTGAAAAGAGCTTCAACCTCTCCATCCCGGACGACCAGCAGGAAAACATCCAAACTGTGGGCGACGTTGTGAAACTCATCGAAAAGATGCGTGCCGAAAACAACTGATTTCCATTAATTTAGAGAAATAAAACTTTTTTATGGAATCGAAACGCGTAGTTATCACTGGCCTTGGTGCCATTACCCCCATCGGAAACACCGTCAAGGAGTTTTGGGAAGGATTGGTGAATGGTAAAAACGGAGCCTGTGAGATTACCCGTTTCGATTCTGCTTTGTACAAGACGCATTTCGCCTGCGAGGTGAAGGGCTATAACCCCGACGACTTCTTCGATAAGAAGACCGCACGCAAATACGACTTGTTTGCCCAGTTCGACATCGTGGCCGCCGACGAGGCCATCGCCGACTCGGGCATCACGCCAGAAAACACCGACTTCGACGAAGTGGGTGTGCTTCTGACTTCGGGCATCGGTGGCGTCAATCATTTCTTCAACGAAATGAAAGAGTTCTTTGTGAATGGCGACGGCACACCGCGTTTCAGCCCATTTCTCATTACCAAGTTCATTGCTAACATGCCAGGTGGTGTCATCTCCATCAAATACGGTTTCTGTGGTCCCAACTTTGCCACCGTGTCGGCTTGCGCTTCTTCGGCACATGCCATCATGGAGGCTTTTAATTACATCCGTTACGGTAAGTGTGATGTCGTCATTGCTGGCGGCGCAGGTGCGGCCATCGGTGAATGCGGCATTGGCGGCTTCAATTCCATGCATGCCCTTTCAACGCGTAATGATGATTTTATGACCGCTTCCCGTCCCTTCGACCTCAATCGCGATGGCTTCGTCATGGGTGAAGGTGCAGGCAGCCTCGTATTGGAAGAGTACGAACATGCCAAGGCCCGTGGCGCGAAGATTTATGCCGAGATTGTAGGTGGCGGTGCCTCAGCCGATGCCTACCACATCACGGCTCCGCATCCCGAAGGCAAGGGCGGCATACTCAGTATGCGGCGTGCTTTGAAGGATGCTGAAATTGCCCCTGAGGTCATCGACCACATCAACACGCACGGCACTTCAACCCCTGCTGGCGATTTGGCCGAGCCTATTGCCATCAAAGAGGTGTTTGGCGACCATGCTTTCAACATCAGCCTTAATTCCACCAAGTCGATGACGGGTCATCTTTTGGGTGGTGCTGGTGCCGTTGAGGCCATCGCTTGCGTGCTGGCCCTGAAGAATGGCATCATTCCGCCCACCATCAACCACTTTGACGACGACCCGCAAATCGACAGCCGCCTCGATTTCACTTTCCACAAAGCCCGCAAACGCGACATCAACTATGCGCTCAGCAATTCCTTCGGCTTTGGTGGACAAAACGCCACCTTGATTTTCAAAAAAATCTAATCCTAAGATGGCTTTTCCCTCGCTTTTTAGCCCTAAAGACCCTCAGGACAAGGAGCTTTACGAATATATCCACAACATTTTTGGCTTTTATCCAAAAAACATCGCCTTGTATCGCGTGGCCTTTACCCATAAATCGGTGGCCGCCGAGACGGTGGGTAACTATCACGTCAGCAATGAGCGCATGGAATATCTCGGCGATGCCGTGCTAAGCACTGTCGTGGCCGATTATCTCTTCCACACTTATCCCACCCAACCCGAAGGCTTCCTCACCGAGATGCGTTCCCGCATTGTGAGTCGTGTTTCCCTCAACAAGTTGTCGGAAAAACTGGGCTTTGGTGCCTATATCCGCCATTCCGCCGATATGGGTAACAATGCCCGTTCGATGGGTGGCAATGCCTTCGAAGCCCTCATGGGTGCCATCTATCTTGATAAGGGTTTCAACTTCGCCAAGCACATCATCATCGATCGCATCGTCAAGGTGCATATCGACATCGATGAGCTGCAACAGACCGACGTCAACTTCAAGAGCAAGCTCCTCGAATGGTCGCAAAAGCAGAAAAAAATCACCGTGTTCAAGATGTTGGAGGAGATAGGCGAGGGGCATAAGAAACAGTTCCACGTCCAGATCATCATCGATGAGCAACCTTACGCCGATGCCATCGACCGCTCCATCCGCGGTGCCGAGCAATTGGCCGCCGAAAAGACTTGGAAACTTTTGTTTGGCGAGGATTGACTTTATAGCCCTACAAAGCCAGCCTCCTATGTCATTCCAACGTAGGCCGGTGGGTAGGTGGGAATCTATAGGAGGCGATTCAAAGAAGCAATAACCTTTTTGGACGGCTTCAGAAAGCATAGATCCCATGCCACCGCACAGGCCGACGTGGGGATGACATGCTTTCTGAACCCTGCAAGAATCAATATCGTTGAAAAAACTTTACTATCTTTGCGGCATGAAACCCAAAAGCAACAGGATCCAGATTGCCTCGTTCGACGACACTACCGTCGTCGGCATCAATTCCGCCATGGTCGACTACAAATTGGCATGGAACATCAACAACAAGCTCTCCCTCGACCTCGTCAGGTACGACGACCTCATTTTCGAGGGCATGCCATTCTCTTTTTTCTATTACACGGCTGGCGATAACTACAACGTCTACAATCTGGTTTCGCTGGTGTGCAAGGAAAAAGTGTTGTATCCTTTCAATCCGCGATTGGACTATCTTTTCCTCATTCAAAACACACTTTCCCCTGAGCGACAAATCAACATCATGCGCGACTTGCGTGAGATTGAGGGAATTGGCCATGCTTTCGTTTTGGAGAAAGACAAGGTCCTGCGTCAGGTGTTGGAGACCATCGCCGATTGCGAACAGCAGATGATTAATAAGAAAAAGAAGCAAAACAACATCAACACTGTTCGTGAAAGGTTGCGGGAACAAGAAGCCCAGACGGCTGTCCTTAGGGCTCAATCATGATTTCTATGCCACTCTCTTCGGTGACAAACGATGAAATACGGTCACCAATGCCGAGGTTGAAAAGATGTTTACCTAAGCCAATATCTTCATTTACAATGGTGTAGAGCTGTCCTTGATAGGTGGCTTGAGGCCCAATTTCCGTAATTTTATTATAGCGACAATAACTGAACGCATCGCCAGGTAGGTAATGCGCATTGATACTCTTGGCAAAGTCCTTGTGCTGGAAATCAATAGCGGCTTCACAGGGGTTGAATAGGGCAAAGTCGATGCGGATAGTGTCACCATGGTGGAACACAGGTGTTTTTTCAGTGCCTGCATTGGTGATTTCAAATGTGGTCACCAAGCGGTTGGCAGTGTTGAAATTTTCGCAGAGGAAGCCCTCAATCTCCATGTCATTCACGTGATAGGTTTCCGAGCGTTCGTTGATATGACCACAGACGAACACAGGCTTCCCGATCCAGACCTTGTCGAACTGCCAAAGGTCGTATTGTGTTATGCGGTCGTAGTAGCATTGTAGCGTGGAGCTTTCCTTGCCCGTGAAATAATGATACAAAGCCGGTTGTTGGAACGAGCCTCTGAAAACCACGGGACAATCGCCTGCCACTTGATCGATGGCTCGGTAATAAGGTTCCTTTCCGTGATAGCCGAAACGGTCAGCCAAAGGTGTTAACATGAGGATTCTGAATGCTAAAACCAATAGGAGGGAAGGCAAAATGAAATAGTTGGTGTATTTTCTTAAATTTTCGTCTACCAAGGCTTTACGGTAAACTAGAACTACCACTGGAATAACGCACACAATAGTCCAATGCGGCTCCACATGTCCCCGAAAAGCCATCAGCCAGAAGAAGAAAAAGAACCCGATAAGGATAAACTTTAATCCTCGTTCAAAGACCAGATTGCCGTACATGTCATTCCTGCGTTGGTTTGTGCGTTGGCTGGAATCTATGTGCGGCAAGTCGGTCTGGTCAGGAGAATCACTATGATGAATCTTCTTAATCAACACATAAACAATAGCCCCAAACGTAAACGGATTGAAAATCAGCAGCTGGTTAGGCAGATACTCCAAAAAATAACTCCAGCGAAAAGCCTCGTTGCGCCCAGCAAGATGATACCTGAAACTCGGAAAACCATTGTTGACTTGCCACAAAATATGCGGTGTTAATAAGGCCAAAGCCAAGAGGCAGGCTACCCAAAACTTACCGTCTTTCAATAACTTGAGGTTCGATAGCACAATCAAGCCCAAGAACAGGAATGCGTGGTATTTGCTGTAAACCATGCAGGTCATCAGTAAGCCCATTAGTAAGGCTCTTGACCATGTGTTTTCTATCAAATAGCGCTGATAAACAAGCAAAAACAGAGCAGAGAACAGAATCAAACTCGCATCGGGGGTAGTGACAAAACCGTAGATGTTGAACATCACGATGGAGAAGGCGATGATGAGGAAGAGTTGAGAGTTTAGAGTTGAGAGTTTGGAGTCAGTCTCGCCCATGTCATTCCTGCTTAGGTAGGTGGGGTGGCTGGAATCTATGGGCGAGTTATAAGTTGCGATTTTCCACATCACCCATAGCGACAAACAAGACGCAATAATCGTGAAAAACCTCACACCCAAGCTACCCGAGAAGAAAACGCTGCTCAAAAAAGTCATCAGTCCCACCATAGGCGGATGGTCGAAATAACCCCAGGCCAAATGTTCGCCATAAAGGGCATAATAGGCCTCATCCTCCTGGATTTCGGTAAAGAGACCCTGCAACAGGTTGATGACAAACCAAATGAAAATGCCACAACAAAGGCAAAATCTCCAATTGAATATTTTGTCCTTTGTCATGGCATTTGGTTTGTAGGGCTGTCACACCGTGGCAGCCGCGATGATTTTAACCAACATGAATATTATCCTTCACCAGTTTCATGATCTTCTTCGTGTCGTTGCCCAAATCCTTGCGCAAATGGGCATCGTTGAAGTCGGTGAGGAATTTAATCATGTAGTCGATGATGGCATCGGAGAACACGCCCTTGGCAGTGTAGATTTCGCGGTCTTTCTCCAATTCCTTGGCGGCGGCCACGCAGCTGTCGGGCAGTTGTTCGAGGCTTTCCTGCAGTTGCTTGTTCTTGTCGTCGTGGATGTTGACACCCAGGCCGACGTAGGTCTTCTCGGCCACTTCGAGGGCGTTGGGCATCTCAAAGCCGTGACGAGCGGCAGCGCAGAGGGCAGCCATCAGCAGGTACATGTCGGCGCAACCGTCGGAGGCACGCCATTCGAAGGTCTGCTTCTCGCTGAAGTCTTTGTTCGACTTTTTCTCAAGCGGGTTGGCATTGGCTGCCATGTCCTTGCCGTTGTTGATCCAGCCAAGCGGCACGCGCACCAAGGCGCTGCGGTTCGAGTAAGACCAGCACAATGAAGTCGGGGCCTCCTGATGGGGCACCAGACGCAGGAACGACAGCGGGTTGGGGTTACCGAAGGCGGGCAGCGAGGTGCCAGCGTCCATGTAACCAGCGATGGCTTTCTTGCCATAGTCGCTGAGTTCGCCCTTGGTGACCATCACGCTCTTGCCGTCCTTGGTAAACTTGCAGTGCACATGCATGCCCGAACCGGCTTTGCCCACAGTGATCTTCGGGGCGAAGGTCAAGGTGACGCCGTATTCGTAGGCCAGCTGGCGCATAATCCACTTGGCGACTACGAGTTGGTCGGCAGCATCTTCGATGTTGGTGGGCAGGAACTCGATTTCGTTCTGCTCGTAGATCTTGCCGTCGAGGGTGAAGTTACCCACTTCGGAGTGACCGTACTTGATTAAGCCGCCAGCTTGGGCAATGAGGCGCATGGCCTCGACTCGATATTCAGTGAACTTGTTGAACGGGGCACTCTCATGGTAGCCACGTTGATCGGGCACTTCGTAGATTTCTTCGTCGTCGGCGATGATGTAGTATTCCAGCTCGCCCATGGTCTCCATCTGCAAGCCAGTGGTCTTTTTGAACACTTCGTGGGCTTTGTGGAGGATGTGCTCGGGTGAGCTCTCGAAGGGTTCGCCATCACGGTTGTAGAACGAACAGAGGATGTCCAAGGTCGGGATCTCTGAAAAGGGGTTGAGGAAGGCGGTCTTGTACTTCGGCACCACATAAAGGTCGCTCTTACCGGCTTCGATGAAGGGGAAGAGGCTCGAACCATCGACGCGCTCACCTGCGGTGAGGATGTTCTCGAGATGTTCGAGGCTATGGATTACGAAGTTCAAGGTCTTCAGCTTACCGTCCCAGCCACAATAGTGGAAGTTGACGAATTCGATTTGGTTTTCCTCGCAATAACGGATGATGTCGGCGCGAGTGAACTCTGCTGCAGGCTTCTGAAGGTACTGCACCAGACGATTGGGGTTCATGGCAATTCTTTGGTCCATTACGATTTGTTTATTTAAAGATTTAAAAATTCAAAATTCAAAGATTTTGCGCAAAGATAGTAATTATTCCGTCATCCTTGTTCAAAAGAAGAATAAAAGCTGTTTTTTTATTATCGTATTATTTCTTTTTTTAACTTTGCATCCAATACTAATCCCTTTTTAACCATAAAAAAAACATATTATGAGTAAGATTGATCTCGAAACCGCAAAATCTATTGCGAGAGGTGTGCTTTCTTTACCCGATGACCTTTCGCAGCCGACCAAGAAACAATCGGCCAAAACCCGTACAACTACGGATGACGACTTGTCGCTCAAATTGGTAGCCTATGCCAAACGGACTGTCGCTGAATCGTTACAAAACCCTACCAAGGAAATCAACGACGAAGCGGGTGACCCGAAATTCTACATGTTCGCTAAAAAAGGTTCAGGATGTGCCTTCATCTCTGCCGAGAATGTCGACCATCCCATCCTTGGATTCACAGACAATGATGCATACGACCTCAATGACATCCCACCAGGCCTCAAGAACATGATGGAACAGTGGAGACTTTCAGCCGATAATTCGTCATCTGAATCCTCTCAAGCATTGACAAAACGGGATATATCCACAAGAGGGCATGGGCTTCCAATTATAAAAGTTGAAGTTGAACCGCTTATCAAGACGAAATGGTTCCAAAGGTCGCCCTACAACTATTATTGCCCCGTAGGGTATCCCAGTGGATGTGCTGCCATTGCGATGGCGCAAGTGATAAGATATTACGAATGGCCGAAACAAGGAAAAGGAGTCCACGAATATGATGATTCATCCACCCCTTGTTGGGACTTCACCTACAATAAACCCAATGCAGGTTCGGAGTGTCCAGGGCTCTCTATCGTAGAATGTACAGGCTCCGACAACATTAAAATTGACTATGAGAATACAACATACGATTACTTTCACATGCCTCCAAAACTCACAAACGATATTGATGGCAATACAAATCTTTCTAAAGACGAGAAATGGTCGGCAGCCTTGGTCAGACACTGCGCTACTGCTGTTAATATGGATTTCTGGAAATTTAAATTTGGAATAATACAAGCTGGCTCGCACCCAGACTTAGGGCTAGGTGGTGGGGTCTGCAATTATTCATATCTGATGGGACTGGACGCACTGCATGACCATTTCAGATACAAAAAAGCTTCCGAGAAGATTTACAATCCTCATGAAACTAGTTGGACCAAAGATGTCAAAAATTGTCTAGACAAATCCAAACCTGTAGTCTTCTATTCTCTAAACGACATGCACGTATATCTCTGCGATGGATATGGCTATTCTGATTCTAATAAGACTCTCTACCATTTTAATTTCGGTTGGGAAGGTGGTTGGGATGGATATTATGATCCAGGAAATTTAAATCCTGATGATGATCATTTCCACTGGTTAAACCAATACATATGCACCAATCTGGAACCCGATGGAGAATATAAAATTATAGATGTCGTCTTTAATATTCAGGGGTTCGAACCTGTTACATACTGGTCCAATCAAGAAGGGGAGGATGTCGATTGTCCCTTCTTTCCCTACGGCAAAACGCCCGTTATGGTGGATTACGACAAGGAGTTTAGGATAGACAATAAGTCCGTTAAGATAAACGGTTTAAAATATGAAATTGATGCCATCAAATACGGGAATATCGTAACCAAAATCCAACCTAATACTAACCGCTTCGTCATCCCCGCAGAACATTTACCAACTATATACAATACTGACAAAAAAGTTGAAGTCATGCTCAAGCCTACCTATAATATTGAAGTCAATGGAATAGGCTACAAAGCCATCAACTATTATCAGGTAGAAGCGGTGGAATTCAAAAACAAGAATGTTGAAATTCCCAAGACAATCCCCCACAAAGGGCTGGATTACGAGGTTGTTGGAATTGCTCCCGAGACAAAGAACAATTCGGTCATTTCCGTTAAAGCCAACTACATTACCCAGATAGGTACCGAAATGAAACAGTTCCCCAACTTGACCAGCTTAGAACTCAAATCGGTTAAGACTATTCCTGACAATGCATTCCAATCTCTTGACCAACTTACTTCCGTCAATGTTTGTAGCGCAACATCCATTGGCAACCATGCTTTTAACGGATGCACCAAACTGAAAGATTTGGACATTCAGTCCGCTGAACATATCAGGGATTATGCTTTCCAAGGTTGCTCCTCACTTCTGGCTCTTAATTGCAACAAACTCTATTCTGTAGGGGAAGGAGCATTTATGAACTGCAAAGCTCTCATTTCTTTCTCCTCGGAGCGTGTGACAACTTTACCAAAGTCCTTGTTCGAAGGATGTTCCAAACTTTCCAGTTTCAATGTTCCAAACTTCAAAGACGAGAATATTGCCGACAGAGTTTTTGCTGGGTGTAGACAACTGACAGCCATTTCTCCAACCCAGTTCAAGAAGGTAGGGATAGAAAGCTTCTCCCGATGCAACCTAAAGCATGACATGACGCTGGGCGACGTGTCGGAAATGGCTTTCAATACGGCCTTCACCGATGCCGAAAAACCTGTTACTATTACCTTCGAGGCAACTTGCAAGACACTTGGAGCCAAAGCCTTCCTCAACTGCACAGCCATCGAATGCATCTATTGTTTAGCCACCACACCTCCCCAATGTAGTGAAAATACTTTCGATGGAGTACCGAACAGCATTCCCGTCTATGTACCTTCACAAAACCTTCAGCAATACCGAAAAGCACCTGGGTGGAAACACTTCACCAATTTCTGCAATATGGTCATCACCATTGACGGGGTCAAGTACGAAGTCGAGACTTCCGATACTGCAAAGGCTGTCGGATGCGATTCCTCACGGGTGTTGGCTACCACCAACAATGTGGTCGGAACAATCGACAAGGATTTTGATTTTCTCAAAAAAGTCTTTGGTGAAAATATTTTCTTTGATCCCCGTACTGGAATCACCATGTCTGCTATATGGAGAATAAAGTTGCCTTCCTGTCTCATTATCAAGAAGTATATCACATTTAAAAACAGGGAATTCCGAGTTACTTCCATCGCTACAGGTGCCTTCAAGGAGAACCTAAAATGCCTTTCGATATACATTGAGGACAGCGGGGTTTCGTCGAAGGCTTTTGCTGGTTGCACAGATTTCAAGGCAATTTTTGTCAAAGCCGAAACTCCACCGAGTGTGGTTGCCAATGCCTTCGCCTCATCCAAACTCAACAAGAATACGCCACTGATAGTGCCTATCAATGCAGTATCCGCCTATGAGAAGGATCCCGTATGGAAACGGTTTCAAATCATTGGTATAGGTCCTTGCAATGTCTCTTTGGTATTGGAATTGGGGCAAGATGCATTGGAACAAGTGATAAAACATGAGATTCTCCAAGCTCTCCTCCACGACAAGTACCCTAACAAATTCCAAGCTTTGGAGCAGCTCATCAATCAATACGGAAGATACATCCCGCAGCTTATCGCCAACAAGCCTTCTTTGGGAACAGCCATGTCAACAATATTCGACAAGATTAACAAGAATTCAACAGAAGTCGAAATAATGCTTCCCGAAACTATCAAAGGTCAACTGGATGAGTTTGATGCTAGAGTAAGTAGTGCATTTTTAAAAGAGGGTATAAAGGCATTGGGCAGAGTTCAACTGTATGCTTCGAGCGACAAAATAGAGCATATTAACAACTACATAAAGTCACCCAAAATTCTCCCGTCCAGCATCCTCAAATTAGACAGACAAGAACTTGTAAAAATGCGAAAAGACATTCTTGCCAATTTGGAGAAGATTCCTGGTTTAGAAAAACCTATCAAACCTATCAAACTCGACAAATCTATCGAACCTATTGAACCTGGCAAACTTGGCAAACCTATTGGGCCTGGTATTTCCAATACTGTGGTTCACTTGATATATCCTGCCAGCGACTATGAGGAAGACCTCGCTTATGCCGCACAACAGTTCTATGACCTGATGGAGATTGCACTGAAAGACTGATTAAGGGAATCAAATTATTAACTATCAATAAACAAGTTGTCTTTGCATTTGTAAAGGCAACTTGTTTTGTTTTTCCGCAATTCCTGACATATTCATAAACAATTTGATTTTTATTCATATTTCATACATATTTACTATTTTTGCCTTCGCATTCTTAATTTGCAGACAATCATATTACAAATCCAAGGTTTGTGATAACAAAAGCAAATATTATGGCACTAAAAGATTGGATGATTGCCTTCAACAATGCCAAGACGATGGAATCGAACGGCGAGGAAGGCCCTGAACTGATAGCGGAATACG
The DNA here is from genome assembly GCA_946408345.1 of uncultured Bacteroidales bacterium. Taxonomy (GTDB): domain Bacteria; phylum Bacteroidota; class Bacteroidia; order Bacteroidales; family F082; genus Limimorpha. Next base: position 62,342 of record CAMJRR010000005.1, on the reverse strand, counting down.
AACGGGTGTTGGAAAAGCTAGGCGATGGCCCGCTGACCGAGGCCGAGGAGCACGTGCGTGACGAGGTCTGCCGCAACCTTGAGGAGTTGCGAGCCATTAATGGCGGCGAGGAGTAACCACAAGTTTATTCCGAATTTTATCGAAAATTTCGGAATAAAACTCCGAAAAATAATCAGATTATGTGCGTAAATCAGCGGAATCGTAATTTTTTTGGTAGATTCCGCTGGTTTACGGATTAATGCTTCAGCATATTAAAATAAGCATCCAGCAGTTTCTGCGCCCCGATATAGGCGCTCATGCGCTGGCCGCGCACGTCGCTTTCGACCAAGGGGAGCAAGTCGGCAACGAGTTGGTTTTGGTAGAAATCGTTTTTCAGGGCGCTGTCCATCGAGTCGTACATCATCTGCACGTCTTGTTGGGCGCGTTTCTTATAAAGATAACCGTTGTCGCGGATGGCCTGCACATGGTCGGCGACCATCTGCCATACCTCGTCGATTTGGAAGCCCGTCAAGGCGGAACAGGTCAGCACTTTGGTCTCTTGTCCCGATTCGGGCAAGGGGAAGAGGTGCAACGCATTGCGACATTCGGCGGCGGCTCGGTTGGCGCGCATCACATTGTCACCGTCGGCCTTGTTCACCGCAATGCCGTCAGCCATCTCCATGATGCCGCGCTTGATGCCTTGCAGCTCGTCGCCGGCACCGCTGATTAATATGAGGAGGAAGAAATCCACCATGGAATGCACTGCTGTCTCGGATTGACCTACGCCCACAGTTTCCACGAAAATGGTATCATAACCTGCTGCTTCACAAAGGATGATCGTTTCCCTTGTCTTTCTTGCCACGCCGCCAAGAGTTCCTGCCGAGGCCGAAGGACGGATGTAGGCATTGGGATGCACCGAGAGACTTTCCATACGTGTCTTGTCGCCCAAAATGCTGCCCTTGGAGCGTTGGCTCGATGGGTCGATGGCCAAAACCGCCAGTTTCTGCCCTTTGTTGCAAAGATGCACGCCCAAAGCCTCAATAAAGGTACTTTTGCCCGCGCCTGGCACGCCTGTGATGCCCAAACGCAAGGCCTTTCCCGCATGAGGCAGACAGGCCGCTATGATTTGTTGCGCCAACTCTTGATGCTTGGGCAAGGCGCTCTCCACCAAGGTGATGGCTTTGCTCAATGTCACGCGGTCGCCTTTGAGGATGCCGTCGACATACCATTCCAGCGGCATCAGCTGCTGTTGATTGCGCTTCATGCGCTCCAAAGCGTTCGGGTTGACTTGGATGGGACCTTCCACTCCTTCGGTGACTTTGAGGTTGGATTCCCATTCATGCTCTTGATTTTCAAAGTGTTCGTACTCCATAGCGGGCTGCAGTGTTATGCGGTTTGAGTTTGCAAAGATATGGATTATTGTTGATTGTTGGGTGTTGAATTGTTGAAATGATAATTCGACGTAGTCAATTGTTTAATTGTTGGGACTATGACTAATGACTATGACAATGACCGCATTCCTATTGAGATAGAGCGGTCATAGTCATTGTCACAAGTAATAGTCAAGAAATTGAAAATCAATAAATTTGAATTTTTTCTTGCGTTATTCCAAAAAAAATGCGTAATTTTGTAGTTTCTAAGCAAAACAATAGCCCATGACTAGCAAGACAAGAGTACTATTCGTCCATCAGGAAATCGCACCCTATCTGCCAGAAACGCCGATGAGCCTCGTTGGTCGATACCTACCTCAAGCCACTCAAGAAAGCGGTAAGGAAATCCGTATCTTCATGCCTCGTTACGGTGTTATCAACGAAAGGCGCAACCAGCTCCATGAGGTCATCCGTCTCTCTGGTATGAACCTCATCATCAACGATACGGACCACCCGCTTATCATTAAGGTGGCCTCCATCCAGAAGGCGAGAATGCAGATTTATTTCATCGACAACGACGACTTCTTCACGAAGAAGAAATACTTGATGTATGACGAAAAGGGCGTGTTTTGCGACGACAACGACTATCGCTGCGTATTCTTTACCCGTGGCGTCATTGAGACAGTGAAGAAACTCAACTGGTCGCCCGACATCATCCATTGTCATGGCTGGATTTCAGCTTTGATGCCTGTTTACATCAAACGTGCAATGAACGTCCGCGACAACCCGCTCTTTAATGAGACGAAGATTGTCTATACCATTTATGACGATGAATTTAAGGAGAATTTCAAGCCTGGGTTCGACAAGATGATGAAACTGCCTGGCATGACGGCCAAAGACCTCAAGTATTTCAAGGAAGCCAACTATGTCAATCTGACTAAGGCCGCCATCGATTATTCCGACGGCATAGTGGTCAGCACCGACCACCTGAATCCTGAGATAGAGGCCTATCTGCAAACCGTCAAAAAGCCTGTCCTTTCCTATCAGGAACAAGTGCATTATGCCCAAGCCTGCAACGAATTTTACGACCTTCTCCTTCAGAAACAATAAGGGCAGCATTTTTGAGTTATCTCACACGAATAACCTCAACTAATTTTCGACCTGATGAAAACACATCATACAACCGCTTTGACCTACTTGGCGTTAATGATTGGTACACTGGCATTGGCTTTTGCTTCGTGCAAGAAATCGCCTGAAACCATTGGTAATAACCTCATTTCCGACAACAACTATATTGGAGTTTATCATACCGACACAACCAAAATCGTTTGCCACTCCTATTTCGATTCCATTGCCACAAGCCATGCCACCAGTGCCTTGCTGGGTGCTACAAAAGACCCTGTTTTTGGTCAAACGGAAGCTGGATTCTATACCCAGTTTCGTCCGTCAGTGGCCGGTCAAAGCTTTGGCAACAATCCGGTGATGGATTCTTTGGTCTTGCAGCTTTGCATTTCCGGTTATTATGGTGACACGACGTTGATGCAGACAGTACATGCCTATGTTTTGTCCGACTCCTTAATGGTGGATTCGACCTATTACAGTTATTCCTCCGTGGCGACAGAGAACATCGATCATGCCAATAGCCATCATTTCTGTCCACATCCTAGGACTAAGGTCCACATCATTGGTACCGATACCGTTACCCAGCCCGTTATCCGCGTCCCTCTAAGCCAAGAACTGGGCAATTATTTGATGACGCTCGACACCACGGCTTACTCGCGCCCCGACCTTTTCAAGCAACATTTCAAAGGTCTATACCTAACCTGCGAACCAGTGAGTATGAACGGTGCCATTTCCTATATCAATCTGACCAACAATACCTATTCCCTATTGCAGCTCTATTATCACGATGCGGCCACACCTGACAAGCCCATGCGCTATAATTTCTATGTGACTTCTTCGGATGCCTATTTCAATCATTTCGACCATGACTACTCGCAAGGTAGTCCCGAGTTTGTCAGCCAACTGATTGATGAGCAGGAGGCATTGGGCCAATCGTCCATCTATCTGCAAACGATGGGTGGCGTGAGGGCTTGGGTGAAATTCCCCAACCTCAACCATTGGACCGACTCGTTGGAAGGTTGTCACCTTGTGGTCAACGAGGCGAAGCTTATTCTGCCAGCCTCCTCGATGATGACGGACTCGGTTTTCAAGGCTCCCTCTAACTTTATTCTGTTGGGCTTCAAAGCTGACAGTACTACCTATCTCTTACCCGACTATTATGAAGGCTCAGGATATTTTGGTGGCACCTATAGCGCAAGCAATCAGGCTGTTACCTTCCGCATCACCGAGTATTTACAGAGCATAATTATGGAAGAGAAAGACAATATAGGTCTTTGTTTGGGTATCAATGGAGCGGCCTACAATGCCAGTCGTTTGGTCATCAACGGTCCCGAGTCCAACGAAATGGAGAAGATGCGCCTTGAGGTGACGTATTCGATTGTGAATGAATGAGAAATGCAGAATGCAGAATTTAGAATCTTTAAATCTTTGAATCTTTGAATCTTTGAATTTTTGAATTTTAAATCTTGAATTATCAAATCTTTGGAATATGAAAAAATTGCTTATCGCCGCTTTGGTACTGGTCGGATTGACCTGCCAGGCACAAAAAACCACGGAAAAGGAAACCGTCGTCGTCATCAAGACGAGCATGGGAACGATTAAAGCCAAATTGTATAATGACACGCCGCAGCACCGCGACAATTTCATCAAGCTGGTGAACGAAGGCTGGTACAACGGCTCGCCTTTCCACCGCGTCATCAATCAGTTTATGATTCAAGGCGGACAGAATAAAGACGGTCGCCTCGATCCAGGCTATACTATTCCTGCTGAGTTCAAGGACAACCATTTCCATAAAAAAGGTGCCCTTGCTGCTGCCCGTCAAGGCGACCAGGTGAACCCCAAGAAGGCCTCCAGCGGTTCGCAGTTCTATATCGTTCAAGGTCGAGTTTACGACGACAAATGGTTAGACATGTTCGAAAGCCGTTATGGCAAGGTATTGTCAGCCAAACAACGCCAAGCCTACAAGACTGTGGGTGGTACGCCCCATCTTGATGGTGACTACACCATATTTGGCGAAGTGACCGAAGGTCTGGACATTGTCGACAAGATTGCTGCCGTGAAGACAGGCCAAATGGATGTACCCGTCGAGCCTGTGACTATCATTTCTGTTACGATTGAAAAATAAAGCTATGAGCTTTAAGCCATAAGCAGTAAGCATTTGAATTGCAACTGCTTATGGCTTACGGCTCACAGCTTAAAGCTAATAAACCAATGAAAGAAAAAATCGAAGAGATATTATCCCAAGTGCGTGATTTCCAGGCCGAAAGCAAGGAGGCTCTGGAGAATTTCCGCATCACTTATTTGAGCAAGAAAGGTGTTATCCCCGCTTTGTTCGCCGACTTCAAGACCGTGGCCCCCGAGCTTCGCAAGGAGATGGGCATGAAGCTCAACGAGCTGAAGAATGTCGTACAAGACAAAGTGGAAGAGCAATTGCAGAAGTTCGAGAGCCAGCATAGCAACGATGCCGGCTTCGACATGAGCATGCCCGCCGCCGACATGAAGGGTGCCCGTCACCCGCTGTCGATCGTGCGCCGCGATATCAACGAAATCTTTTCGCACCTCGGCTTCACCATCGCCGAAGGTCCTGAGATTGAGGACGACTACCATGTGTTCTCGGCCTTGAACTTCCCACTCGACCATCCCGCCCGCGACATGCAGGACACCTTCTTCATCAGCAAGGAACCCAATGTCAACAAGGCCTCGGATGTGTTGTTGCGTACCCACACTTCGAGCGTGCAGGTTCGCGTGATGGAGACCCATCAGCCGCCCATCCGCATCATCGCCCCTGGTCGCGTGTTCCGCAACGAGGCCATCTCGGCCCGCGCCCACTGTATCTTCCACCAAATTGAGGGCCTTTACATTGATGAAGGCGTCTCTTTCGCTGACCTGAAACAGACCTTGTACCACTTCGTTCAGGAGTTCTTCGGCGAGGGCACCAAGGTGCGTTTCCGCCCCTCGTATTTCCCCTTCACCGAGACCTCAGCGGAGATGGACATCTCTTGCAACATCTGTGGTGGCAAGGGCTGCAACATCTGCAAGCACACGGGTTGGGTTGAGATCTTGGGCTGTGGCATGTGCGACCCCAACATCCTCATCGCCAGCGGCATCGACCCGGAGAAATACACCGGCTTCGCCTTCGGCATGGGTGTGGAACGTATCGCCATGCTGAAATACGGCATCAACGACCTGCGCCTGTTCTTCGAGAACGACCTGAAGTTCTTGGAGCAGTTTGAGCTGGCGTAAGTTCTTTCGAACACGGATTTACCGGATTTTCCGGGATAAAAAATAAGTAGAGTCACTATTGTGGCTCTACTTTTTGTATGGTTGCATCCGGGCAATCCGTGTTATCTGTGTTCAAGAATGTGAAGGGTAATGGGTGATAGTCTTATTCGCTGATGCTCCATATCTAGTAGTCCCAGTCGAGTCAGCGTTTCATAGGTGAGAAGTCGCCAAAGCAGCATTTGGCGTGTTCATAAAAAAAAACACAGCCCCCACCTCTAAAATAGTTTACACCCATATCTAAACTTTTTCTGAGGTGGGTATAAAAAAGTTTAGATATGGGTCTCACGGAGTTTTAGGGTAGGTGTCAATCCATCGCTCTCATTACCTCTAACAAAGCTTGGTAACTATCAACTTCGTGGTAACGGACATTGGATGTGGATAAGTTGTTGAACAACTTCTTGGCACAATCAATCTTCGCCTTTTCCACGCCTTTCAGTTGCATGGAATCCATCGAGCCTTTGGTTTCGGCAATGAAGAACACGTGTTTTATGCCCATGTTGTCGTTGAAGGCAATGGCCCAATCGGGAGCGTAGTTGCCAACAGGTGTCGGGATTTGGAACGACCTCGGCAGTTTGGCATAGACGCAAACTTCTTCCGCTTTGTCCAGGTCTTCGGCAAAGTCTCGCTCGCCTTGGCTGTCGGGGAAGACATAATCGAGAATGTGCTTCTTGGCCTCGTAGGCTTTGTCCACCGTTTGGCGGCTCTTCTCCTTGGTGAAGATGTCGGAATCGTATTGGTTTTCCGTGCGGTTGTAGCTGATGTGCTCCACAATCATCGTGGCTTTCTGCTCGCGAATGATATGGCTTACCTTGCGGATAAACTCTTCGGGATTGTTCTTGAACATGTACAACTTTGACCGCTGAATGCCCTTCAAAATGCGGGTGACCGTGCGGCGTGTCAGCGTGACTGCTTTGGCGATGTCTCCTACCAAGTCGTAGGGCACATTGCTGGTTGACACATCGCGCATCTCTTTTGTCCGCGTGCTCTGTTCGCCAGTGAAGTCCAAGTCGTCAGTGCCTTGCATGCCTGTGGTCACTACATACTTCAACTGAGTGACACTCAACTCGCTGTTGATGGCGGCAATGGCTTTCTGAATCAGTTCTTCGCTGTCGTAATGTACCGTATAGACATAGCGGTGGTTGATTTCGCTCCACAAGGCTTTGAATTCCTTCTTCTCGGCATTGTCGTTCAAACGCTCGTTCACCACTTCTGCCTTTCCATTGGCATCTTCCACCATGTCTTCCAAAGCGGCAGGATCAAAGATACTCTGAATGAGTTTATGCACCTGCTCTTCAATGGGTTGCAGTTTTTTACTCATCGGAGCCAAAGTACCCTTCTCCATATCGGTATGATAGTCTTGCAGTATGTTGCCATTTTCATCGATATAGTCGTTGTCGAACAGATAACTGACAATGCTGGCTGCCTCCTGCTCCGAGATGGTGTGTTTCTCCTCGCCCACTTTGACAATAACGCCTTTGAAGTAATCCACCGAGGCCTGTGTCGGGCGTTCGCGAAGGGTGTCCTTGGTCTCTTTCTGCAAGGCATCGACAAAGGTGCTGTAGTTCTCGTTGGCAATGACGGTCAGTTTGTTGGTGTCGTGTACGGCATCGCCCAAGCGCTCCTTGTCCATGCGGTTGCCGTCATTATCCACGCAAATGCGCAGACCACGACCAACCTCCTGACGTTTGGCCGTGCTGGAATTGGCATGACGCAAGGTGCAAATCTGGAACACATTCGGGTTGTCCCAGCCTTCGCGCAATGCAGAATGGGAGAAGATGAAACGTGTCGGCTCGTCGAAACTCAACAGACGTTCCTTGTTCTTCAGAATCAAGTCGTAGGCTGAAATATCATCCGAAGTGTTTTTCCCTCGTTTCACCTCGCTATCGACTGAATGGCCTTTCTTGTCGATGGAGAAATAGCCGTTGTGTACCTCTGCTGCCGAGAAACGACGCAGGTATTGCTGATAGTCGTCTTCAAACAGTGTCAGATTCTCGTTCAGGAAATGGTTGTATTCCTCCTCAAACATCTTCCAAAGTGGACCAGGCACTTCGTTCCCCTCGTCGTCGTAGCTTTTGTAGTTAGCCACTTCGTCAATAAAGAACAGCGAAAGGCTCTTGATGCCTTGCTGGAACAAAGCCCGCTCCTTCTCAAAATGCGACTTGATGGTCTCCCTGACTTGAATCAGTTGAATGGCTTTCTCGCTGACATCGCCCATCACCTCACCTTGACGCAACGATTGGCCGTTTTGGAAATGGATGGTATTAGTTTGAGGAATGATTTCCGTAATCACAAAATCCTTGTAGGCTGGAAGTTGCGAAACTGCAAAAAGAGAATCGCCTTGTTCGAACTTGCACAGCTGACGGCGGGTACTACTTGCTCCCTTCACCTCAATTTCCAGTTTGACCACTGGCGCATGGTTCTTGGAAAGGATGATGCCATCGAAATAGATGTAGCTCTGCGTTCCCAACAAGTTCTGCACCGTGATGCCTTTCACTTGGATTTTCTTCACCAAGCGTTGCTTGTAGGCATCGTAGGCATCAAGCGCATAGATGCAGTTGTGCGAAGTCTTGTGCGTAGCCGAATAGTTCAGCACAAACAGCGGCTTGAAGTTGCGCAAAGCCTTTTGGGTGGCCTCGCCCTCCATCTTCTGCGGCTCGTCCATAATGATGATGGGACGGTTGGCGGCAATCACGTCGATGGGACGGCGGCTTTGGAAATCGTCGCGCTTGGAGTAGATGATACGCGCCTCCTTGTTGGCCGCGCCTTCCTTGAACGAGGTGTTGAATGCCTGCACATTGATAATCATCACGTTGATGCTGGCATCGCTGCTGAACGAGTCGATTTGGGTAAGGTTGGCGCTGTTGTAGATGAAATAGCGGGCTTTCTTGCCATAGAGTTCCATGAAATGCTCCTCCAGCATGGTGAAGCTCTTATAGACTCCTTCGCGGATAGCGATGCTGGGCACTACTACGATGAACTTCGACCAGCCGAAGCGTTTGTTCATCTCGAACATGGTCTTGATATAGACGTAGGTCTTGCCCGTGCCCGTCTCCATCTCCACGTCCAACGAGCAGGCACCGAGGCCGTTGGTGGCCGCTAAGGACTTGCTCAGCGGGATGTCGTTCTGCACCTGCTGATGGTGGATGTTCTCCAACAGCTGACTGGCGTTGAGTTCCACATCGGCATTGCGGTAGCCCACATACTCCTCATCAAACTCAGCCCTCAGCTGCTGTTTCTGCTTTCCCAAGTCGCGGCGATACTGCGCGTTGGTCTTCGAGGGTTGTCCCGCGAAGACATTCACCGTGCTTTCCACCGCATCGGTTTGGTATTGCTGTATTTTGAATTTGAATTTCATGAATGATTATTTTAACGACGAGGCCTTTTGTTCATCTGCTTCTGCTTTGGCAATCCATTCCGCTTTCTTTACAGGATCTTGTTCTTCTTCTGCCAGTTTTCTAAAACACATAGCTCGATTAAGGTATGCATTAATATAATCGGACTGCAAAGCTATCACCCTGTTGTAGTCTTCCAATGCGCCGGCTTGATCACCCATCTTAGACTTCAAAACACCACGATTGTTATAGGCTTCTATATTATCAGGGTTTAAGAATACCGCCCTGTTATAATCCGCCAATGCACCTATCATATCACCCTTATTGTATTTCAGAACGCCTCGATTGTTATGTGCTTCTGAGTTATCAGGATTCAGAGATATCGCCATATTGTAATCAGCTAAGGCACCCTCAAGATCACCCATCACCGATTTCAAATTACCACGATTGTTATATGCTTCTGAATAATCAGGTTTCAGAGATATCGCCATATTGTAATCCGCCATAGCGCCGATTTTGTCGTTCATATTATATTTTAGAGCGCCGCGATTATTATATAGTTCCGCACAATCTGGTTTCAGAAGAATTGCTTTGTTGTAGTCTGCTAAAGCACCCGTTTTGTCACCCATTCGTGCTTTCAAATTACCACGATTGTTATATGCTTCATAAAAATCTGATTTCATAGATATCGCCATATTGTAATCTGCCATTGCACCCTCTTTTTCTCCCATCTTGTATTTCCGAATTCCGCGACTATTAAATGCCTCAAAAAAGTCAGGCTTTAATTTAATTGCTTGATTATACAACTCTATAGCTATTGAGGAGTCTTTCTCATTTAAAGCTTGAGTGTAGAGTTGACTTGCTTTGGCTTCGTTTGCTGCTTTCTCAGCAGCGACAGCATCCTGTTTTATCTTCTCCTCAATTACCGTCACATGTTTTTTTAATTCTTCTATCTCATCTACGGCTTGTTTTGCTTGTTCCGCTTGTTCTTTTGCTATCGCTGCTTGTTCTGAGGCAGATGCAACCTGCTCTGAAACAGATCGGACCTGAAGCTGCATCTGATTAAACGCTTCTTGACTTTTATTTGCCTGTTCTTTAGCATCCTTAACCTGTTCAGTTGCTTCTTTTACTTTGTCTCTTATATTTTCATTCATTTCAGAGAATCTCTGTTCCAATCGTTTACTATTATCCCTGTTAATAAATATTGGCACACCAATTCCAAAAACAACTCCTATCAATCCCATTATTATTGCCAACATTGTTAACCAACGACTTTGAGCACTATCCAACTCCGCAACTTTCGTTCTGACATCCTCCCGATAAAGTTCCACCTCCTTTTCAAAGGTCTCCATTTGCTTCTGCATAGCCTGATTCTCTGCCTGCAATTGCGAAACAGTTTCCTCCAGAGCTTGCACTTCTGTCTTTTGAGGCTGCACCGTCATTGGTACGGTTTTCTGTTGCTGCCCAAATACATTCAGGCAAAACAGCATCATCAATCCTATTGCAACATGTCTTAACTTCATAATCATTTGTTTTATGAATTATATAATTCTACGAATAGTTTCTTTTGAGTACTCCTCCCAAATCTGCTCAAAATTGTCCGCTACGTTGTCCGTGGCAAGGCTACTGTCGCGGAGGACGAAATAGTAGGGATGCTGGCGGGCGATTTCGGTGATGGCGGTCTCGTTCACGTCCTTGTCGAAGCAGGCCATGAGGTAGTTGTCGGCGACGCTCCAGACGGTCTTACCCGCGATTTCGCGTTGCTCTATCTTGGCCGAAAGCTCGATGCCCAGCTCTATCATGGCTTGGAAGAGCAGGTCCTCGTCGGTACGATCGGGCTTGATGTTGTCCTCGAAGAGCAGGTTCTCGTTGAACTGCTCGGGCGAGTAATACACATCCTGCATATTGGAGCTGTCGAGCTTCAGAACACGGAAACCAAAATCTAAAGATTCAAGCCTCTGTTTTAGGGTCTCTAATTTCTTTTGGCTTGGATCTTCCTGTGGGATTTCTGATTGTTGGTCCATTATAGACAGTTGCTTGGCTTTTTTCATATCATCTTTTATTGCCTGATCGATTGAAGCCTGCCAACCTTGTATATAGCTCTGCATTTGAAGGATAATATCTTCACCCGCACGTTTTATTCGCGTTTTTGCTATTTCGCATATATTATTGAAACCATGTTTCCGTGCTTCGCTCTTTTCATTTGTTTGTTCGGGTAGCTGAACCATAATGAACTTGCGACAACCCCCATCTTCCGCATTTAGTTTCATTACAGCATGGGCTGTAGTAGCCGAACCAGAAAAGAAATCAAGAACTATTGAATCTTTATTACTTGCGAAATCAACAATTCTTTGAATCAAATACAGTGACTTGGGGTTATCAAAGATTTTTTTAATTCCAAACAATTCTTCCAACAAAATAGTTGAAGCACGACCATCTTCATAAACAACTGTTTTTAATTGTTCTTTTGCCGTCTCTATTCTCTTTTTAATATGTGGCTGAGTAGTTTCATCAACACCCCATTCCACTTCACCATCATTCGCATAATTCCAAAAAGTTTCCTCAGTCCATCGCCATCCATAAGCGGGTTTGGGACAAGGTTTTTGGGTAACAGGATGCAAAATATCATACATGTACCCTCCTGGTTTTGTGTTCGATGAATTTGTATTAGCCGTATAAACGCCTTTTTCATCAACACAGTTATAGTGATCTACTTGTTTTAGATTTGATTTATTAATCTTAATCCAATCTCTTAATTCTCTTTGAATCTCTTCAACTGACAGCTTTTTTCTCTTCAACTTTCGATAATATGCTATAATTTTATCAGCATTATCACTTTTTCTATACCAGTATGGAAGCACACTAGCTTTTTTGGCATAACAAAGCATATATTCATGTTCGGTGTTGATTTGGGTTGGGTTATTATCTGTAGCAGTTTGGATTATCAACTCTCCAACAAAATTAACTCCGCCAAATACTTCATCACAAACCTTTTTCAAGTTCTCTTGTTCATTATCATCAATCGAAATGAAAATCACCCCATCCTCGCTCAGCAAGTCCTTGGCCACTTTCAGGCGAGGGTAAATCATGTTGAGCCAATCAGTATGGAAGCGGCCGTTGCTTTCGGTGTTGGCCACGAGGCGGTTGCCCTCCTCGTCCTCCTGCCCGCTGTTGTGGACATAGTCGCCGGCTGTTTGGGAGAAGTCGTCGTTATACACGAAGTCGTTGCCCGTGTTGTAGGGCGGGTCAATGTATATCATCTTCACCTTGCCGAGGTAGTTCTCGCGCAGCAGTTTCAGCACCTGCAGGTTGTCGCCCTCAATGTAGAGGTTCTGCGTGGTGTCGAAGTCCACGCTCTCCTCGCGGCATGGGCGCAGCGTGTCGGTGGTCGGGGCGTTAGCCAGTCGGATAGCGTTGCGCTTGTCGGGCCAAGTGAACTGGTAGCGTTCCTCGGGGCCTTCCACGATGTCCTTCGAGAGTTCCTGCCGCAGCTGGTCAAAGTCGATGGCCGTCTCGGGCCTGCCGTTCTCGTCGAGCCGCTCGGTGAGGCAGTTGGGGAAGAGTTCGGCTATCTTCTTTATGTTTTCGTCCACCTGGTTGGTGGTTTGCATGGTGAGTTTATTCATATTATTATGCTCTTTTGTTTAAGAATAGCAAGACCTATTTTTTCTTTTGTTGACTTTGAATTTGAATCAGTTTTTCCGCCTGGTTTTTGATTTCTAAAGCATTCTTTTCTATTGCATTTGAATTTTTTTCGATGGATGGCTTGATGTTTTCATCAATAGTCGTTTGTATTTTTATTATTTCATGCTGATTCTTATTTGACTTCTGATAAGGCAAAACAAAATAACCAATAATAGCAATTATTATAGTTATAGCAATGCCTATTATCCACCTCTTATTTTCTTTTTTGTCTTTGCTTTGTTGTTCAATATCCGTTTTGACCTTTTCAATTTTCCCTTCCAATTCTTTTCTCAAACTATCATGTGCAGCATCATTTTTATCAGACAAAGCACTGATTTTATCTTCCAAACGAAAATATGTATCCCCAATTTGATTAGTAACAGCATTGTATTCTTTTTCTTGAGAATAACTACTATCAACAGGTGGATAATACCTTTCTTCTAATTCTTCATCCCCTCTAGTTTGATAATAATTTGAACTACGAAAGCGATTAAGTCTAGAGAAACTGCGTTTCAAATCATAATCCTCTTGATTCGGAATAATCGGAGGATGTTTTGAAACTTGTTTTTTCTTCTTCCCTCCCATAATTACAACTCTTTTAGATTCTCAAACAATTGCTTTTCAACAGACAACGACAAAATGTAAGTGTCTTTGATTAGTGACTTGTCGTTGATCGGTTCTTTTTCATTTGTCAAATAGTTATCTGTATCTATTGCTATTCCAACATGCTTTATTCGATATGATTCCGCAAAATTCTGCTCTATAAATGCATCTTTGTCCTCTTTTACAGGCCCCACGTTATACATGCCATTTTTGTAATTTAGTTGAAAAAGCAAATCTGTAGCAGGAAAATCCTGAAGATAAAATTGGCTTGGAAAACCTTTCTTTATTTTTTCAATTATGGTATCGAAATCTGCCGACTTTGTTTTATAAGTTCCTTGAATTCTACACCCAATTCGACGGATGTTAAAATCACCCAATTCATTCTCAACGCAATCATAGATTTTTGAAAAATTACTGTAGAAACAGTCTACCGAATCTATTTTACTACTTATATAACAAAGCCTGTTTAATTCTATTATTACGATATTCCTTGCATTTTCTTTTTTTTCTCCATCCCAAATCGTAGCATTGGCAACCCCTATTTCCCAATGGAGCGGAACGAAAATACCCAATGCCTTAATGTTTTCAATAATTGCACCTTTTTTATCTGAAAGTGTAACTTTATGGTCAAATCGAAGTTCTATTACAAACTTCCGATTACCGATACTTTTAGAATCAATGTTATCTTTCATATTTGTTGTTTTATAATTCTTACTTTTTATTTACAATCTTTTTTTCTTAAAGCTTCTTTGTCAACATTTTATTTCAAACACTTCCGCAAAGTTGGCGGGTAATATGTGTAATTAGTCCATATTGTCATTGGTTTGCAATCATTTGATTATTGTTGCGAATCAGCGAGTTCATGTTTTCGTATGATTGAATATCTTTGTCTGGATCAATCAAATCGACAACTTCTTTTATCTCTTTCGCTATTCCAAACTCGGTTTTAAGAAATGCCTTACAGCAATATGCTCGCTCTGCTTTTGCCTTTGCATATAATGCTTGTTCAACTTGGTTTAAAGCCCATCCTTCCATTTTGACTTCACGCTCAAGTTCGTTTATAATATTGTTATAAAAAAGCCACACATGTTCAATCGTCACATTATCATTGCCTTTTGCCAATAAAGAAACCAATCCAAGGCCAATTTTCACATATTTATCATTTGCCATATCTTTGGCACAAACCATAGCCAAATCCTTTGAACAATCAAGTAACGGTTTGCAAGAAGGCAAGTCTTTCAAAGGTATCATATTGCCAAGCATAATACTCAACTCAATCAGAATCTCGTCCGCATTCAACTTGCCTTTACGAAGCATTTCTAAATTGTCAGAGTCCTTGCATGGTTTCAACATGCGCTTGCATTTTTCAATTCCATACATTTCTTCAAAGCAAACATCCAAAAACCGAATTGTTTTTTCACAATACAACCTGTTGAGTGCTTTTTCTTCTTGAATGCTGGCAGTGCGTCTGTGGTTTAACTCCAAGACATTATTGATTTCCGCTTTCACATCATCTACACTTTTCTTAGTGATACAATATCCAATGAAAATTGCCATAGCTATAGTGTTATTTATGATTAGTCAATAGTAACTCCTAAAAGTTTCTCAAATTCTTTCAATTCTTTTTTCCTTGCTTCACGGATTTTGGCGATATCCAGTTTGTCAATGTATTTTTGAATGTTGTTTTTGCCTTTGTAACGGTTGTAAACAACATGTTTCTTAATGAATAAATCGCTTACTTTTTCCTGTCCCGACTTGCCTTTGGGTTTGGTGTTTATCGGCAGACCAAGCGCTTTCAACAAACCGTACAGGTCGTCCAACATCCAATCCTCAATGCTTGTTCGGGCTTCGATTCTGCAGAACCCTTCCATCGCATATTTCTCGTACAAATGCTCCTTGATCAGTTGCCAGTTGGGACGCTTTTGGCGTCGCAATTCGAATATGTCAGAGTCATACTCACAACACACGGTCCTGAATTTGACGATTGCATCCACCGAATGGTTTTGAATCTGCTCAAGTTTTGAATGCATCTTCACTTCGGTTGGAAACCCATTGGTATTAACCACTTTTAGATCACCGTTACAGCACCAACCGTTGGCCTTGTAATAGTCCAATAATCGTAGCATCATGAGTTCGTCGGCATCCCCTTCGGCGAAGATAACCGTCACATTTCTTTCCTTATATTTTTTGGCTCTCCGGTTCATACTCACATCATGCTTTCTTTGGGGTAAAGTAAACATCAATCAGTGAAGGATCACTCTCGGTGTCTTGCAGAAGTTCAAACAAGTACTCGCCAATGGCCATTTCTCCAGCACCAGCAATCTGAAGCACCGCGTTCACTTTCGATGGACGGATGGTACGGAAATCAACCTCTCCTTTGCTGGACGGAAGGCCAACATAAAGCTGAGGAGCAGACAAATGTCTTACCAAAATAGGCGAATGACTGGTGAACAACAGTTTGGTGTCGTCCAAAAACATTGCAATCACATCCAATAATGTCCTTAACAGGCTAGGATGGATGGAGTTCTCTAATTCTTCGACAAGCAATAGCTGAACGCCCTCACGCGATGCGCGTATGATGGTCGTTAATAAATAGAGCAACTTCATGCTTCCTGTTGATAGATATTGGAAGCGGGTTTGCTGGTTGTTGAATTTCTCCTTTACAACCAATTCGTATTGATCTGGGAATTCATAAGGAGCATCGTCATCAACCTTTAAATTGTTTGCTGAAATCACAATGGGTTCAATCGATTCGATCGTTGGAATCAACACAGTGATCGCCGAAAGCAGTATTGCATACGCATCGGGGTCTTTCTGTTTTAGATTATATAGATATGCAGCAATTTGTCCGCCCGACAAATACTTATGTTTTTCGTCTTTGACTACCATCTTTATAGCAAAATACTCCACGGGGTCAGAAAGGTAGTCGGCATCAACTATTCGGATGTTTCTAATGTCTTGAATGTGTCGATGATAAAACAAATCGTCGTAATTTGACAATTTATTCAGAACCAACTCTTTGTCATCAATGGCTATCTCTTTGTCACAACGTCCGGTTTGACTTGGCATGTATTTCGCCGCATTGGGGGCATTCCTGTTTACCAAGGTTGTAAACTTCGGTTTTTCGCCAATCTTTGATTTGATTTTTAGAAACTCGTTAATGATGGAGCCACCTGTATCTACAATTCCATCTTCCGTTTTGCGATAGCGTTTCCAAATAAAGCTGTATCCATATTGGAATTCGGTGCTCTCGTCAAAAGAACCTTCTATTTCAAATTCGAAAGGCTTTCCGGCGATAAACTTGTTTACTGAAATACAAGATTCCAATCCCATCATTTTTTGCCGAACTTCTGGTAATTGCTGAATGAACCCAATACCAAATTCAATTGCACTCAAAACATTGCTTTTTCCATAATTATTCGTGGCCAATAATGCAGTAATCTGTTGCAAATCCAAAACGACGGAGCCAATGTTGGCTATACCTTTAATTGTGATTTTTTTTAATGCAACCATTTTTACAAGATTTTAATAAAAAACAGCGCAAAAATAGACAAAATAATTGATATATGCAATAAAAAATTGCGTTTATCTCAAAAATTCTTGTTTTTCAATTCTTGAATCTGCTTAAACAACTCATACTTTTTCCTCGGCTGCTTCTCCACCCTCAGTTTCTTTTCGAGGCTTTCTATTGCCTTAATCTTCTTCAGTTTTTCGCCGTCAATGGCAATCTGCTCTTCCATGGTCACGCCTTCCATCACCTCAAATTTGCCGATAGTCGTTACCAGATTTTCCCACACCTTGTCCAAGTCAAGCCCCATTAGGGGCAATGCGGCATCTTCCAACAGTTCCCAATCCATGACAAAGAGCTTTTCGTGTACGACAGCAAAGCGCACCATGTCGTTGTAAACCAAAGCGAAAATCATGTTCTGCTTAATCAACTTGGTCAAAAGCAGGATGTTTTTCTCATCATAGTGCTGGCGTTTCAAGGTGACGAGCAAAACATAGAACTCCTTCACGCGTTCACCTGCCTTCAAGCCAGGCACGGTGGAAGGCGAGACCACATTCACGATGTCGATGCGACTGATGTCGGCATCAAAGGCATCGCGCTGCGTCGATTTCAAGCCGAACTTCTCGTAGATGGCCTTTTTCGGCAGCGACTTCTTGATTTCCGTTGTGGCAGGCAGGGCAAACATTATCTCACGATTAAAAAGTCAATCAGTTCAAAGTCATCCAAGCCTTTGATTTCCTTGGTGAACAGTTCGCCTTGAACGCCTTCAAGGAAGCTGTTGATGTCGCTATTTTCTTTCACGGTGATGATACTGTTGATGGCATCGCCTAAAAGTTTTGAGTAGAGTGCCATCTTGAAGCCGTCGCGAGTTTCCTTGTTAAACTCACGGCACAAAGCGGTTTGGGGCATATTCTTTCCCTTGCAAAGGCTGCGGAACTTGTCGAGCAGCTCCTTGGGCGAAAGGTGGTTGACAACCACAGAGCCATCGTTGCGCAAATAGACGATATAGAATGGGTGCAGACGGTTCTTTTTGTCGATATTGATACCCTTGTTGCGGTTCTTCAGCACATAGATAACACCAGGCTCGGTGAACTCGTTGTGACCCACCACGGCATGAAGGCCAAAAGGCGTGTGCTCCACATCCTCGTGGGTTTTCATGTAGTCCAGCAAATCCAAGCGGAACTCGTTGAGACCAAGGTCCATGATGGAAACGCCGTTGTTCATCTCCTCGATGTCGACGACTTCTTCCTGAAGCTTCTTCAGTTGAGCCTTGCGGTATTCCAAATCACCTTTCTCCTCGGGAGAAATGGGATTGTCGTCGCCTGTTGAGGTGAGCACAGAGACCTTCATACGGGCTTCGACACGGCCTTTGAGGTCGATGTATTCGTCAAGCGTCATGTCTGGCCAGTAGTTTACCAGCTGGATAGCGTCGTTCTTGGAGCCGATACGGTCGATACGACCGAAGCGCTGGATGATGCGCACGGGGTTCCAGTGGATGTCGTAGTTGATGAGGTAGTCGCAATCCTGCAAGTTCTGACCTTCTGAAATGCAGTCGGTGGCGATGAGGACTTCTATTTCCTCATGGATATTGGGATAGATGGACTCTTTTTCCTTGGATATGGGCGAAAAGAGGGTCAGCACTTTGTTGAAGTCGAGTTTTTCCTTCAACTTCAAAGTGCTACGCGCTTCCACGTCGCCTGTGACCAAGGCGGTGTCCATCCCGTATTTCTGTTTGATGGGTTTGGCCAGGTTGTCATAGAGATAAACGGCTGTATCGGAGAATGCTGTAAAGATAAGCACCTTCTTGTTGTCGCCGTTGATGGGATGAGCGAACTTGTCGCGAAGGTCGGCAATGAGCTGCTGAAGTTTGCTGTCGTGCTCAGGGGTGATGTCGTCGAGCATCAAGCGGGTAAGCTCCAGCTCTTCCTTATCGCTCTGGAGGTATTGCCGCCAGCTGATATAGTCGATGTCTTCCAAGGCAATCCTGTTTTTCTTGGTGCCCACAAAGGCATCGTTGTCGGAGTCTTCAATGTCGAAATCGTAATCATCAACCTCTTCCACATTGATATAAGCTTCATGGCGGTCAATCGTATCGATGGTGTTGGAAATGAGCTTCAGCAAACGAGTCAGTGTGAGCCGGAAAGAATTGACGGAGCTTTCGAGACGCTTCAGCATTAAGATGCACATGATTCGACGGATACCCAT
Source organism: uncultured Bacteroidales bacterium (assembly GCA_946408345.1). Taxonomy (GTDB): domain Bacteria; phylum Bacteroidota; class Bacteroidia; order Bacteroidales; family F082; genus Limimorpha. The sequence goes on along the minus strand of CAMJRR010000005.1, from coordinate 43,257 downwards.
TTCACGGCCTACCAAGGAAAGGCCTGCGCCGTGTGTCTCAGGGTCGAGGGCATACTTTGACATCTTGCTGGGCAAGATAAACTCAGAAGGTGTGTAGATGGCCAGGTTGAGCTTTTGGAGCTGGTTGAAAATTTCGTTGTAGTTGATGGCCGACGGAAGGTCGGTGAGCGACGGACGGCGCGAGATAGGCGGAAGCCTAAGCGGGAACTTGCCGACGGCTTCGGTGTTGTAATACGCCTCGATGTGCTTGCGGCTTCGGGCGATAGTGACCGAATCGAGCACCTCGAAGAAATCGAAACTGAGCATCCCAAGGAGCCTTTCAGTGTTGCGCTTTTCGTTGGGGAGTTTTGCCCAGATGTTGTAGGCCTTCTGCGCTTGGCGGAAGATGTCATCAATTGAAGTGTTGGTGTTGAGCAGTGCGTCCATCCGCTTGGTATCGCCCTCGTATGCCAGCTGCAGCTGGTTTTTGAGGTCGTTGAAGCGGTTGTTGACAGGTGTGGCCGAGAGCATCAGCACCTTGGTTTTCACGCCAGCACGAATCACCTTGTTCATCAGGCGCAAGTAACGGTTCTCGCGAGGGTCATCGTCGTCATCGTCCCTTGTGATTTTGCCGCCGTTACGGAAGTTGTGCGACTCGTCAATCACAACCAGGTCGTAGTTGCCCCAGTTGATTTTCTCCAATTCCAAGCCATTGGAGCGGCCACCAACACGCGAAAGGTCGGAATGGAACAACACGGTATAGGCAAGCCTATCGCCTGCGATGGGATTAGTGATGTAGTTGGTGCGATAGGTCATCCAGTTGTCGCAAAGTTTCTTGGGACAGAGCACCAGGACATTCTTGTTTCGCGTCTCGTAGTATTTGATGACGGCCAGTGCGGTGAAGGTCTTACCCAGACCAACACTGTCGGCAAGGATGCAGCCGTTGTATTTCTCCAGCTTGTTGATGATGGCCAGTGCCGCATCTTTTTGGAAGTCGTAGAGTTTGTTCCAGATTTGGCTGTCCTTGAAGCCTGTGGCCTCGTTGGGCAGAACGTCCTCGGAAATATCTTCAAGAAACTCGTTGAAGATATTGTAGAGGGTGACGAAATAGATGAACTCTGGGGAGTTTTCGCGGTAGATGTTGGAGATATAATCAATGATGTCGTCAGTGACATCGGCGAAGTCCTTTTCGTTGTTCCAAAGCTCGTTGAACACACGGAGATACTGACGGGCGTTGGCACCATCCACCTTGTTGACGAAGTTCATCATGCTGTTGCCTCGCTCACAGCCTAAGTCGGTTGTGGTGAAGCCGTTTACTGGCGTATAGGTGCACACTTCATCGTTTGCAACGTTGATAAAGCCAGGAAGGGTGTTGTTGGTGGTATTCGACTTGAAGCGGACTTTTTGCTTTATCCAATTAGCGCACTCAATTGCGATGGCTTTTTGGGTGAGTTGGTTGCGAAGCTTCACTTCAAAGGGAGAGCCATAAAGGGTGCGTTCACGGTCGATGCGTGGGATGTAGAATTCACGCCGTTGTTTGTCGATTCTTTCGGCGGTGAACGTGGGCGAAGTAAAGATAAACCTCAACTCCTTGATGTCTTTGAGTTGCTCCTTTAGCTCCTGAAAGGCATAGATGGAGAAACAGCAAGCAGCCATTGAAATCTTGCTTGCCGACTTAATCTCCACGGTTAAGTCATCGCGTAGCGTCTTGGTGACGTTATCAATCAGTTCCATATACAGTATCTCGACAGGTTAAAAGCCACCTACAGTGGTTTAATCAAAAGCTGGGGGCAAAGATATGGAAAACAATTTATAAATAAGTAAAAATATAAAAAGAGATGTTAAGGGTTGAGAGTTGCCAATTGCCAGATGTTCAGTTGTGAAGTCTTGGATGTATCGGACGAGTTCGGGGGGGGCGATTTCGATGTTATCGGTGAGGCTCCATCAGACCGATAATGACACAGTCGTGATAACTCAGGCCGCGCAGGAAGCCGATGGGGCTTCCTGCAGCTGCTTGGCCGTCTTGGGGAGGAGGCTTTTGGCAAAGCAGTTCACGAGGCTCTTGGCCTGGGCCATTTCTCTCTTTGAGCTGACTATAAGGTGGTAGAACACCGTCGATTTGGTGGTGAAGACAAGCGCCACGACAGTGCCGTTGCCTTGGGCGCGCAGACGGAGCGGTTCGATGCGGGGCTTGGACTCGAAGGCTTTCTTGTTGAGCAGCTCCGAGCTTAGCTTTCTGAGGGCAAGCAGTTTGTGACGGTAGGTCACCTCTTCAACGGTGACTTGTTCGTACCACACGTCGTTCTCGAAGGTGGTTTGGTGGGTTTCGTTGCCGGCCGACTTGAGCATTTCGGCGAATTCCGTTTGGTTGACTTGCTGGATCTCCATAGTATTATTGTTTTTTTTGATGATAATGGAGGGTGAAGACACCCCTGTGGCGCCCTGCCACATAATACTATAGAACAATCCTATGGGTTTTTCAACCAGGGGGAGTGAAAAAAGTTTTTCTCCCAACTGTCAATCAATGGTAACCACTTTCACCTCGCTGCTGGAGAGGTTTCCTTCTTGTATCACCTGAATCTGTACGGGAATCTTACTTTGCAGCTCTTCCACATGGCTAATGATGCCCACATGGCGGCCCGACTTGGTGTGGAGCGAACGCAGTGTGTTGATGGCATTCTGTAAGGGTTCACCGCTAAGTGTGCCAAAGCCTTCGTCAATGAAAAGAGTATCCACAGCCAGCTGTTGTCCAATATCGCTGAGCGCAAGAGCCAACGACAAGGAAACGAGGAAGCTCTCTCCACCGGAGATGGTGCTTGCCGCACGGCTCACATAGCCTTGATAGGCATCTTCGAGCGAAATGACGAACGTGCCAGGCACTACTTTCAGTGTGTATCGGTCGGTCAGCGTCCGCATATAGTGGTTAGCCGAATGGATGAGACTGTTCAACACATAACTCTGGGCAATCTTACGGAACTTATTGCCCGTTGAGTCGCCAATGAGCTGATTCATGCGCGACCATTTTTGATAATCGGCTTCCTTTTTTTGGGCTTCTTCCTTCATGTGGCCAAGCTGTTTCTTGTTCTCTTCATCGGCCTTCAGCTCCTGGTTGATGGCGCCCTTCTTCTCTGAGATGTCAGACATCGTTTTTTCATTGTCCTTGATGCGCTCCTCCATCAATTCGACGGAATCTTCCTCCTTCAGTTCGGGCTTCGTTTGTCTGTGTTCTTCCAGTTTCCGACTAGCCTCATCTTTCAGGGTTTTCTTGGTGAGCACTTTGTTTTTATCGGCTTCAAGCGAAGATTGAATCTCGTTGATGTTTTGTGAAGAATGGGCATTCAAGGCGGTCAGTCGCTCTAAGTCAAGGTCTGGATGAGTGTCAAGGAAGGCCCTCAATTGCTGGTCGTTGGCATTGAAGGTGTCCGTGGCTTGTTTCAGCTGCACCTGTTCCGTGTTCTTCTTGAGCTCTTCGGCGACGGCAATTCTACCTTTGCAGTCACTGATGGCTTGTTCAGCCTTCTGTGCAGTCTTCTTCAATTGCTCCAAGTTTTTGTTTGACTTGTCAAGGGCTACTCTTTGTGCCTTGATAGTGTCTTCTTTTTTAGTTCCCTCTGCAATCTTGGCCTCAAGTTCTTGAAGCTTTGAATCGGTGTCGGTCTTTAGTGCGGCCAACTTTTCAGGTGTTCCTGCGTCGATGTTCTCAATCCCACAAGCCTTGCAGGATTCAATGACTTTTTGCTTCGCTATCTTGACGGAGTCGTCCTTGTCGTAGGCTTCTTTAGCTGACTTATACGACCCTTGGGCTGCCTTTATCTCTGCATCCAGTTTGTTTTTCTTGTTCACCAACTCTTGATAATCCGATTCAGCCTTTTTGTATGCTTCTCTCAGTCCGTTGACGAGTTGTGCCAATTCTTCCTCATGCGGCAGCTCGGTTTTGATCTCTTGCCGACAGACGGGGCAGATGTCGCCCACATGCAGTTTCTGGCGCAGGGTCTGGGCAAACTTGTCGATGGTATCGCTTTGTTTGTCGAGTGTCGCCTTGCGGTCGTCCATGATTACCTTGGCATCGTGAATCTGTGGCTCCATTGCCGCCGAGGCTTTCTGTTTCTTTTCAATCTCGGCAAGTGAGGTTTCGAGCGATGCGGAGGTATTGGCTCTGCGGCCTTTTTCCGTGTTATATGAATCGATTCTGTCGTATGTCGTGGTGATGTTTCGCTGCAGTTCCTTGGCGTTGTCGCGTTCTTTGCGCAGTTCGGGCAGATGAAGTTCGGCAAGTTCAGCATCTTGGGTCTTTAACTCAACTTCTTGTTTCTCATAAGCAACTTGCGCGTCATTGACCTCTTTTTGAGCCTTTTCTAAAGCAGGCTGTAACGTTTCCGAAAGCGTCTTTCTTTCGTTATAGATGGTATTGTCGCAGGTTTCTATTTGCTTTTTTCCGTTGGCAATAGATTCCTCGGCTGCCTTCATTGCTCCCATCCAATTGCGGGCTTCAATCGTGGCATTCCACTGGTGGACCAGCGTTTCCTTGTTCTTGAAGTCGTCGCCTTCCACTACGGCTTGAGCCTGTTGGTGCTCTTGATTGGCAGTGGCGACAGCCTTTTCCAAGTCGGCATCCGTCTTAATCCATTGCAGTTTGGCCTTGTCCGCTTCGCCTGCTTTCTTGACCTGCTCCAACAGTGCTTCGTATCCGGCAAGCTCCTCTTTTTTGGCAGCGATGTCTTTTTCTTCCATGGTGCTCACGCCTTCGACTTTCTGCTGGGCTTTTACCCAGTCTTCTTTCTTCTGGCCGGTCACCTCAAAGACCTTCTTGCCAATCTTCGAATAGATGTCAACTCCGGTGATTTTCTCCAGAATTTCTGCCTTGTCGTCATCTTTACTGTTTAGGAAACGGGTGAACTCGCCTTGAGCCAACAATGTTGTACGGCAGAACTGGCCGAAATCGAGGCCGATGGCCTCTTGAATCTCGGCACTAATCTCCTTGTCTTTGGTATAAGTGAAGGCCGTGTCGATATTCTTCAATTGCCAGGACTTGCTTTGAAGGGTTCCTGTTGTTTTTTTGTAAGCACGTGCAATACTCCAAGTGGCTTCGTAGTGTATGCCGTTGCTTCCCGTGAAGGTGAGCGACACAAAAGCCTCTGCTGTATTCCTTCGCATCAGCTGACGTGGGTCTTTGATGGTGACGTCAGTATTTCCGTCTTTCGTGTCGCCTTGCATCTGTGTTCCAGCCAACCTTGGGGTGGTGGCAAACAGGGCCAGGCAGATGGCGTCCAAGATGGTCGACTTGCCCGAGCCTGTCTTACCCGTAATCAGGAACACTTCGCTGTTGGCCAACGGCTGTGCTTCAAAATCGATCGTGGCATCCTCAATCGATGCAATGTTGTGTATGGTCAGTTTTTGTAGTTTCATGGTTATTGTTCTCCTTTATTTGTCGTCTCGTGCATCGTTGTTCACCAAATTCACAATCTCGTTAAACATGTCGGTCATCTCTTCGTCGAAGCTGATGCCTTCGTAATTGGCATATTGCTTGGCGATTTCAATGGGTTGCTCCGCCTGAAATTCCTGCACGGTCAGCACCTTGGCCTCGGTCTGGTCGATGGTTTTCCTTTTGGCATTGATGTGGCAGACATGGCATTGTTTCTCCTTGACCAGACTTGTCGCTTCGGCTTGGGCTTCAACGGGTAGGAAGTCGTCAATCTCCACGTTCAAACGTATATACGCTGGGATATCGTCAGGGAACTTATTCAACAGCTCCTTGGCCGTTTCCCACGATGCCAGCCCTTCGGAGGGCAAGGTCACCAAAGGACGAGGATTGTTGATTTCAATCTCTGTCACGGTTGGGGTCTCGCCATGCTTATCGATCTCAACCATACTTACGGAATGGCTAAAGGTCTCGTCGAAGCTGATGGGCAGCGGGGTGCCCGAGTATCTTACGTTGTGTTTTCCGCTATGGATAAACTGCCCGTGATGAATATGGCCCAAGGCCAGATAGTCATAGCCTTCACCTAGTTGTTCCAAGTCTATCGAGTCGATGCCTCCCACGACATATTCCGTGCCTTGGTCGTGACCCGAGAAATCGCAACCTTTCACTGTGGTGTGGGCGGTCATTACCACTGGCAATCCTTCTGTATTCATGGCAGCCGTCTTGTCGAGCAATTGTTGGAAAAATCCTTCTGGGAGATTTCGTTCGTTGATATATGGGATGGCAACGACGTAGCCTTTTCCAGGCACTTCAACGATATGCTCATCAATGTTCTCCTTTTCCAGCTGTCCGATGGCATATACATTCAGCGCTCGCCAAGGTGTTCTGAATATCTCGTGTTTCGTACCGCTGTCGTGGTTGCCGGCGGTCATCACGATGACCATCTCTGGATTGGCCTTGTGAATGCTCACGAGTGCTTCCGACAGTGTGGTCTGTATGGCATTCGATGGCTGTGACGTGTGGAAAACGTCGCCACATAGCAGAAACACATCGGGCTTCTGTTCCTCTACAATCTCAACCATCTGGTCAAGCATATTTTGTTGTTCGTCAGTGCGGTCGTGGCCATAGAGCACATGTCCCAAGTGCCAGTCGCTGGTATGTAGTATTTTCATGGTTGATGAAGGGTTGTATTTAACTGCAAAGATAATAAAACTTGTTGTTTTTATGCTCTGAACCCCACGGGTCTGCGATGATTGTTGTTTCGTCCGGCAATCTGCTCCTTCGAGCAGAGCTCTTCAATGTGGTTGAGGTCGGGTGAGTCACCGAAGAGCAGGTGGTCGACCATCACCTTGCGAGCGATGTTCTCAATCTGGCCGCCACTGAAATCGTAGGAGCGGGCTAACACATTGGCATCGGCTTCGGCTAAATCGGGGATGAAGCTCTGCCAGATGTGGGTCTTGGCTTCCACGCTGGGCTGGTGGAATTCCACCTTATACAAGAAACGTCTGTCGAAGGCGCTATCGAGGTTGCAGGTGAGGTTGGTGGTGGCAATCATGATGCCATCGATGTTCTCCATAGCCTCCAAGAGGATGTTCTGAATCGCGTTCTCTGTCTTCTCAAGGGTGGGGTTGTTGCCTCCCACGCTTGTGCGCACCGAGAGCACGGCATCAGCCTCGTTGATGAGCAGGATGGGGATGCGCTTCGCTTTCTTCACGCGTTGTGCATAGCTGTCAAAGATGCCTTTCACTATTTTTTCGGTCTCTCCGTACCACTTGTCACGGATCGACGAGATGTCGACCTGCATGATGTCGCGGCCCGTCATGCGAGCCAACTGCAAGGCCGTCTCTGTCTTACCTGTTCCTGGGGTACCATAGAAGAGGCAGTTGAAGCCCTTACGGAGGTTGGCTTTCTCCAAACGTTCGCGGATGGCTTGCAGCTGTTCGTCCTCGAGCAGGTGCTGCAAGGTGTCGATTTGGCCTTGATCCTCTTTGCAATAGAACATGACCTTAGGTTTGATGTCAGTGCAACTAAGTATATTGCTGTGGTCGTCCTCATCGACTTCCTCGTTATTATCGGGGATGTCGTACTCGCTGAGGAAGAGGTTACGCGACTTGTCGGTGAGCTGAAATAGGTTGCGTGCCATGAAGTTGTCTTGTCCGCTGATGGAAATCAGTCCTTCCCTGATGAAGGGGTGGCGACCGTTGTTCATCATCAAGTCGAACTCGTCGTTGATGTCATCAACGAGAAAATCCAGTTGGTCAAGAGGGATACTCACTTGGTGGTCGACAACGAGGCGCTTACAGAAGTAGAGCAGATACAGCTTATCGTAGTCATACACCCTCAGGCTGCTGATGGTGCGGGCGATGTTGAGCTGGGAGTTGTCCTTGAGTAATTCCATGGTCTCGTAGAGCAGCTCCTCTTCGTCGATTTGGCTGTTGCGACCGGCTTCACGCAGCAATCTGGTGAAGTGTTTCATAAACTCCTCGGGGCTTAGGTTGACCGTGTTGACGACGGGTAGGGCCTCATTGTTGCAGAAGGCCTTCTTAGCTTTCTCGCTCAGCTGGTAGGCGGGGCTGTTGCCGTGGAACGTGCCACATCGCCTAATGTAACGTCGGCGCATGAGCGACTTGAGGTCTTGTGTCTTCCTCATGATGGTGATGGGGGAGCATCCGAAGTAGTCAATCATTTCTCGGTTGCTCACCGACGACTCGGAGTCAGAGATGAAAGGGCAGAGCATGACAGCCTCAACGGGTGTCAGCTCCAAGTCGGCGGCCACCGACTCGATGAGAGCCTTGTGTCGCTTGAAGAACTTGTCTTCCATCATGCAGCCTTGGGCTAGGCGGATGAGCTGTTCGAGTTTGTCGAGGAGGGTCATGTTTTTCAACTTCGTTTTGTTGACGGGGGTGGTTTGTGCGTAAGTGGGAGTGAATACAGGTTCATCATAGTCAAAGGAGTCTTGCATTTTCTTCATAAGGCAGGTGTGTTAAAAGGTTCTTTATATTGTTTCGTCTGTCATTCTATTTATAGTGCCCCGAATGCAGGTTTTCAACCAAGGGCGTGAAAAAAAGTTTTGTCAGGCGCACATGCGGTAAGGTGAGCTGGCACCTTCGATGAAGGTGCGCAGCTTTGCGATAGCGTTCTTGAGGCGCTTGTGAACGGCTGTCGTGCTGACATTGAGTCGGTTGGCAATCTCTTCGAGCTTCATAGCCTTGTTGTCAAAGCCAAAGTAGCAACGAATCAAGAATTGCTCCTTGGGTTTGAGGGTGGCAATGGCTTCGTTCAGTGTCTCAAGCTGCCAAGCCTGCTCAGCCTCCCAGTTGCAGCACATAGAGGTGAGGGTGAACACGTTAGCGTCGTCGAGGCAAGTGAAAAGGCTTTCTTCTTTCTCGACGAATCTTGGCTCTCCGTTCACCACCTCTGGCACAAGAACCGCAAAGGAAGGACGCCAGCGGTTGATTTCTGCCACCATGGCATGCCAAATGCATCGGCTGGCATAGGTTTTGAAAGACGCATTACGAGTGCTGTCATAGTGGCAGGCTGCCGAAATCAAGGCTTCGTAGCCTGCTCCTGTCAGGTCGCTTTTTGTCAGTCCGAGGTGACCCGTTTGCAGGCTTAGGAGTGATTCCGCCATACTATTGACGAGGCTATGGTGTGTCTCCACCAGATGGGACTGGTAGGCGTTGAGTTTGAGAGTGGTGTTGCTGTTCATTGGGAGTTGCTGTTGGGAGTAACGGTCTTTCATAGGCTTGTTGTGTTTTTAAATTATTGTATATTAGCGAATTACTTATTTCAAACGAGGCCAAGATAAGGGCAACGAAATCCAACCAATGCTCAAAACTGACATTTTTCAGGAGTTCATAATCTTATATTGCGGGGCGATTTTAATCAAAAATCGTGCCGAAATGTTAAAAACGGAAATATTTTTTTCTGTTTTTTGAAGCGGTGTCATGCCGCCTCTACCATGTCATTCCCCTCTCACCGTCCGATTCAGCCACTGGCAAAAGTCCTTGGTCTTTTCGAACTCACTCAGCACCCAGTCGACGAGATGGGGGTCGGAGAGGCGTGCATCGGGGAGGTCTTGCACCACGAGCCAGTCGCGTTGCTTGAAGAGCTCGGCCTGCGGGTGGTCTTTGGGATAGCCGTTGGGCACGCGCTTCATGGCGTTGCTGGTATCCAAGCCGAAGCCTTTGGCTTTGGCGATGCTTTCCACCAAAGGCTCGGCGTTGAAGAGGATTTCGTCGCGGATGGTCTTCAGCATGGCGGTGTCGGGCATGTACATCCCCGTACAGAGCATGTTGTGACCGAGGTATTCCGACTCTTTAGCCTCTACATGGAAGTAGTACCCCGCCAGCATCGACTTCTTGCCTTCGGGACAGACGAACACACCGAAGTGGGTCTTGTAGGGCCGCTTGTCGGGCGAGAAACGGGTGTCGCGGTAGAAGCGGTAGGTGCAGTCTTTCAGCGTCAGGCCTTTGCAGTTGTCGTCAAACTGCTGCACACCGGCGATGATTTGTTCGGCGATGGCGTTGAAGTGGGCCTGCGCCTGCTGGTACTGTTTCTTGTGCTCCTGAAACCACGGGCGGTTGTTGTTGTGGAGCACAGCTTCCAAGAACTCGAGGATGTCTTCCATGGAGGTGAGAATTTGAGGCAAAGTTGTTCGACTATTTATTTATCCAAGTCGACATACCATTTGTCATCGACCTTTATGGTTTTGATTTCATCGTCATCTACTTCTCCGTTGCCATAGGTGATTTCGCCTTTCACCACAGCTTTGTCGCCGTCTTCGTCTATAGAATTAATCTTGTAGGATTTAATGCCTCCATCTTTTTCCATAGATTGTCCAGCTTTTTCCATAAAGGCAACCACTTGAGCCCTATCAGCCTTGATTTCATCTTTGGTGCCTTCATAATAGAAGCAATCGGCGGCTTTTTCGTAGTTTTTGCTTTTCATCGCTTGAATAAACGTTTCGGCGACGTCTTTTGGTGAGTTTGACTTTGATGAGCAACTAACCGCAACTACGGCTAACAGAATTACTGCGAATCCTAAAAGTACTTTTTTCATAGTGGTAAGTTTTTAATTAATAATTAGTTAAGGTGTGTTGTTTTGATGTCAAATATTCTTTTCTTGATCACCAGAGGGCTGTTCCAGATGTCTTCAGGAAATATCACGTGTGCCTTAGTGTTGATGATGGGAATCCTGTGCCAGCGGTCTTCGCAAAGGTCGATGTCCTGTGCGAGATAGACGAGGCGAACAAGCTCCGTGCAATACAGTTTTGTTGTGTCGTTGATGTCATAGTTATTGTCGAAAACGACCTTGCGGTTGACGATTTGAAGCGCCTGTTCAGCCACGATATTGGCTATTGAGTCGGAACAACTTACACGTGCCGAACCTCCAAGCTTTGCCCGAAAACGGTTGTAAAAGCCCTCAATGGGTTCACATTTCAGGTATTCCGGCTCGTCTTTTTCGTTCTCTCCTGGCACTGCATGGATTACATTCCAATGTTTTCCATCGTGATAGGCTATCCCGATATGAGAGAATTTGCCGCTACTTAAGCCGGTTACCACACGGCTCTCATACCCGATGCCGTTGCGGAACAACAAGTCGCCATTGCGGAGGCCTGTGGTGTCGAACATCACTTGAATGTGAGACTTGGCACGGCCTGAACACGACATCACCGTGGTGAGCAATGCCATAAACAATAAGAGAAATATTACTTTACTGTTATTCAAATCTCAACTGATTTTCAATGTTTCGTTTGCGAACCTGCAACGTGATAGCGCCAGTCAAGGTCGACGGTGCAAATATACAAATATTAAAATGAAAATCAACTTTTTAGGTAAAACAATCACTTATTTTATTGTCAGGACAGCCTTTTTCGCCATCAAGGTCATGGAAAGTCCACGGGCCACCATGAAGAGCAGAAAAGCAATCCACAAACCGTGGTTGCCATAGCGTGGCATTAATAACAAGGTGGCAGGCAGAAACACACCAATGGCGGAGATAAGCATCGTGTTGCGAATGGCTCGGGCCGCCGTGGCACCGATGTATACACCGTCCCAAAGGAAGGCCGCAAAGGTGATGAGCGGGATGGCGGCGAGGTAGATATGATAAGGCCTGGCCATCGGGATGATGCCGGGCTGGTCGCTGACGAGGCCGATAAACCAATCCGGGAAGAGGGCATAAAGCACCGTGAAGGGCAAGGCGATGAGGAAACCCCAAAGGAACAGTAGCTTGACGGTCTGTCGGAGTTGCTTGGCATCGTGGGCACCTGTGAAACGGCCTACCAACGCCTCGCCCGCGTAGGCAAAGCCATCGGTGAAGTAAGAGAAGATGTAGAAGAACTGCATCAGTATCATGTTGACCGCTAGCATGTCGTCGCCGAGTTTGGCCGACTGGTTGTTGAAGAAGGCGATGCTCAGCACGAGCAGGATGCTGCGAATCATGAAGTCGGCGTTGACTTGGAAGAAACGCTTTAACTTGTCGCTTTGCAACAGAATCACACGCCGGATGGGGACAAGGTGGTGACGGAACTTGGCAAAAAGGAAGATGACGGCAGTCAGCAGGCCACAGTATTGTGCAATGACAGTGCCCAAAGCCACGCCTGTGACCCCCATGCCCATGACATTGACGAAGATGACGCTCAGCACAATGTTCACCACATTGGTTAGGATGGCGATGACCATGGGGATGGTAGTGTTTTGCATGCCGATGTACCAGCCATTGAAGGCATAGAGGCAGAGCACCGCCGGCGCCGCCCAGATGCGCACGCGGAAATAGGTGGCGGTGTAGGCCAGCACCTCCTTGCTACCGTTGAGTAGCTTCATGCTGAGCCATTCTACCGCGTTTTGCAGCGAGAGTACTAAAACGGTGGCAATCAATGCGATGCAAATAGAGCGGTAAAGTGAATAGGCAATCTCGGTGCGGTCGTTAGCTCCATAGGCCTGTGCCGTGAAGCCCGTGGTACCTGCCCGCATGAAGCTAAAGATGGAGTACATCACGCTAAAGATGGTGCCGCCCAACCCGATGGCCCCGATGTAGGCGAGGCTGTCTTGATGCCCCATCAGCATCATGTCGACGAAGCCCAACAATGGCACGGTGATGTTGCTGATGATGTTGGGGATGGCGAGCTTCAGTATCGAACGGTTGAGCGAGTCTTTAGGCATTTGGGATTTTGTTTTTGCGGATGCAAAAGTACAATAAACTTGCTTTTATTTCAGAGTTTTCTCTACATTTGCAGCAATAAAACGACACTCTTATGATATTCTACTTCAGCGGCTGTGGCAACAGCAAACATGTGGCGGAAACTATCGCCGCAGGTCTCAAAGACACATTGACTTTTATCCCCGAGGCGGCTGGCGAAGGCCATTATGACTACACTTTGGCCGAAGGCGAAAGACTTGGCTTCGTGTTTCCTGTCTATTCCTGGGCACCGCCGAAACTGGTGCTGGACTTTGTGAAGAAATTGACAGTTAAGGTCCCTGAGCCTGTCGAAGGGCCGACCTCGAAGCTTTACGTTTATTTTGCCTGCACTTGTGGCGACAATTGCGGCCTCACGGAGAAGGTTTTCCGCAAGTCTGTGGAAGAAAAAGGCTGGTCGCTGTCGGCCTGCTTCAGTGTGCAAATGCCAGAAACCTACATCGGTATGGCAGGCTTCAAACTCGACACACCGAAAAATGCCAAACTGAAGATTGACAGAGCAAACGACCTTCTGAAGCGAAATATTACGCGGCTCATCAACAAGGAGTATTTTTCAGAAATGGTTGTGGGTAGCTTGGCATGGCTCAAGACTTATTTGGTGAATCCTGGCTTCAACCGCTCGGCTACCGACGACAGCAAGTATTGCGTTACCGAAGCTTGCATCCATTGTGGCAAATGCGTTGAGGCCTGCCCTTTGAAGAATATCACCCTCGAAGAAGGTCGCCCGAAATGGCACGGCCACTGCACGATGTGCATGGGCTGCTACCACCATTGCCCAGTAAACGCCATCCAATACGGCAACGCCACGGTGGGGAAAGGTCAGTACTACTTTGGAATAAAAGGATAATCTGAAATCAGGTTTTCTTTTTATCTTTGCCGCAAATTATTCATTATCAATTATAAATACTATGACGCACACACACTACTTTACTAAAGCTTTATTTGCCATCGTAATGGCTTTCTTCTTTGGCACCACTGTTGCGACTGCACAATGCGTAATCCCTATCGGTCCGGGACAATCTTATATTGAGAATTTTGAATCAGGGCAAATGGAATGTTGGACGGTGGAGACGACGAGTTCCGCCACTTGGGCGGTGATGGGCGGCACCAACACCAATGTGGTGGCCTTCCAAAATGCTTCTGCTGGCGACGAAGCACGTCTGGTTTCGCCCACCTTCGACATGACAGGTAGCAGCAGTGCCACTTTCAGCTTCGGCTATGCGATGATGGCGCTTTATCCTCCTTTCGACGAGCTCACGGTGAGTTACCGCACTTCGCCGACCGACAACTGGCATCAACTGGGCATCTATAGCCTTAGCGACTGGTCGAATACCTACGATGAATTGTTCACCCTTGAAGACCTGTCGTCCACTTTCCAGATCTCGTTTCTAGGGCATAGCAATGGTGGATATTATATCTTCATCGACGATATCGAGATTGCCGCTGCTGGGGGTTGTGCACGTCCGATGAATCTACAGGTCACCGAGGTTACGACTTTCACGGCAATGCTTGGATGGTCGGCAGCTGGTAATGAGGAAAGCTGGACGGTGGATGTGAACGGACATCAAGCCACCGTAACTTCACAACCCTATCTGATGGAGAATCTAGAGCCTAACACAGAATACACAGTTCGCGTCAAGGCCAATTGCGGTGAAGGGCAAGAATCGGAATGGTCCTATCCTTTGACATTCACTACTTTGTGCGACGTGATTACCGTTACCGACGACCAGCCTTATTTCGACGACTTTGAAGCCTCGGAGGAATTCGTGTGCTGGCGGAGTGAAATCCTTTCAGGCTCCGATGGTTGGGTGGTTGACCCTGGCTATCTCATCCTCAACAACACGGCCTTCTTCATTTGGTTGGGCGACGAGGCCATGCTCGTCTCTGCACCGTTAGACATCACTGCCGTCACCAAACCTGTCCTTACTTTCAATCATAGGCAACGGTCGCTGGGACAATTCGTTGACGAACTTTCGGTTTGGTATGCTACTTCGATAAACGATTATTGGCATCTCCTTGGCGAATATACATACGCCTGTGAGGATTGGGAGACCATCACCCTTTCCTTGCCCGAGGCTTCGGATGCCTATCTCATTGCTTTCAAGGGCAAATCGCACGAAGCCGATGGTGTGTATGTCGACGATGTGCGAGTGGGCAACGACCCGAGTGTCGGTGTCGAAGAGCAGCCGACCTTGGTAGCCACGGTCAGCCCCAATCCCACTACAGACAAGGTTACGGTGGAGACGAATGCCTACGATGGTCAGGTCGTTGTGTTTGACATGCTGGGCAAACAAATGCTGACAGCACTGGTCGTCGAAGGTCGCACCGAACTCGACCTCAGTGCTTTTGCCAAGGGCGTTTATATGGCACGCATTTCGAGTGAAACTGGCACACGCACCATTAAATTGGTGAAGGAATAAAAGCTTTACGAATACAGGAATCTTCTGATGCTACGCTTGGGTGTCTTCTCAAACTCTTTGTCAACGAGGACGATGGAAGACACCTTTGAGTATGCGGGCAGCATCGCATTCAATGTGGCGAGGTTTTCGTTCATCAGCTCCTCCATACTCTTGTTCTGTAGGTCGTATTTCTCATCAGGATAGACCAGAGCGACAATCTTGCCTTGACGACCCACCACGAGCGACTCAACCACACCAGGCAGGTTGTTCACCTTGTCTTCGATCTCTTCGGGATAGATATTCTGGCCGTTGGAGCTGAGAATCATGGCCTTGGAACGACCCTTGATAAACAGCAAGCCCTTCTTGTTCATGGTGCCGAGGTCGCCGGTATGCAGCCAGCCTTCTTCGTCGATGGCGGCGCGGGTGGCCTCTTCGTTCTTGTAATAGCCCATCATCACATGCTCGCCGCGGAACAGGATCTCGCCCACCACATTCTCCGGGTCGGGAGAATCAATCTTCAGCTCGTTACGCGTGACGCAAGAACCGCAGCAGCCTATCACTTCATTGTACCAATGCTCGTAGCAGATGAGCGGTCCGGCCTCGGTCATGCCATAGCCCACCACGAAGGGGAACTTGATGCGGCGGAACACCTTCTCCACCTCCGCGTTGATGGCGGCGCCACCCGTGATGAGCCAGATGAGATTGCCACCAAAGGCTTCCATCAACTGCTTGTAGATGGTCTTCTCCACAATCTTGCAGAGCAACGGCGTGTGCCACAGGAACTTTACCATGGGTTTGTTCAATGCAGGGAAGATTTTTGCCTTGAAGATTTTTTCGAGCACCAGCGGCACGGTGAGGATCATATATGGCTTTGTCTCTTTGTAGGCCTTCAGCAGGACAGTCGGCGAAGGAGTCTTGCTCAGGAAATAAACATGACAACCGCCCGCTATCTGGTAGAGGAATTCAATCGTCATGCCGAACATGTGGGAGAGGGGCAGCATGCACACCTCGGTCCAGCCGGCATGGTTGGGGATGGTCTCTTGGCTGTATTGCACGTTGGCGGAGATGGCGCGATATGAAAGCATGACACCTTTCGGGGCGCTCGTAGTGCCTGAGGTGTAGTTGATGATCATCAGTTCGTCGAGGTTGTCGGTGGGCAGGTTGACATCGGCCTTGGTGAAGCCGTTGGGGTATCTCTCGTTGAACAGCTTTTCAGCGTACTCTTTGACGGTATTCAGTTGCTCATCTTTGGTATATAAAACACGGAACTGCTCCGTCCCGATGGCGATTTGAATGTTGGGCATCTTCTCGGGGTGGAGGCGTTTCCACACGGCGGGTCCGACGAAGATAGCCTTGGCATCGGAGTGGGTGACGAGGTTCTCGATGTCGCTCTCGACGAAGGCGTCCATGATTGACACTACAACGCCACGGTTGGCTGCGATGGCCAGGAAGGCAATAGCCCAGTTGGCGCAGTTCTTCGAGCAGATGGCGATTTTGTCGCCAGCCTTCAGCCCTGCCACTTCGAGCATGGCCTGCACCTGCATCATCTTGGCGCCCATCTCGCCGTAGGTATAGCTTGTGACGTCGTCGTAGTCGGTGAGGGCGGGTTCGTCCCAGTTCTTTGGAAGGTTCTCGTTGAAGTATTCAAAGAAATGCTTAGTGGGAGCTAAAGGTTTTGTTGCTTTCATAGTCTGATGATTGAAGTTTTGAAGGTGCAAAGATAGGAAATGTTTTGTTTGGGTGAAAAAAGTATCTACTTTTGTGGGGTAAAAACTTACATGAAAGAAACGACTAATACTGGTTTAATAGACATCATTCTTGACGGAGGTGTATTGGCAGACGAAGCGATGTACCATCTGCTGCACCACCGTCTCAATCATCAATTAAAGCAACGGTTTGAAGTTTATGAGCACCAGTTGTTGGATGATTTTGAAGACGTTGTTGATGATTTTTTCTTTTATCTGCGTGATGGAAAAGAGGGAGATGATCAACGGACTTATCAATCGCTTCAAGGTATTGAGAAGCGAGGGTCTTTTGAGTCGTGGATGCTCAACACTTTCCGTAATTATCTTAGTGTGCGTGCAGCCAAAGAGGGTCCTATCACCCATAAGGAACTCCCTACCGAAAGTATTGCCGATATAGATGCTAATGATTCCATGTTTACCGATGAACAGAAGCTTTCCTTTGCCTCAGACTTGCTGGCCTATGCCCACCAAAAACTCTCACTCCGTGATGGTTTCATTTTTCTCCGAGCCATGCTTACGATGCTTAACAAGCAGAAAGCATTACCAAATGAAGCTATGGCTAAAGCACTTGGGATGACAGATGTTTCGTACCGCGTGACTGTTCATCGTATGAAGTGCAATTTGGCTCAATACCGCTCCGAATTGTTACGAGGTGAACATTTCCAACTTGACGAAAAGCACCAACAGATGGCAAGGCGCATTTATGATGATTTTCTTCATCTTTATCCCACGCTTTTGGGTTATTATAGCCAAACCATTGACCAACTTCCTTGTGCTGATGCCATCAAACAGCTGCGCCAAAACCATTATCTCACCACTGGAAACATGATGCATGAAGCTGCCCCTTCCTATTCTACGACGATTACCATTACTGCTTTTTGGAACAAGCTAAATCGATTCCTTATCGTTTGAATTAGAGACCGCTTTTTCTTTTGTTATTTTATCCTTTTTGAGTATTTTTGCATGTTGAATGGTTTGATTTGTTATGGAAACACTCTCCCATTTCCGCACGATAGAAGAATTGGTAAAGGTTCTTGACAGGGAAAAAACCTTGTTCCGCGATATGTTTGAACGGCGCAAATCGCTTGCTTACCGCACAGACATTGCTATGGAGGTCGTAGATTATCGGCGGGAACGAATACAGTATTTAATTGATCATGGTGTAATTCATGAAAACGGCGATTTTTTGGAAATGGAAGATGTGTATGTCCAGTTTTTTGAGGAGGTGCTTGACATGAATGAGGAGATTAGCGTTTCAAGTGTCAAAGAATACTTGGATTCACTCAAAGAGAATATCAATTACTATCTTCAAGAGACCAATGAAAATCGGAAAAATCAATATCAAAGTAATGTGCGTAAAACATTACGTAGAATTGGTTTGCGGACACTGAAAAACATCATCGATCTGAAACGCAATGTTGATACGGCATACAAACAAGAACCCAATTACAAAATCAAGAAATCGCGTTTGGCTAATCTGGATGAGAAACGGAAAGGTATCAAAGTGTTGATTAAGGAATGCGAGAGGATGATGGAAGACGAGGGGGTATTCTTTAAAATGGCTGCTGACCCAGAGATGCAACGTACCACAATGGATGTACGGAATGATTTCACTGAAGCAGACCACAACTTACTAGAAATTGAGCATCAAATTATTGATTACATCAACCAAATAGAGCAACAGAGTTTGTTGTTCAAAAAGATTCGTAAGCTCAAATATTTGAAAGACCAACTGACGTGGCGCGAGGACACAAATATTGTTCGGATAATTGAAGGAAAGAATCCTCTGTGGATGGAGAAAAGACCTTACAATCGTATTTTCCTTTCGCTTGACATGTTGAGGGGTAGCGAGGAAGCATATAGTATTATCCGTAAAATAGCGGGACGAACCATTGTACGAAGATTGGCGCGGACTGAGGCTGATCCGTTGGATGAGACCTATATGCACGATAGTATCGAGGAAGTGAATGCCGTCAACATGACCGAGCTTTGGAATGCCTTCAAGGCTCAAGGTAACCATCTCTTTGCTTTTATCAAGAACTATTCGTACAAACAGCAACACACGCTTGGTGACTATATTATCTTGTATTGCCAGATGGCCACGCTACATAGCGAAGAGCTGCGGATTACAGACGATTATGAACAATATGACAAAATAGAATATGCACTGATATATGCGAGCTAACACACAACGAATTTATGAACTACTGAGTAAAGGTGCCTTTCTTTCCGTTGACAGTACGGATTTGGAGGTGAAACACTTATATGATGATATAGAGGAGAACTTCACTGATTATGAGGTCTATTTCCTTGAGTTGGGTTTGCGTCTTGAAGCTGGCGATGGTTATTACTATTTCTCTCGCACTCAAGAAGGAAAGTTGAACATTGAGCAAAAACTGCAAAGTTTTGCCATGTGGGTGGATATTTTAGATTTCTTGAAGACATATGAGATCGCATTTTCCACCGGTTTCCAGTTCCGTAGCACGCACATTTTAGAGCGAATTAACCTTGATGTGGAGTTGCGCGACAAAGCTCGCAAGCTGTTCCGCAAACAAAACACCAACCAAGAGATTGTAGACAAGCTCATAAGTGAGTTGACGGGGATGGGCTTTGCTGAGATTGTCAATGAGGAGGATGGCACCTATAAGGTAACCGCAGCTTTCCGCTACGCTGAAGAGTTGGTGAATCTGATTACGATATACAACGAAGAAGAAATCCAAGAGGTATAAGATTAATAGCAATAGCAATGATAATGTAAGACAATATGGATATAGACGAAAAAACGATAAAAGCTGCTTTATTAAAGGGGGAGCGAGTGACGCTTGAGTGCAAGAAGGCTCAATCGAATGTTCCAATTGATATGTGGAAAACGTATTCGGCGTTTGCCAACACATACGGAGGGCTAATTCTTTTGGGTGTACATGAGGATTTGAAAGAAAAGGACGTTACCAAGCGTTTCACAATAATTGGTATGGATGATCCAGAAAAGATTCGCAAGGACATTTGGAATGTTGTAAACAATCCTGAGAAAGTGAGTGTGAATCTTTTGAAGGATGAAGATGTGGAAGTTGTAGAGATGGACGGGAAAAAAGTAGTGGCAATTAATGTGCCGCGTGCCGATTATAACACTCGACCAGTCTATATCAACAATAATCCGATAAATGGCACATATATTCGTAATCACGAAGGTGATTATCATTGCCCGAAAGAAATGCTCACTATGATGATGCGCGATGCCAACCCAGAAGGCAACGATCGCTTATTTTTGAAGCATTATACGATGGACGACATCGATATCCCAACGCTGGAAAGATACCGTAATCATTTTCATAGTAGACTTCCGGACCATCCGTTCAACAGTCTTGACCACACTGAATTTCTTCGCCAAATGGGAGGCTTTACATTAGATCGTGAAAGTGGTATGGAATGCCTGAATATGGCTGGATTGCTAATGTTTGGCAAGGGATTGCCTATACGTGACCGATTCGACAATCTTAGACTTGACTATATTGACAAATCGCACTTGATAGGCGATCAGCGCTACAGCGACCGACTGACTTACGACGGCATGTGGGAAAACAACTTGTTCAATTTCGTCACAATGGTTTTGCCTAAATTGACGAGGGAATTGCCTCGTCCTTTCAAGATGGAAGGAATGGTGCGCGATGATGACACACCGCAACACAAAGCTGTGCGCGAAGCGATGACGAATTGCATCATTCACGCCGACTTGATGTTGAACAGTGTGTTGAAGGTGGAGAAATACGACGACAAGTTTGTGTTCACGAATCCAGGTCTTTTGAGGCTTCCTGTTGAGCAAATTTATGCAGGCGAGGAAACGAGAGCACGTAACCAGCGAATCCAGAACATGTTTCGTATGATAGGCTTCGGAGAGAACCTTGGTTCGGGCTTTCCGCTGATTCTAAGTGCGTGGAACGAGAAACACTGGCTGAAACCCGAGCTTATTGAACAACGTGAATTGCTACAGGTGAAGCTTGTTTTGTCGATTGAGACAAAGAAAGACGGTTCTGCTGAATCACAGAAAGACATAAAAGGTAGCATCAAAGATGACCCGATAACCAAAAAGTGGCCCGAAAAGTGGCCCGAAAAGTGGCCCGAAAAAGCCACTCAAATTCTTCGTATTATTAAGGAAGATAGAAACATAACTATTCCTCAATTAGAAGTAGCATTACAATTGGGTCACACAACCATTAAGAAAATACTACGAGAGATGCAAAACGAGAATTTCATTCGCAGAATAGGGCCTGCTACTGGTGGTCGTGGCTATTGGGAAGTAATAGAAAACTAGAAAGAAATCACCAAACTATGAGACATTTGAACAAAATCATATTCCTGAATAGTGCCAACATCCCTTACGCGGAGGTGATGCTTGATGGCAATGTGCATTTCGCAGGTACTCAAGGCGTAGGCAAAAGCACGGTGTTACGAGCATTACTGTTCTTTTACAATGCTGATAAGATGCGTTTAGGTATCCAACAAGGGCAGAAATCATTCGAAGAGTTCTATTTCCGTTTTAGCAACTCGTACATTGTATACGAAGTGAAAACAGAGTTGGGGGCATATAGCATTCTTCTTAGCCGCAGTCAGGGGAAGGCTGTGTTTCGCTTTATTGATGCACCCTATCAGAAAGAGTGGTTTGTGGACAGCGGCGGACGAGTGGAGAGCGATTGGATTCGCATTCGCGAACGCATAGGAAACAAGATTGATATTAGTGCCAAGATTGATACCTACGAGCAGTATCGCAACATCATCTTCGGTAACACCCATGACCGAAGTCATCGCTTTGACAAATATGCTCTTGTGGAAAGTTCGAAATATCAGAACATACCGCGATCTATTCAAAATGTGTTCTTGAATAGCAAGTTGGATGCTGACTTCGTTAAAAATACCATCATCCAGTCAATGACCGACATGGAAGATAGCATTCGCCTGTCGGACTATCGGCATCTGGTGGCCGACTTTGAACGCGAGTTCGATGAGATTGATTGTTGGTACAAAAAGGACTCAAACGGTGAAGTTGTTGTTCGCACTAAGGCTAACAAAGTAATTGAGACTTACCGACTATTGGTGGCTTTGGAGTATGACATGAAGCAGACGTGGCATCATTTGAACTTTGTGGTCAGCCACACTCGAGAGCAGATGCCGTTCATTGAGGATGAAATTCACAAACTAGAGGAAAAACTTACAAAAATTCGTGAGAAATTAGACAACTTACAGCAGGAATACGAGAAGGAACACGATCTGCTGACCAAGAAGATAAGTGCATGCGATGTTCGCTTGGGTGATATACGCAAGAAGCGCAAACGGTATGAAGAAATCCGTATTCAAGATATTATCGCATTGGATGCGCAAGAGCCCAAATATCAATCGGAAAAAGCACAGAAAGAAAAATTGTTATTAGCACTTCAGGAGCAGTATAGAGATGTAACGGAAAAATACCAAAGGCTTTATGCCGCTATTGACGAAGAATGGAAGATTTTTGAGCTTGCCCAAAAAGAGGAATTACAGCGTCAGCGCGATGCCGTCCAGACGGAAAGAGACAAAGGTGCGATAGCACGCGACAAACGGAAGAAGGCTATCGAAGATGCCTACAATGAATGGCTTGCCGCTTCTGATGAACGGATGGCAGTTTTGCAGGAGGAATGTAACCGCACGGACAAACGCTTGTCGGAATTGCAATATTGGCATCCAATGCAGAAGGATATCGATGCCTGCAAGGAGGATATCAGCAAACTATATGTTCAAGAAAAAGACCTCAATAGTCAACTGGTCATTGCTCGCAATGATTTGAAAGCTTTGCGAGGTGAAGGCGAGATGAAACAAGAGCAAACAAAAATAGAGTTTGCCAGAAAACAGGAGGCCTTACAAACAGAATTGTCGCAGCTTCAAGAGGAACTGTCAAAGACGGAAAAGACGCTTGCTCGTTGGAAAGGTTCGCTCTATGAATGGCTGACCCAAAACAAAGCTGGTTGGGAGGATAACATTGGCAAGGTGGTGGATGAACAGCAAGTGCTTTATGCCCAAGGATTGGATCCCGAACTTTCTGATGATGGAAACCTTTTTGGAATTAGCCTCAATCTGAATGCTGTACCTGTCCATCATCGAACTCCTGACGAGTATCGTTCCTTGCAAAAGCAGCAACAAGAGGCCATTGCGGTTAAAAAGAAAGAATGGTCTGACCTTCAGCAACAATGCGAAAAGGAGCTGGAGTCTATCAGTAAGAGTTACAAAGGAAAACTTTCGGAACTTCAGCAGCAGGAAACCAATTTGAGAGTTCGGGTAGAGCAGATTCCCCTGAAGATTAAGGATGCTGAAACCCAACTGCATCAGTTGGAACGAAAGGAAGAAGAACAGATTAAGACTGAACGTGAGAAACGAACCGCAGCCTATAACGAGGCACGTCTCGGTTTGGATCGTGAGAACACGAGTCGTGCCCAGCAGAGAACCAAACGAGACAAAGACTTAAATGCTACTGAAAGCGAATACAAGTCAATACTGAAAGAATTGCAAAAACGTTTTGATGATTTCCGTCAAAAGCAAGCCGATGAAAAAACTGCTAGAAAAAAAGATAATGACGAACGCAGACAAATGATGGAACGTCAAGAACGTGACGAGCTAAAAGGCAAAGGAGCTGACACTAACGCCATAGAGTTGTGCCGTCGCGACATCACCAAGTTGCAAGATATTCTGAATAAGATTGCCAGTCAGCGTCACTATGTTATAGAATACCGTAAGGATGAAGAGGAACTGTTTTCGCACGAGACGGAATTCCATGATGAGAAACGGAAATTGGAATCCAAAGAAACGCAAGTCAGGCAATCATACGAAGACAAACGGAAACGTTATGAAGCGGAACTGTCGGAAAATAAAGGATTGTTGAAATCACAAAAAGACACACTTTCTATGATGACTGATGGCTTGAAGCAATATGAACAGCTTTGTCAGGTTGAAAACATCCTACCAGATTCGTTCCTGCAGGATGACACACGCTCACAGTCTGCAATGTCTTGCTCTGATTTAGTAGTGCAAATGCGCGGTGTCATCAACAAAAAACGGCAGAAGTCTGATGAGTTGAAACGGACGGTCAACTCGTTCAATACACATTTCGGAACCAACAACACCTTCCATTTCATCACACCACAATATGATGAGGATTATTTGGCATTTGCCCTAAATCTTCAAGAATTTATTGAAAATGATAAAATTGAAGAGTATCGAGTACGAGTCAGTGAGCATTACAACACTATTCTTCGCAGTGTCTCTCGCGAGGTGGGTATGTTGATGAACCATTCAGCTGAAATTAAGGGAATTATCAATGATGTAAACCGCGACTTTCAAGAACGAAATTTTGCAGGTGTCATCCATAGCATCGAATTGAAAGCAGAGGAATCATCCGATAAGATGATGCTCCTGCTTCGCTCCATCCGCGATTTCACGGAAGAGAACTCGCTTGCCATCGGTGAACTGAATCTGTTCTCTGGTAGTGATCGAGATAAGGTGAACGAAAAAGTGGTGGACTATTTGAAGAAATTTATGAAGCAATTGCAGAAAGAGCCTTCACGTACGGAACTGACTCTGTCAGACATATTCCGACTACAGTTCCGTGTGCAAGAGAACGACAACAACACTGGTTGGGTGGAGCGAATCAACAATGTGGGTTCCGATGGCACTGATGTACTTGTGAAAGCAATGGTCAATATCATGCTGATTAATGTATTTAAAACCAGAGCATCGCGCAAAAATGGCGATTTTATCATCCATTGTATGATGGACGAGATTGGCAAACTGCATCCGAGCAATGTGAGCGGCATCCTTCAATTTGCCAACGTGCGCAACATTTATCTTGTCAACAGTTCTCCGATGGGTTACAATGCCGACCTTTATAAATACAATTATTTGCTGACCAAGGACAGCAGGTCGCAGACGCACATCAAGCGTCTAATGACCATCAATGCGTGATGCAAATATCAAAAACACTGATTGAAGCTCTCCATAGTCTGATGGCTGGCGAATCGGTAGCTGCCAGCTCGCTTCGCAAAGATATAGCAGAAACTTTATTGGCGGAAGGATTGTTGACTGTCCAGACACATGGCAGTCGGCGGACTTATCGAACCATCAACACTTCAGCCTTAAAAGTTTTCTTGGAGTCACATTACGAGGAACTTCGTGGTTTTGAAAACTCAGAAGTTTTGAGAGAGAGGGCTAATATAACCCGTTCGGAACAGGCAGCAGAAACAGGCAATTCAAAACTTGTCAAATTGCGCTCTTGTCCAGGTTTCCCTGTGAATGCATACGAACCCATTATGTGTTCTTTGCATGGTCGTGAGTTGGTAGTTAATCCTATCGAAGGAAGCTTCATGTTCATTATCGATTGGGAAGACTTTGTCGTCCCTGAGGATGTCATTGTCGTAGGTGTTGAAAACATGGAAAACTTTCGTATGATTCGCCGTCAACGAAAGTTTTTTGAATCAGAAATTGGCAGTCAACGGCTTTTATTTGTTTCTCGCTATCCGCAATCCACAGATCTCCGTTCATGGCTTCAAAACATCCCAAATCGGTATATTCATTTCGGCGACTTTGACTTGGCAGGTATTCACATTTTCTTGACTGAGTTTCATAAGTATCTTGGTGAGCGTTCTTCGTTTTTTATTCCCTCTGACATTGAGCAGCGATTGGAATATGGTTCTACTATACGATACGATGCTCAATATTCTAAGTTCCACACTCTCAAATGTGATGTGCAAAATATACAATTATTGATTGATTTGATTAACAAGTATCATCGTTGTTATGATCAAGAGGGATATATTTTGAAATAAAAGATACCAATGTGATTATTTCCCTTCAAATCCATTTTTTGAGGAAATCCATGTAACATTTTCGCTTTTCTCATATACTATAAGGGTGAATCACCAATAGTTTGAGGAATATGAAAATCAAAAAGCACGACACTTTTTTTCAATGGCGGAAGAATCTCAAATTTGCCCCTATCCTACTAGAGGTTTTAGATATCATTGAGGATAGAGAAGGCTATCGCGGTATCTATAAAGTTCGCTGGCATATTCTAGAGACAGATAAAGTTTATACATCAGTATTTCTAATGGCGGTAGACAATGATGGCATGTTTTACAAATTTGTTCCTATTCCACGCAAGGTACATCAACAAGCCACAAGGATTTTGAAAGAAGTGGAAACCTACAAAAATGCACGACGCCGCATTTTGTATTTGTTAAAGAAGAAGCAAGCTATTAATTATTAATTACATTTCTTTATTGTGCTTTTGAGTTTGTTAAAACATTTCAATTAATTATGCCAATAGTTGTGATTCTGGCATTTTTGATTATTTTTGCATTTTTTATATAGAAGCATAATTCCATATGAAAAGTAAAATATTGAGTATGACTAAGATAAAACCGAAAGAATGCCAAAATATTGAGTTCAAAAGGGTCTGGAAGGACGAGTTTTTGAAGTGGATTTGTGGTTTTGCGAATGCACAAGGAGCCGTTATGTACTTTGGTGTGGACGACAACCATGAGGTTGTGGGGTTGAACGATTCAAGAAAGCTCCTGGAGGACATCCCTAACAAGATTGTCAACTATATGGGATTGGTGGTCGATGTGAATCTCCACGAGTTGAGTGGGCTGGAATATATCGAGTTGACGATAGAACCGAGCAATGTGCCTATCAGTTTCAAGGGTAAATACTATTATCGTTCTGGTAGCACTATGCAGGAGCTTAACGGTGCTGCACTTCAGCAGTTCATTATGAAGAAGATGGGAAAGTCGTGGGATGACATTGCCAACGAACATGCGACACTTGACGATATAGATAGAGGGGCGATTGAGTATTTTCTTCGCAAAGGCATTGAAGCCAACCGTATACCTGAAGATGAACGCTACGCCTCCACTAAGGACGTACTGGCAAGCCTTCATTTATTGGATGAGAGAGAGTGTCTGAAGAATGCCGCGCTTTTGCTTTTCGGCAAAGACCCGTTGAGATTTTTCACGAGCGTGAGATTCAAGATTGGCCGTTTTGGTACTGATGAGGCCGACTTATTAATTCAAGATGTGATTGAGGGCAATGTCATCCAGATGGCAGACCGAGTGATAGAGGTGTTGAAAGCCAAGTATCTGACTTCTCCAGTTCGTTTTGAGGGTATGCAGCGCAAAGAGGAATTGGAGGTGCCGATTGAAGCCTTGAGAGAAATACTATACAATTCAATTGCACACAAGGATTACACAGGACCTGACATTCAAATGCATGTGTATAACGACCATGTGGAGGTGTGGAACGAGGGTGAGTTGCCTGAAGGATACGACGAGGAAATACTTTATGGTAAACATTCATCGAAACCACGCAACAGGAACATTGCCGACACCATGTTCAAGGCTGGTTTCATCGACACATGGGGTCGTGGTTACAAGAAGATACATGATGGATTTGAGAAGGTTGGGCTTCCGATGCCAACGGTGAAATCGCATTGTGGTGGTACGCTGGTGACCTTCCAACGCGGGTTTGATGTCATCAGAGGAAAGAAGAATGTCAAGGGTGATGTCGTAAGTGATGTCGTAAGTGATGCCGTAAGTCTGTCAGTGGTTCAACTGACTGATAGACAAGAGAAAATATGTAAATTGATAAAAGAAAACCCATTCTATTCCAGCAAACAAATGTCGGTAGTTTTGTCAGTAGATTCACGAACTGTACAACGTGACCTTGCAGCCATGCGAAAGAAGGGTGTCTTGATTCGTGAGGGCAACACGAGTGCTGGCCATTGGGTAGTAATGATATGATGAGGTTGTATTTATAAGACAGGCTTGACTTTTTTCAGCGGTACCCACTCTGTTGCAGCAATCACCTCGGCAACTTGTTGGGCGGTGATGTCTTCGCATTCGTAAGGCAATGAGATTTCGTTTCCAATCTCCTCATCATGGGTATACTTGTTGGGAATAGACGAGATGCTGACATAGTCTGTTTCGTTGACCATCTTAAGCAAACGAGACGTGGCACCACATACCACTCCTATTCCAGCGTGGCAAAAGGCCTCGAGCATATTAATTACGTCCTGTGAGTAACCATAAACACTGAAATACAAGGAGAAATACCAGTGCCCTTCTGGAACAGGAATCTCCTCGTCATCCCACCCCTCTCCTTTTTTATGTGGAGAGAGATGGACTCTGGCATAGGCCACATCTAGGCAATGATAAGGACTGTTGGCACTTTCCCATTTCAAGAAATCCTCCTCGCTGTCAAGATTTAAGCCTTCTATCTCGCGACCTTTGCTATTGTGTCTAAAGATATCTTCGTCCGAAACATTCTCGTAGGCAGATTTTGACTCTGGATCAAACCTAGATTTGGTACAATATGCTTCATAGGCGATGCGCCAAATATGCATATACTTCCTGAGAGTCATCTCGTTGCTTGTCCACAAGGGCATAGAATGCTGCTTTTCTAGCACTCTTTTCACATGTTCAGGATTATTGAAGGTTTTATAGCTGGGACATATCCTGTTGAGGTCTGCTCGTTTGATTTTTCCGTCACGTTTGGTGTAGGGAAGATGCTCATTGATATATGCATTGTATGCATCGGGATTCTCGCAAATGCTATCGACCAATGCAGAAATGTAAATGTCGATTTTCTTCAAGGCCTTTGAAACGTTGCCGCTATAAAGGTCTGGCTTACGTTCGGCATCTATGTGATGAGCGCTTCTGAGATCGATAAATCGCCACTCACGATTGCTGAGTATCAAATAGTGAAAGTCCTTATAGTGACCAGTACATAATTGATACCAATAGTTCCCTTTGGCATCGGCATCTTCTTCGCGGTATTTTTTGGCTGGGGCTTTGATTTCTATCCAAAGAAAGCGTTGTTCATCATCACCCATCACTTCCAATCGTTGCATGGTTTTCTCTATATGGAGCATGATTTCGAGTGAGGCATCGTCCACCACAACACCGTTTAAATTATTTCTGTGGTCAAGACACATCACCCTCCAAAGGTCGTTGTATTTCAATAATGGTAATTGTTTCATTGTCTCGTTTATTTATGTTGTTTTCACCCAATAAGTATAGAAAACACAAAAATGTTACAAGAATAGACCATCTTTTTTTACTTTTGTCCCATGAAATACGGAAAACAATGAAGAACAAGACCTTTTTGGCAGCCTTCTTGTTGCTGCCCCTCCTCCTCAGCGCCCAAAGCGCCAACGACTATACCCAATATGTGAATCCATTCATTGGCACGCAGACCGACGAGACGGGTGCCCTCAGTGGCAGCACCTTTCCTGGCGCCACGATGCCGCAAGGCATGGTGCAACTGAGTCCTGAGACCGAGCTGATGGTCACTTGGGACCCCTGCTCTGGCTATGACTACAACAAAGACATCATCTACGGTTTCACACATACCCACCTCAGCGGCACGGGCTGCACCGACCTCATCGATGTGAGCCTCATGCCCCTGTGTGGTGCGGTGACACCAGAGCAGTTGAAGGCAGCTGACTTCGGACAGCATTATAGCCATGACAAAGAGTCCGCATGTCCTGGGTATTATCAAGTGCTGTTGCAGGAGAGCGGCGTGAATGTGGAGCTATCGGCTACCACGCGCACGGGCATCCATCGCTATACTTTCCCCGAGGGCCAGCCGCAGAATGTTGTCCTCGATCTCGACAGAATGACTTATCGTGGAGATGCCTATTACTCAGGCCGCCGTTATTACGACATCATCCAGGCGCAAATCCGTCTTGTCGACGACCACACCATTGAAGGTTATCGCGTCGTCTGCGGGTGGGCTAAACTACGTAAAGTGTATTTCCGCGCCGAGTTTTCAAGGCCATTCAACCAGCATCTGCTGATGAATGGCGGACTGAACGTCGGGAATAGTGATGTCGTCAACGGTCGCACCTTGCGAGCAGCCTTGAGTTTTGACCCCAAAGAAGGCAACGAATTGATTGTGAAAGTCGCCATCTCGCCTGTGGATAATGAAGGCGCACGGAAAAACATGCTGGCGGAAGCCCAAAGTTGGGATTTTGACGGCTATGTCAAAGCCGCACACGACACCTGGCAGCATGAGCTCAGCCGTATTGATGTCGAAGGCACCGACGAGCAGAAGACCATCTTTTACACGGGTCTCTACCATGTGCTGATGCAGCCCAACACCATGAGCGACGTGGTCGGTCGCTATATGGACACCAATTTTGAAATCAAGCAGATGCCTCCGGGACAGACGTATCACAGCACTTTCAGCCTTTGGGACACTTTCCGTGCTGCGTATCCGCTTTACACACTTATTGCTCCTGACATTGCTGCGCAGTTTGTGAGAGATATGGTGCTGCACCATCAGACCTATGGCTACCTGCCCATTTGGGACCTATGGGGTCAGGACAACTACTGCATGATTGGCAACCACGCCATTCCCGTCTTGGCTGATGCTATCATGGCTGAGATTCCAGGCATCGATGTGGAAGCGGCGTATCAGGCCATGGTCGAGAGCAGCACAAGAAGCCACTTCAACTCACCGTTTGAGATTTGGGAGCAATACGGTTACCTGCCACAGACCTTGCAAGACGAGAGCGTGAGCATCACCATGGAGCAAGCTTTCGACGACGCTTGCGTGGCGTTGGTGGCCAAGAAACTTGGTAAAATGGATGACTACGAGCGTTTCTATCGTCGCAGCATGTTCTACAAAAACCTTTTCGACCCCGAAACAGGCTTCTTCCGTCCGAAAGACGAAAAGGGCAACTGGATGGAAGGCTTCGATCCTTTGTCGTACGAACAACCTTGCTTCGTTGAAGGTAATGCTTGGCAGTATATGTGGTTTGTGCCGCAAGACCCGCAAGGACTCATCGACCTCTTTGGAGGCACAAAAGGCTTCTTGAAGAAACTTGACGAGAACTTCAGCCTCACTGCTACCAGTGGCGAGGTCAATGGCAACGCCAGTGGTTTCATTGGGCAATATGCACACGGTAATGAGCCGAGTCATCATACCGTCTATCTTTACAATTTTGCGGACAAGCCTGAACGCACGCAGGAGCTGGTGGAGCAGGTGAGGAGCGAGTTCTATCGCGCCACGCCTTGCGGCTATGCCGGCAACGACGACTGCGGCCAGATGTCGGCTTGGTACATCTTCTCAAGTCTTGGTTTCTATCCCTTCCATGCGGGTTCGGCAGAATACGTTATCGGCACGCCTCTATTCAAAAAAGCTACCCTGCATCTCGAAAACGGAAATGACTTTGTGATTTCAGCCCCCAACAAGACGGCAGAGCGCATCCATGTCAAGAGCGTGAAGTTGAATGGGAAGCCGATTAAGGATTACAAGATTACCCATCAGCAAATCGTGGATGGGGGAACACTGGAGTTTAATTTGAAGTAAGGCTTTCCGCAGCCATGGCTGCAGGAGCCTCCTGAACATCGTAGGGTACCACCTTCGGTTGGTGTAAGGCCAAGAAATGCTCGTTGAGCAACAGCTCCATGCGGAGCATCGTCTCCTCGATGCGCTTGGGCGTCAGTTGGCATTCCCACACCACGATGACCTGCCAGCCATTGTCGTGCAGCACTTGGTAGTTCTTTTGGTCGCGTTCCTGGTTCCTTTTGATCTTGTTCACCCAAAACTCCCGGTTCGTCTGTGGAATCTTACAGCAAGATGAATTGGTGATTGCTGGTAGAGACGCGATTAATCGCGTCTCTACATGGTGTCCATGCCAGAAACACCCATTCACAAAAATTGCCGTACGATACCGCCGCATGACAATGTCGGGCTTGCCTGGTACGCTCTTCACGTTGAGGCGATAGCGGTAGCCGTGCCGCCACAGCCATTGCCTTACCTTCAGCTCGGGCTTGGTGCCTTTGCCGTGGATGCGCGACATGCAGTAATGCCGCTGTGCGGGAGTCATTTTGTCGGTCATGATAGGAGTCTTTGGTGTAGCTCTTCAACCGAATTGGCGACCAGTAAGTTTTTGACGCTACTCATATCCCTATACCCCCAGTTCACGGCGATGCCCATAACACCCCCATTAGCCGCGGTCTCCATGTCGGTGTCGGAGTCGCCGACCATGACAGCATCCTTTTTTTCGACGCCCGCCTTACGTAGCACTTCACTGACGATTTCAGGGTCGGGCTTGAGTGGGAAGTCGGGGCGTCCACCCAAGACGGCTACAAAGGGAATCTCGGGAAAGAATTCCTTGATGAGGCGCTCCGTGCCCTCTTGGAACTTGTTGGAGGCGACCGCCAACATCACGCCTTCTTGGTGCAGTTGGGTCAAGAGGTCGTGTATGCCTGAAAAAGGTTTTGTGTGCACATCGATATGGGTAATGTAGTAGGCCTTGAAGTCGTTGTAGGCGGCATCCACCATGTCGTCGTCCTTATGGCCATCGGGTAAGGCCTTTCGCATCAGGTTGCGGGCGCCATGGCCGACCATAGCCATGACTTCTTCGCGTGTAAAGGTTGGGAAACCTCTCAAGCTCATGGCGTGGTTGACGGCCTCCTTGAGGTCGTCGATGGTGTCGAGCAGCGTGCCGTCGAGGTCGAATATCACTAGTTTGTATCTCATGTCTTCACCAGATAAAAGGCAAGACTTTGTATTTCACCCGTTGTTTGTATTCGCTGTAGCCTTCCAGCCCTTGCTCAAGCACGGCTTCTTCGTTTCGGATGCGTTTGGCTATCAAAGGGATATACAACAGCATGATAGCAAACGAAATCGGTGAGGCCAGCACCAAAGGCATCATCAGGAAGAGGAGGGTAGTGGCCATATACATAGGGTGACGGACGATGCCATAAAGCCCTGTGTCAATGACTTTTTGATGCTCTTGTACTTCGATGGTGCGTGAGAGGTAGGTGTTCTCGCGCAGGACTTCCGCATAAAGCAGATAACACACCAAGAAAAGGCCAGCGGCCACCCACACGACCCAATTCGGCAACATGCACCACTGGAAGCGCCAGTTGAGGCCTGCGACGACAAAAGCGGCAAAGAACAGAAGCCCACTCAATGCCACGACGGTCTTTTGCTCCTTCTCTTGTTCCTTGGCATTCAGCCGTTTTTGCAGCAGTTCTGGGTTCTTCGCCATCATAACCAGCCCAGCAACGAACATGGGGACGAACAAAATGCCCATCAGCAGCCAGCCTTGCCAATAGTGGAACGAGCCTGCGGGCAAGAAGATGAGCAGAGCCAAGATGATGACACCAAGGAGAAATTTGGTTAGGGCTTGAAATAGCAATTTTGATTTCATAAGAATGCTCTTTATGCTGCAAATGTACGATTATTCCATCCTTGACGCTCTAAAATAATGCAATAAAGCACAATAAACGGCGTTATCTGTTTATGAGACAATTCTTTACTTATCTACTTCTGACCATGCTTGGCATAGTGTTTCTATCGGGTTGCCAAGCGCAAAAAGCCTCCATACGAGGTCCTCAAGGCGAGATTGCCTACAAAGTTACTTTGCCTGATGGGTTTGATCCAAAAACAGACCAGTGCCCGATGGTGATTCTGATGCATGGCATCTTTTCTAGCAAGGACTATATTCCCATGCCGCAGCTTGCAAAGGATCTTGCCGAAGCTGGTATCGCCTCCATCCGCTTCGACTTCGGAGGACATGGCAAGAGCGAAGGCCGCAAGCAGGACATGACCATCGAGAAGGAGTTGGACGATGCAGGCGCCGTCTGGGATTATGTTCAGAGCCTGCCTTATGTAAATGGCGTGGGAATGCTGGGCCACTCGCAAGGTGGTGTCGTTGCCTCGATGGCAGCGGGACGGCTGGCTGCTGAGAGCACAGCGCCTTCAGGTGTGGTGCTGATTGCCCCAGGTTCGGTCATCAAGGAAGCTTGTCAAGGTGGCAAGTTCTTCAATGCGACCTTCGACCCTAAGGACCCGCCGGAATACATCCGCTGTTGGGGATTGTATAAGCTGGGGCGTGAATACCTCGTCACCACACAGCAGCTCGATATCTATGGCACTGCGGCGGCCTACCAAGGTCCTGTGCTCCTTCTCCATGGCGACCGCGACGGCATCGTGCCGATGTGGTGCAGCGAGCGATACTTGAAGGCCTACGGTCCTCATGCCACTCTTAAAGTGGTGGAAGGCGAAAACCATACCATCACCCGCCGCCGCAAGCAAGTCATTGCCAGCACGGTGGAGTTCTTCAAAAATGTCTTCGGCAAGTGATGTTTCAGCGTATCACTTGCTGAGTTGTTTGACAGGGAAAGTGAAATAGGTGTCAGGGAACGGTTCGTTTTTCAAGGTGAAGTGCCACCATTCCTCAGCGTAAGGTGCGAAGCCGTGGCGCATCATGGCCTCGCGTAGGATCATCCGATTGTGGAACTGCTCGGCGGTGATTTGGTCGTTGGGTTTATATTTTCCGGTTTTTGGATTGCCGCCAAAATCAGGATGGCTCCTGCGACCAAACCAGTCAAAGGTTCCGCCCATGTCCACTTCTTTTTCCGTAGCCATGTCGAAGAGGGTCAGGTCGACGGTGGAACCGCGTGTGTGGCCGCTTCTCTTGGCGATGTAGCCCAGTTCGAAAAGCCTGTCGCGAGGCACTTCGGGATAGAAATAGGGTTTCATGAGCGTGTCGTTGACATCGGCACCCCAGCGCATAAAGTGGTCGACGGCGCATTGTGGACGGTAGGCATCGTAGATTTTCAGGCGGTAGCCTTGTTTTTTCAGGTCATCACTCACTGCTCGAAGGCTGTCGGCGGCCTGTCGGGTTAGCAGTGCGACGGGCTCCAGATAGCCGTCCACACGCGTTCCGACAAAGTTATAGGTGCTGTAATAGCGGATCTCCAGAATCGCGTCGGGGATGACATCTGCAATGTTCACGAACTGGCTGAAGTCGTCGGTGAGCGACAGTTTACCCGTCAACCGTTGGAACTCGTTGCGTGCTTTCTCAAGATGAACGAGGAAAGTCGGGCTAGTGTGCAGGCGGCTCACACCGATGGCGGCGCAGAGACGGCTGGCGTCGACGTCGCTCTGCCAGTGGGCGCCTGCGATGACACGGCTTTCGCCGTACATGTAACCGCGCGCCATGATGGTATCGGCATTGTCGGGGTTGATCTCGGAGAGCAGCAAGGCGGTGGCATAGCCGCGCTGGCTATGACCAGAGGGGTAGGAGCCTTCGCCCGACAGTTCCGCTTCCTCGTATCTCGTGAGCATGTGTTCATGGAAACGCTCAAACGGCCGCTTGCGATGGTAGAAAGCCTTCGGCTTGACGCGTGTCGGGTCGATGGTGGAGAGGCTGTTAATCATGAACTTATAAATCTCGGGAGTGCCTTCCTTGGTGATTTCGAGGCCGAAGGGCACTTTGAACACGGCGAAGAGCGAGTCGTAGTTCCACACGGCATCTTGAAAGACGAGGGCTGCGCGTTCCGCGTCATTGCGTTGCTGTTTGCCCCACATGTAGCGCATGATGTCGTTGGCAAAGTCCGTCCCGATGGTATCCGGCGGCGGGGGCAGACATTTGATGAGGTCAGGCATTTCTTCGGCGCTGAAATACAACGTGACGCCGTTGTCTTGTGCTCGAGTCACAAGGTTGCCGCAGAACAGGATGGCGGCGATGAGTAAGAGGTTGAGGTGCTTCATATTTTGGTGATTTTTATTTGTTCTTGTTGAGGATGATCAATGCTGCGATGACGCCGGGTACCCAGCCGCAGAGCGTGAGCAGAAGCACGATGAGCATCGACCCGCAGCCGCGGTCGATCACCGCCAGCGGCGGGAAGATAATGGCTAGTATGACTTGGAGGCAGGACATAGAATGAATATTTTAAGTATTAAAAGTCGGTTGGCATTGCGTCATATTCATCGATAAACATAGTTTTCTTTTCACCGCAACAGACAACTTCAACTTCATAGTTAATATCCTCATAAAACCTGCCAATATGTACGAAGTTTACGAATTCGACTATGGCATGGTGAGTTCGTTGTTCTTTGTCACAGTACCAGTAAATGGTATCACCGATTTTATATCTTGGAGGGTTTTCCATCACTTGTTAAATATGCAGTCCCTGTGCCATTCAAGAAACACTTTGTTTGGCCTATGGTATTCTGGTAATGCGATAGTTTGTCCTTTAATAGGAGCAAAATGTTTTCCGTAATAAGGTTCTGATTGATATAGTTTGAGCTTTTCGGCCAGTATTACACGATATTGGTCATCAAAACTGATAAAGCCTTTGTCGAATGCTTTATCATACAATGCGGACAAGCACAATCCGTTTTCAGGATTTAATCTTTCTTGTTGATTAACAACCCATGGAATAATGTGGCTGGCAACCAATAATGCAGGTATGTTGATTCCTGTTAAAGCACAGCGTTTTTCGTATAGGTTGAGAATCATAGAACGAAATGCGTCTTGGTTTACGCGTTGTTTGACAAAAGCTTTTTTATCTTTGCCAACGAGGTCATTTTCGGTAATACCAACAAGATTTTCTATCGAACTATGGAGTAAGTTTGCTTTGATTTGTTGTGCATCGTAGAACAATTCTTCCTTCCTGCCAACATATTCATCCCATATTGGTTTACAGATAGATAATCCACCAGGCATTCCTGTACGTCCACTATTTATGATTACTGGGTCACAAGCGGCAAAATTGACGAGTCTCAAGGCAACGCTATTATTGGTTCGTTTTATTAGATTAGCTAGTTCTATTACTTCAGGCGTTGAACGATTCAACCGCCCAAAAGGCAGGCGAAAGTATAAATCAAGCGCGAGGATTAATTCCTCTCTAGTCCATTTGTTATTTGACATTCTACTTGTAGCTTTTGTGTTTGCAAAAGTAAAAATAATCTTCTAAACAAAGCTCTTTTTGAAGTACTCAATTTGAGTGTGTTTTTCTGCTCTTTATCAAATCTTAAATAACAATCCCTCCGTGCCCATCTCCATCCTGCTAAAAGCAAACCATTTCTTTCCCAAATTCTTCAGCGAGGCGCCGAGATGATATACCGTGTTGTCGATGCAGTATGTTCCAAAATGGAACTAACTGAATCCCTTTTCCGTTTAGGAGATAGCGGGTCAAGCCCGCTATGACGGCAAGGGGCAGGACTGATGTCACCTGGGGGAGGGTACGGAATGCTTCAAGTTTCGCAACCGGTCACAATTGTGACCAGTTCATCTGCCTCATCTTGAGACAATTGGAATCGAAACAGGATTTTTCCATAATTTTGCCAAAAATTCCGGTCTAATGTCCTGGCTTGAAAGTCTCGGTCTCTTGGGCCTGTTTTTGGGCACCTTTCTGGCGGCAACCATCGTGCCGTTCAGCTCCGACGCGCTGTATGTGGCTGTGCTTATGGCCACGCACAACCCTATCGGCAGCCTCGTCGTCGGCACCTTGGGCAACTGGCTCGGAAGCGTCACCACCTATTGGATCGGGCGCATCGGTCGTTGGGAATGGATTGAGCGGTGGTTCAAGGTGAGTCCGGAGGCCATGGAGCGTCAAAAAAAGAAAGTCGACCGCTACGGCATCTGGCTCGCCCTGCTCGCCTGGGTGCCTTTCATCGGCGACGTTTTCACCCTCGCCCTCGGCTTTTTCAAAACCAAGCCCGTGGGAACCATGCTCTTGCTCCTCGTTGGCAAGTTCCTCCGTTTCCTCGTTTGGAACTTTATTATTGGGGCGTTGTAGCTTTGAAATAGAGTTAAATGCATTTATCTGCAGCCATAGATGCCCGCCGCCATACTTGTCCACGCTGGCACGACATGGCTGCTGGGGTCACACAAAACTCTCTAACCGAAATAATCCGAAGTATCCGAAAGGTTTCGGAAAAGTTCGGGTCGTTTCGGTTAGAGAAATAAAAACGCAAAGCACGACATGGCTGCTGCTACGGCCAAAACCGCCCTGTCCTGCGGCAATATGCCTCATACTCCTCGCCAAAATCCTTGCGAAGCCGCTTCTCCTCGCTGCGCACTTGTAGGAGCATGATGATAATGAATGCGATGAACACCAGTAACGCCTGCCAACTCCACAGAAAGACGCAGATGCCAGCGTAATAGACGAAGCTCCCCGTCAGCATGGGGTTGCGGCTCAGACGGTAGGGACCTTCTGTCATCAGGTGCTTCGTGCGAGGTGCCACCTCATGCCCGAAGGCATCCATGGGGTTGCCGTCGCCTTTGCGCCGCATGTAGACGATGCTCCACAC
The DNA here is from genome assembly GCA_946408345.1 of uncultured Bacteroidales bacterium. Classification (GTDB taxonomy): domain Bacteria; phylum Bacteroidota; class Bacteroidia; order Bacteroidales; family F082; genus Limimorpha. The sequence goes on along the minus strand of CAMJRR010000005.1, from coordinate 5,386 downwards.
GCTGAGCGACAGCCCAACCACAGCGAGCACAATGGCTATCACTATCCTCCCAACGGGGATGGCACAAAGATCAGGACGCCCTGAAGCCAGCCACATCAGGGTTGGGATGAGGAGCACGAACATCGAGCCACCGAGGGCATAGCCAGCTATTTCTCTGAGTTTGTGCATATCATTAGTGCTATTCTACAGTTCTAATCTGATCCTTCAAGCATTGATAGTCTGACAGTAGGTCGTAGATGCCGTCCTCGCTCAAGACACCACGCTTGAGGTCCTTGGGCAGTTTGCCGGCCTCGTCTGCTTCGAAGTCTTTGCGCCACTGCGGCGAGTTGTAATAGGCCTCCAACTTGGCGATGTCGTGTTCAATTTCTGAGAAGTCCTTGATGGCCGCTTCCAGTCGTTTGACGACCTCCTCGCTCTTGTCGAAGAGGGATTCCATGTTTGTGATGCGTTCGATGCGTGTCATAATCAGCGGTTTTAGTGAGGCAAAAATAGTGAATTTTGCGAAAAATCCACTTCAAATGTTCCACATTCAAATTAATTCCGTACTTTTGCAGCCCGATTTTTAGGCAGAATGGAAAAGAAGAACGAATTCCTGATTCCGGTCAGCGGCCTTGCCCTTGGGAGCCATTCCTTTGAGTATGAGATCAATAACGATTTCTTCGCAGGGATGGATTACTCCGAAGTTCAGCAAGGAAAGGTGTCTGTCAAGGTCGATATCGACCGCCAGGAGACCATGCTGACGCTGCACTTCGACCTCAACGGTAGCGTGCGCGTGCCTTGCGACCGCTGCGCCGACGAGTTCGACCAGCCTATCGAGAGCCAGCAGGACTTCTTCATCAAGTTGGGAACGGAGAATGCCGAAGAGTCGGACGACGTGGCTGTCGTTTCGCCCGATCTGAACGAATACGACATCCGCCCATTGGTGTATGAGTACATCATCCTCGCCATCCCGATGCACCGCGTGCATCCCGAAGGCCAGTGCAACCCCGCCGTGATTGAGATGCTCAACCGCGAGGAGGCACCCGCCGAGGAGGAAGAAGCCCCCGACACCATCGACCCGCGTTGGGCCGCTTTGAAAGACATAGATTTGAACGATAAATAAACAATTGGTAATTAACTAGTTAAAATAACAAAGAAATGGCACATCCTAAAAGAAGACAGTCTCATACCAGAGGCGCTAAGAGAAGAACACATTACAAGGCTGAAACCCCGAACGTGACCATCGATCCTACCACTGGCACCATGCACGTGATGCACCGTGCTTACTACGTGGACGGCGACCTGTACTACAGAGGTCAGCTGGTCATGGCCGCCAAGCAGTGATTGCTGGCGCGTGATCACGGCTCCAACGTGGACGGGAAAGGGTGATTTGTACCCTGATGGGATAAAAAATTGGAAAAATTTCCAAAAAAATGTCCAAAAGTGTGCCGTGAATGAAAATAATGCTTATCTTTGCATCAGTTTTCGATGCGAGAGCATTGAGAAAAAATAAAGTCGGATTTTTTTCATAATCTTTATATTGTTTTTCCCCTCCTTTTTCCCCATCAGGAGGGGTTTTTTGTTTGTATCACTCGGGAGCCTGCCAGAAATAGTCGGCGTCGTGAGTGAATACCATCCGCTCGGAGGATTCTTCTTTGTCATCCGAGGGCACAAGTTTGACATAACTTGATCCTGTGTCCCTGTAACGGCTCTCCGGATTGAAGCGGTTCTCGGTGACGCACTCGATGTAATACAGGTTCTTGGCCATGTAGTTTTCCAGATAGTGTTCCTTGGTTTGCTGGCTCTCGTGGTTCCAGTTGGCGTCCTCGTTGAGCACCAAGGGACGGCCGTCGATGAGGCGTTCGCGCACCTCGGCGATTCCCAACAAAGTGCCGTTCTCGTCCGTCACGAATGCATAGAAGGTTGGGTCGACCCAAATCCATTTTTTCAGTTGGCTTGACCACACCACATTAATCACGTGACAGTCCTGGTCATTGGGGTCTTTGGGCATACAAGTCACATAGCGTGAGGGGATGCCCAACGACAGATACATCTCATTTAAAGTGATGGCCAGATGTCTGCAATTCACACCCTTGCCTGTCGATTTGTGGTAATTGTAGATGTCAATGGCATCAAACTCGCAAAGCGCATAATTGCCGCCATCATGACGGATGGAATCATGGACAAAACGGAGGAGGTTGAGGATTTTCGAGATCTCGTCGCCTTCGCCCGCTACCTCATCCAAGGAGAAGAATTCTTTGACATTCTTCAAGCGCATATCCTCCGCTGACTGATAGCTGAAACGAGGCAAGGAGTCGGTGTCTTCATGCGAATAAGGAGCCGCACTCTTTAAAACAGACAGGTTATCGTATTGTTCAATCTGTTTCAGTAAAGCCTTGAATCTCTTTTCGTTGCGAATGAAATCAAAGTCCGAGTCGTTTTTCATGTTGCCATAGTCCTTATAACCTAAGTCTATGGCGTTTTCTAATGCGGATAATGCGGCTTTCTTTTGGTGAGAGAGGGAATAGCTGCAAGCAAGGTTGTAATAGGTGTTGGCTTTGAAATAGGCGAGGGATTGTTCGATTTTCTCACGTGACTCGTCGTATTCTGGACCCTTGAACACCGTTATCGAATCCAAATAGTGGATCAAATCGGTCAAGGGCTGTATGGCCAAACCATATTGCCCACTGTCGTAGTAGGTACGGTATTGAGCGTCAAATTCCGATAGTTTTTTGTAGTAATTGTCAAGTGATTGTGCGTTGATGAAAGTGGCGGTGAGAGAAAACACGCCGACTGCCATCACCTTGAGAAATAATTGTTTAATGTTCATAATAGCTTGATTTAGTATAAAAACAACGTAGGCAGTATATTTTTATTATTTTTGCGAAAGATTTCAAGTTTTCAAATTACAAATATATGAAACTTTCGAAAGACCAAAAGAATTTGCTGAAAGGAGGTCTCGCCACATGGGCGGGGATGATTGTCGCAGCGGCGCTTTTTGCCATCTTTGGCAAACGCACTTGGAGCGATACCCTATGGCTTATGCTTGGCATGACGATTGCCGAAATCGTCGTCGGACTGTTTCTGACGCTTGGGTCGAGAGTGCCGAAGAAAAAAGATGAAAATCAATAAATTAAAATAACTCCAATGAAAAAAGTATTCTCATTAATCGCAGCATTATTGCTGACAATTACAGTAGTCCGCGCCGACGAAGGCATGTGGCTGCCTTATTCACTGAATGGCCAAAACCTGGCCGAGATGCAAGCTATGGGCTGCCAACTCACCGCTGAGCAGATTTTCAGTTTCAACCAACCCAGCATTAAGGACGCTATCGTGCAATTCGGTGGCGGCTGCACGGGCGAGATCATCTCTACCGAAGGCCTGCTACTCACCAACCATCACTGTGGCTTGAGCTATGTGCAGAAGCACTCGTCCATAGAGCATGACTACCTCACCGACGGCTTTTGGGCCAAAAGCAAGGGTGAGGAACTGCCCAACCCAGGCCTCACCGTCCTCTTTTTAAATAAGGTGGAAGACGTCACTGAAGCCGTGCTGAAAGGTGTTACTGCTCAGACCAGCGAGGCTGATCGCGAGGAACTTGTGGCAAAGAACGCACGTCAACTTGAGAAAGACCGTAAGGGAGACCGCAACGTACGTATTGAGATTGAGCCTTTCTATAGTGGCAACCAATATATCCTCTTCGAGTATGACGAATACAAGGATGTACGACTCGTGTGCTGCCCACCATGGGGCATTGGCAAGTTTGGCGCCGACACCGACAACTGGACTTGGCCGCGCCACAAGGGCGACTTCAACATCTTCCGCGTCTATACCGCACCTGACGGTAGTCCCGCCGAGTACAGCGCCGACAACATCCCGATGAAGAGTAAATGGTACCTGCCTATTAATTTAGGCGGTGTGAAGCCTGGCGACTATGCCATGATCCTAGGATATCCCGGCTCGACCGACCGTTACTCCACATCCTATACTGTGAAGAATGTGATTGAAGAGGAAGGTCCCGCCATCATCGACTGTCGCACGACTAAACTCGAGAACTACCGCAAGCACATGGACGCCGACCAAGAGGTGTTCATCAAATATGCCTCCAAGCAGGCCAGCGTGTCGAACTATTGGAAATACTACATTGGTCAGGTGAAACAGCTTAAGCGTAACCATGTGTATGAACGCCGCCAAGCTCAAGAGGAAGACTTCGCCAGATGGGTCGGCGCCGATGCCGGTCGCATGGCTGAATATGGCAACATCTTCAAAGACATTGTAAAAAAGTGGAACATCCTCGATGAGATTCAGAAGTCGTTCGTCTACCATCGTGAGGCGGGTTGGAACGGTGGCGAAGCCATTTCCTTTAGCCGCAGGTTCATGCGCATCAACCAGATGTTTGAAAACAAGGCTGACAAAGCCGACATCAAGGCCGCTGCCGAGAAAATGCAGCCTGCCGTGGAAACCTTCTTCAAGGACTATAGCATGCCTCTCGACCAAGATGTGACGGCCGCACTACTCGGACTGTTCTATAAGAACAACCAAGCCAACCTGATGCCAAGCGAGATTCTCTGCATCGGTTTGGAAAACAATGGTGACTTTACCGAATACGTGGCCAAAGCCTTCGCTAAATCCGTCTTCACCGACAAGGCTCGTCTCGAGAAGTGGATGCAGAAGCCCAAAGCTCTTGATAAAGACCCGATTTTTGCCCTCGCGATGAACATCATTGAGTCCTACCAGACTCTATATGCCCGGTATGAGGAAGCCCAAAACCTTGGCAACCAAGGCGAGCGCCTCTACATGAAGGGCCTGATGGAGATGCAGAGCGACCGCAACTTCTATCCTGATGCCAACTTCACCATGCGTCTGACCTACGGCACCGTGGAGCCTTACAAGGCCGCCGATGCCGTCAACTACAACTATTACACCACCATGGACGGCGTGATGGCCAAGTATGTGCCTGGCAACTGGGAGTTCGACATTCCGCAGGATGTGCGCGACCTCGTGGCCAAGAAGGACTATGGTCGTTATGCCAATGAAAACGGTGAGTTGGTCGTCAACTTCATCACCACCAACGACATCACGGGTGGCAACTCGGGCAGTCCCGTCATCGACGGCGAGGGCAACCTCATCGGTCTGGCCTTCGACGGCAACTGGGAAGCCATGAGCGGCGACCTCAGCTTCGAGAACAAGGTGCAGCGCACCATCTGCATGGATGCCCACTATCTGCTCTGGTGCGTTGAGAAGGTGGGTAAGTGCGACAACATCATCAAGGAGTTGGTGATTAAATGAGTAGAGGCTTCATAAAAGAAGGCGATCAAGAAGAGATTCCGAGGGTGCCGATGAGGGCGTATTTGCCCGAAGGCGTGCCCAACTATGTCACGAAAGAAGGGCTTGAGGCACTCAAAGA
>CAMJRR010000004.1 GCA_946408345.1 uncultured Bacteroidales bacterium | reverse complement strand
TGAGGTGCTTGATGTACTTCTCGCCGTGGAGGCGGAACTTGTCGAGGACATTGGTGTTGGGGTCTTCCACGATGTAGAAATAGCTGTTGTAGCAATCGCGGTGTACCTCATAACCATCCTCCTTGTCCCACTTGGCGTGTTTCACGCCCACGTTTTCGGCGGGGATCATCTCGCAGTTGAACATCAAGCCGTCTTTCTTCGAATAGTACTTTTTGTTGTAACGCTCGATGAGGCCCAGCACATCCTGCACGAACTTTTCGTAGTCCGGGTTGTCCGAAATCTTGATTTTCAGGAATTCAGCAGCTTCCACAAGGCCGTTCACGCCAATGGTGAGGTATTGGCGACCGAGGTTGATGTAACCTGCATCGAAGAGCGGCAACATGCCTTTCTTCTGGAGTTCCTTTAGGTTTTCGTTGTAGCAAATCTGCACCTTGTGGCAGAGGTCGACGATTTCCTCAAGGAAAGTGAGGTAGTGCATGTTGTTGCGGGCGGCATATTGGATGCAGCGGTTCAGGTTGATGGTCAGCACACTCTTTGAGCCTGTGGAAACGCCACCGGCACCGAGGGTGTAGCTGAAGCCGTTGTCCTGGATTTCGTTGCGCAGACGGCAGCACGAAGAAAGTGAGTCAGCGTTGTCGCTGAGGTAGGTGAAGAAGGAGTGTCCTTCGGCATACATCTCTGCGGTGAAGTCGCCCCATTCTTGGTCGATGACGTCACCATCTTTTGAGAGCAAAGCCATCGTTTCGACAGGGAAGGTGAGCACGCTTCTCAGACGCTCGGCGTTGAACCATTTCATGAAACGTTTTTGCAGCCAGCTGAGCGACTCCCAGTCGGGTTTTGAACCGTCGGGGAAATAGAAATTGCCAAACAGCGACTCGAAATAATAACGGTCATAGTAGGCAATGTTCCAGAATACTGATTGGTAGTTTCTTGCGCCCGCGGGTTGGTTCAAGGAGTAAACAATTTGCTGGAAGCAATCGGTGATGACCTTGTCGATGGTGCGTGGCTTCAGTGAAAAGTCGACCACTTCGTCGGCGCGTTTGTAGTAGTCTGGGCCGTAGTCCTTGGCAATGAAGTAGTTCATGTACATCAGGAACTCCGGAGTGGCGCAGGCACCCGACAGCTGCGAGGAGACCATGAACACCATATTAATAAAGCCGCCGCAGAAGGAACGCAGCTTGGTGGGGGCGGTTGAGTTGCCTCCGATGGAAGCCGTGCCTTCGTTGAGCCAGGGATACATGGTGATGGAGGCGCAGTAGTTGGCCAAACTGGTCTCGTCGTTCTTGTAGATGAAGTGGTTGTTGAGCAAATAGAGGTAACGGTCGGCAAGTTCTTTGCCAAACATTTCCTTGATACGGTCCGTCAGCAGGCGGCGGTTGATACGGATGAAGCTCGACTTGGGCAACTCACCAATCAAAGTGGCGATGTTCTTCTTCTCCACATTGGCGTTGGCATCGTACTTCGAGCCGGTGGCGGCATTCGAAGCGTTGACATAGTTGCTCAGGAAGTCGATTTTCTCGCGGATTTCACGATCTTCGGTATGCTTCTGGCGGTAAAGGATGTAGTTTTTGGCTACAGTGTAATACTGTTCCGCCATTAATGCCGTCTCCACCTGGTTTTGGATTTCCTCCACTGTGATGCCATTGGTCACGCGGACGCGGCTCAAGATACCGTTCAAGTCCTCATCAGTGGCGTAGAAGCCTGAGGCAAGAAAGGCCTTGCTGATGGCGATTTTGATTTTGTCTAAAGAGAAGGCTTCCTGCTTGCCGTCCCTTTTGGTAATATACAATCCTCCGTTGCTCATATAATGTGCTCGTTTTCTGTTTGTTGCATCAAAAACTGATGCCTAGTATAGTTGTCGTTTTCAATTGTTCGGCACGCTACCCTTATCCCGAGGGATGACAGTGCTTCAGTTTCCAAGGCAGGTCTTCTGACTTACTCCCTTCCGAACGGCCTTCCCGTCTTCTTAGTTTTGACAGTGGCATGGGGTGTCCGGCATGTTTCAGAGCTCACAGCTACGGGTATAGTCCCTGATTTTCACGGGGTTCCCTATTAATCTCCTCCGAAGAACCTTGTTGTGCAAAGGTATAGCATTTTGGTTTCACCGACCAAATTAATTCTTGAAAATTTTGTCAACAAAATTATCAACATGCTAATCGGGTGATTTATTTATCTTTGCAGAAAATTTCAGAATCGTTATGCCAAAAAAGAAAAAAATCGAAAATAAACTGAGCACTTTCACAAGTGTGATTTTAGGCATTTTTGCCGACCAGCCTTTCCGTCCGAAGAACTACAAACAGGTCTGTAAAATCATGGGTATCAAGGACCAAGCGGGGAAGGACGTGGTGTATAATCTCCTAATCGACCTGAAGGACAAAGGCTTACTTAAGGAAGAGCGTCCCTATAGTTATGTGATGGGTCCTGAAGGTATGGCGCAGTTTGGGCCGAAGACCAAGTATGTGGAGGGCACGGTAGAAATGAAGTCGACAGGCAAGGCCTACGTAGTGCGCGACGACGGCGAAGGCGAGGACATTTTCATCGCTGCTCAAGACACTTACAAAGCACTGCATGGCGACCATGTGCGTGTGGCCATGTTCCCCAAGCGTAACAATAGCAAACCCGAAGGCGAGATTGTGGAGGTGCTTGAACGCCGCCACACTGAGTTTGTGGGCGTGCTTTCCATATCCCATGGCTATGTCTTCGTTCGCCCCGATGTGGACTGGATGCCCGTGGATATCTTTATCCCGCGTGGCGATTTGAACGGTGCCAAAGACGGGCAGAAAGTCATTGTCCACCTTACCGACTGGCCCGACGGTTCGGGCAACCCCTTTGGCGAGATTGTCCGTGTACTAGGTAAGCCTGGCGAGAATGATGTGGAGATGGAATCCATTCTTGCGGCACATGACTATCCCATCGAGTTTCCTGATGAGGTGGAAAAAGAAGCCGATAGGATTCCCGTTACCATTAGCAGGGACGAAATCAAAAAACGCCGCGATTTCCGCAAGGTGTTTACCATCACCATCGACCCTGCCGATGCCAAGGACTTCGACGATGCCATCAGTCTGCAAAAGCTACCCAACGGCCATTGGGAAGTAGGTGTGCATATTGCCGATGTGTCGCACTATGTGCAAAAAGGCTCCGCCATCGACAAAGAAGCTCTCGACCGAGGCACAAGCGTTTATCTTGTCGACCGCACCATCCCGATGCTGCCCGAGAAACTATGTAATAATGTGTGCTCACTGCGTCCTGACGAAGAGAAGCTGACCTTTAGCGTGGTCTTCGAGATGGACGACGATGCCAAGATTTACGACAAGTGGATTGGCAAGACTATCATCAAGTCGTGCCGCCGTTATACCTACGAAGAAGTGCAAACCATGATTGAAGGTGGCGATGGCGACTATAAGGACGAAATTCTGACCTTCAACAACTTGGCGACCAAATTGCGTGAAAAACGCATGGAGGCAGGTAGCATCAACTTCCATTCTGAAGAGGTGAAATTTATCTTGGACGAGAACAAAAAACCTATCGATACCTATGTGCGTGTGCAAAACGAGTCACATGAGCTTATCGAGGACTTCATGCTATTGGCCAACCGCACTGTGGCCGAGACCTTTGGCAAGCCAGAAAGCAAATGGCACAACGATACCTTCGTGTATCGTGTTCACGACGAGCCTAACCCAGAGAAACTCAACAAATTCATGCTGCTCATCTCGCGTTTGGGCTATTCGATGAACCTCAGCAACCGTAGCACTTTGGTCAACTCCTATAACAAACTCTTTGAAGATGTGGAAGGCAAAGGAGAGAAGAACCTCATCCAAACCGTCGCCCTGCGCACCATGGCTAAGGCCGTTTACAGCACCGACAACATAGGGCACTATGGCTTGGCTTTCGACTATTACACGCATTTTACTTCGCCCATCCGTCGTTATCCCGACCTGATGGTGCACCGATTAATAGAAAGATATCTTATAGAAGGTCAAGGCTCGGTCAACAAGATGGAATACGAGGAGATGTGCGTCCATGCCAGCGAGATGGAGAAACAAGCTGAAGAAATGGAACGTCAATCCGTAAAATACAAACAAGCTGAATACCTGCAAGATAAGATTGGACAAGTGTTTGAGGGTTTGGTCTCGGGCGTGAGCAAGTGGGGCTTGTTTGTGGAGCTGAAAGGCAACAAATGCGAGGGCTTGGTGCGTTATGAGGACCTTCCGGGTGACTATTATTACCTCGACGACGACAACTTCCGCGTCATTGGGCAAGACACGGGTCGAGTCATCCAGTTGGGCGATGAGGTCCGTATAGTTGTGAAATCTGTCGACCTCTTTAAACACAAAATGGACTTCGAGATGCTGGCCGAAACACTACCTCCTGCAAAGAAGTCGAAGCAGAAAAAGCGCTTGTATTAATAAATTATGTACTTTTGCACTTTAAATCTTACAGAAATGAAAAAGCATATTCATCTTTTGGCCATAGCTGCCATGCTGCTCTTTACGGCAGCCGGATTCACAGGATGTGTAAAAACTTACAAAATCCAAGTACCTACAAACAATCTTTGGTTTAAGTTGGAAGCTAGCTCACAAACCTTTGACTTTACTGCAAATTGTGAGTGGACAATCACTAAAAATGACGATGCCGATTGGTACACCATCAGCGCAATGAATGGCAAAAACGATGGCTCGCTCACCATCACTGTCGAAGCTTTGGAGGATGGCGATTTTCGTGGTTCCTCCTTTGTCATTAATTCACCTGGCGGACACGTCTATCGCACGATCTTCATTTCGCAAAACAAGTTGGATTTCGACGGCCTTTATAATAAGGTGTTTGGCGTTTCAAGTAGAGAGAGATGGAACACCGACTATTTTGGTCAGATGATTGAGGATTCATATAAGCATAAGATATATGATCCATACGACACGGCTACGGGTTATACCATGTATTTCCTTGCTGACGGTACAGGGGTACAGATGGACCATCATATGGATACGGCAGTGTATTATGCCTTCAAATATGAGTATAATCCCCTCAACCAAATCTTGCATATCGAGTTCGAAACGGTCAACGATGCACCTGAAAACTATAATCCTCAGGTGTTGACAGCCAGCGACTCACTGTTCCGTTTCATCCATGAATATAAGGACCACTGGTGGGAGCGCGCTGACATGCGCAAAATCGGTACCATCAATCCTGACGCTAGGGCTATCATAAAGCAAAAGGCCGTAAAACGTAAAAGCGACGGGCCGATATTCATGGACTGATGTCGAAAAAACTGATCCGCTATATTTCTATCTACGGCGTCGGCGTTTACCTGCTGGCACTGCTCGTCATCAGTGTAGTGTTTCGAGACCATGCCATGGAGTTGGAGTGGGTGCTATGGGGAATAGGTGAGGTTTTGTTCTTTTTTGTTTTTACCACCGTTTTTTATCCCCGTTGGAAAAACGACAAGCCTAAGGTGTTTTGTCATAAAGTGTTTTGGATAGCTTTGGCTATACGGTTGCTTTATGTCGTTTTTTCCTATTATTATTTTTATAATCACGCAGGAGGTCCTTTTGAAGGTTCTGGGGATGAAGTAGGATATTATACCAGAAGTGCCCTTTTGTCAAAGTATATTCGGAAAGGTGATTTCGGGTTCGTTTTCGATTTTCTGAAGGGCTATTCGTTAGGCTTTTCTGATCATGGTTATTTAATTTGGCTCACCTTTATTCATACTATATTTGGTCGCAAAGTCTGGGTTGCGAGGATATTCAAGGCATTGATGAGTGCCTATTTGTGCATCGTGGTCCATAGGCTATCATCGAGGACTTTCGGCGAGCGGACAGGACGTTTGGCCGCCGTAATGTGTGTGTTCATGCCTCTTTTTATACAGTTGACAGGGTCGCACATCAAGGAAATGGAGATGATATTTCTTTCCATTCTTGCCCTCGAACGTATGGACTACCTCATACGGAGCAAGAAATACACTTTATGGAATATCTTGTTTCCCATTTTGCTCATAGGAATGTCCTTTGGATTCAGGACAGTTATTGGCATGTGCCTAATTTTTGCATTTCTTGTTTTCGTCATCCTTTCTCCCAACCATTTGGTGAACAGAAAAGGCAAAATTGTCGCTTTATCCACCACATTGGTCGTTTTCTTGGTTTTCCTCTTCACTGTAATTGGTAGCGAGATGAAAATCGTCTATATGTTGAATTTCAGCGGAACAGATTATTTGGCACGAAAATATGAATCCTTGGGGTTGAAATATAGCGAGTTGTCGAAAAGCAAGTATTTATTTCCAGGTGCTTTTGTTTTGCCTTTGTCACCCATGGTGGACGTGGCCCCCGATCATAATAAGATGTTTCATGGTACCATTTTCATCAAAAACTTCCTGGCCTTTTTTGCGATGCTGTCCATAGTGATAGCCATAAGACAAAAAAAATGTCGTGACTTCAGTCTCATAGGAGCATACGAACTGTCCTATTTGGCAATAGTTATGTTCACATTTACCTCCAATTCAGAGCGATACCACCAGCCTGCCGTACCATTAATATTAGTCATGGCTGCTTATGCAATGACACATCTGAGACGTAAGGATTTGACGCTGTTCTATATATATTGTGGCCTGCTGTTTGTGGCTTTGTTTGCATGGAATTGGATTAAATTGGCAGCGCGAGGAATGGTATGATTAGACAGTAGGAAATGGGAAACAAGCTATTCCGACATATCTCCATGATAGGCATTGGGCTGTATTTACTTGTCCTAATCGTTATCAGCGTGGCATTCCATGAGTATGCTTTGCAGTTGAAATGGGTGCTTTGGGGAATCGGTGAAGTGCTGTTTTTCTTCGTGCTTACTATGTTTTTTTATCCTCGATGGAAAAACGACGACCCAAAACATTTTTGGCGCAAGGTGTTTTGGACTGCATTGGCCATACGGGCGGTTTATGCCTTTGTGATGTGTTATTATTTTTATTGGGAGACGGGAATTGCATTTGAATACGATGCAGGCGATAGTCGTTGGTACCATGATACGGGTGTATATCTATCAAAATGCCTGCGAATGGGTTATGTCTCATATGTTTTCAAGTATCTGAATGCCTATACCATGGGATTTTCCGACCACGGTTACATATTGTGGTTGACTTTGGTTTACACCATTTTTGGTCGTAGTTGGTTAGTACCGAGACTCTTCAAAGCGCTTATGAGTGCCTATCTCTGCATTGTGGTATGGAAATTGGGTTCGAGAACCTTGGGCGAACGCACGGGTCGATTGGCAGCAGTGATATGTGTCTTCACACCAATTCTGGTACAACTTTGTGGGATACACACCAAAGAAATGGAAATGATTTTTCTTTCCATCCTGGCTCTTGAACGTATAGACTACCTCATACGAAGTAAGAAATACACTGTTTGGAATATCTTATTTCCCATTTTGTTGATCGCATTGACTTTTGGTTTCCGCACCATCATCGGTATGTGTTTGTTTTTTGCTTTTTCGGTTTTTGTAGTGTTGTCTTCCAAGGATTTGGTGAGTAAAAAAGGCAAAATCATTAGTCTTGTAGCCATTACAGTTGTTTTTTTGGTTTTCTTGCTTTCTCCTATTGGACGTGAGATGAAGATTATTTATCGTTTGAATTTTGCTGAGGTTAATTATCAATCGGAGAGATATGAATCTTTAGGGATGAAACATAGCAAGTTAGCGCAAAACTGGGTATTAGCTCCAGGTGCTTTTGTACTGCCCTTGGCACCGATGGTGGAAAAGACTCCCACTTACTACAAGATGATACATGGTAGCACCTTCGTAACTAACTTTGTCGCTTTCTTTGCCATGTTGGCCTTCGTTATCGTTTTCCGTCAGAAAAAGTGGCGCGATTTCAGTTTGATAGGGACTTATGAATTGTCATATTTGGCTATTATCATGTTTTCATTTGGCGCCAATTCGGAACGGTTCCACGAACCTGCGGTGCCATTAATTATGCTTATGGCCGCTTATTCAATGACACACCTACGCCGTAAAGACTTGAAAATCTTCTATGTATATTGTGGTGTGCTTTTCGTAGCGTTAGTCGTTTGGAATTGGCTCAAGCTTTCAGCCAGAGGGCTGGTTTAAATTTTTTCATAGAAAAGCCTTGCGATTCATAAAAAAGGTGTATCTTTGCAGCCGCAAAAGGGTACCTTGCCCGAGTGGTTAGGGATCGGTCTGCAAAACCGGGGACGGCGGTTCGAGTCCGCCAGGTACCTCAAAGCCTGCTAATTCGGCAGGCTTTTTTCGTTTTCTATAGTCGTAAATCATTTGGAATCCGTATTTTTGCAGCCTCAAATTAATAGAAAATGAAAGAAGTCAGAGTCAGATTTGCCCCTAGCCCGACGGGTCCTTTGCACATCGGGGGCGTGCGTACCGCATTATATAACTACTTGTTTGCCAAGAAAAACGGCGGCAAGATGATCCTCCGCATCGAGGATACCGACCAAACCCGTTTTGTGCCAGGTGCCGAGCAATACATCGTGGAGTCTTTGGATTGGTGCGGCATCAAGTTCGATGAGAGCGACTATGTTGGGGGCGAATACGGTCCTTACAAACAGAGTAACCGCAAACACCTTTATAAACAATACAGCGACGAGTTGTTGGCCAAAGGTTGTGCCTACATCGCCTTTGATACTGCCGAAGAACTCGACAAATACCGCAAGGAAGCTGAAGCTAATAAGCAGACTTTCATCTATAATTGCCAAAGCCGCAAGCACCTACGCAACAGCTTGACGATGAACAAGGAAGAAGTCGACAAATTGATTGCCGATGGCACGCCTTATACGGTTCGTTTCATGATTCCCGAGGACCGCGAAATCGTCATGCACGACTTGATTCGAGGCGAGGTGAAGGTGCAGACCAATACTTTGGACGATAAGGTGCTGTTCAAGTCGGACGGCATGCCCACTTACCATTTGGCCAACATCGTTGATGACCATCTGATGCAAATCAGCCATGTCATCCGTGGCGAGGAGTGGTTGCCTTCAATGCCTCTCCATGTCATGTTGTACGAGGCTTTTGGTTGGGAGGCACCGCAATTTGCCCACCTGCCCTTGTTGCTCAAACCCGACGGCAATGGAAAGCTGAGCAAGCGTGACGGCGATCGCTTAGGATTCCCTGTGTTCCCCATGTATTGGGTCGATCCGAAGACGGGCGACACGGCCATGGGTTACAAGCAATCAGGCTACTATCCTGAAGCTTTCATCAACATGTTGGCTTTGTTGGGTTGGAACCCGGGCACCGAGCAGGAGATTTTCACCATGGATGAGCTCATCCAGGCTTTCTCTCTTGAGCGTTGCAGCAAGAGTGGTGCGAAGTTCAACGTGGAAAAGACCAAGTGGTTCAACCATGAGTGGCTCATGCGCAAGTCGAACGAGGAAGTCGGCAAGGATTATCAAGCTTGGCTGAAGGCCGAAAAAGGTATTGATACTCCACTTGATTTTGCCGTGAAAGTCGCTGGTTTGGTAAAAGATAGGGTCAATTTCGTGAAGGAAATCTGGGATCAGAGTTTCTTCTTCTTCGAAGCCCCAACGGAATACGATCCTGTGACGGTGAAGAAACGTTGGAAAGAAAATTCTGCCGAGACTATGCTCAAGGTGAAAGAAGTCATCAACGGCATCGAGCCTTTCAATTTGGCCAACATTGATGAGACGCTCAACAATTGGATTACCAGCAACGAGTTGAATATGGGTCTCGTGATGAACGGTCTCCGCTTGATGGTGGTGGGTGCAGGCAAAGGGCCTCACATTGGCGAAATCCTTGAGCTTTTGGGCAAGGAGGAGACCCTCAAGCGCATCGATGCGGGCGTGAAAGCCTTAGGTTAAAATGAAAAAAGCACTCAAAATCTCGTTGATCATCATAGGAGCCATTTTTGTTTTGCTCCTTTTGTTCAACTTTTTGGCTGGACCTATAGCAAAAAACTATGTCCAAAAACACGACAAGGAGCTGATTGGTCGAGAGATGAGCATCGGGAAATTGAGCGCAAACATCATCACAGGAAAGCTGAAAATCAATGATTTGACGCTTTTTGAAGACAATGGCAGTACTCCATTTGTCAGTTTTGAACGTTTTGAAACAAAAATCAGATGGCGTGACTTGTTTAATCACAATTTGTGGGTAAAACAAGCTACGCTTTCTGGTTTGAATGTCAATTTGGAGCAAAACCGCGATTGGTTCAATTTCAATAGTTTGCTTGACCAGTTTGCTTCCGACAGCACTAAAAAAGAAACAACAGGTTTTGGCATGGTAATCAATGATATCCAAATCGAAAAAGGCGATATCCATTACGTTGATTTGGCCTTGGGCAACGAGCTGTTCTTGCGTGACATTGCAGTGCACATTCCTTTCATCGACTTATCGGAAATGAAAACGGATGTCGGACTTGATCTTTCTCTCTCCGATAACGCAACCTTACACACCGACCTGCATTTTTCAGATGATGGCAAAAAGTATTTCATTGATTTGAAAATGAAGAATTTGGGAGTTGAAGTCATTGAGCCTTATTTGCAACAGTATTATCCTGTCGATTTGTTGCAAGGAGTTGCCGACTTGGATATGGAAGTGGAAGGTCTGACCGACCATGTCATGGATTTCAACATGAAAGGCAACCTTACGCTCAATGAGATGGTTTTACAAGATACCATAGGTAATCCTTTGGGTTCCATTGATTCCGTTTTTGCCGAGGTCAGCCGTTTCAATTTGAATAACAAGACAATAGACTTGGATTATCTCTACCTATCTGGGTTGAACGCGGAATACATCGTCAAGGCAGACAGCACTTCAAATTTCGATTTGGTATTGGAAAGTTATTTCCATAGCGACTCGACTGCAATTGAGCCTGGATTTGATTCGGTTGTAATGGATACCGAAGAGCATAAATCATGGCAATATAGCATTGCAGACATGGTTTTGAAGCAGTCAGAAGTGGTGTATGAAAACAACGATTTGCCACAACCTTTCCATTATGAGATTTCCGATATTCAATTGACCGCCAAGGATTTCACTCGTCATGGCGACAATGCTATACAAATGAATGCCGTACTCAATAAGTTCGGTAAGCTTCATTTGGATTGGCGAGGTAGATTTCAAGGACTTGACAACCAAAACCTTACACTGATGCTGAGCAATGTAAAAGTTGCTGATTTTTCGCCTTTTATAATGCAGATGTTCGGTTTTCCGGTGGAAAGTGGAACGATGTCATTCAGAAGCCAAAACATCATTGCAAACGGTAACATCAATGGCATCAATAAATTACAGATAGCTGTCCCGAAATTGGGTGACAAAATCAAGTATTATAAACCTCAGTTTGATAAAGTGCCGCTGAAGTTGGGGCTTTATTTGCTTTCCGACAAACATAACAATGTCGTTCTCAATCTCCCCGTTTCTGGCAACCTCAACAACCCCGCTTTTTCATACGGCAAGACATTGGGCAAAGTGTTTTCCAATCTTCTGACCAAAGCAGCGGCCTCACCTTTCCGCCTGATGACTGACGAAGATAACAACCTGAAATACATCCCCTTCGATCCTTTGCAGTTTGATTTCTCACCCGAGCAATATGTGATGATTGACAATGTAGTCACAACACTTCAAAGTCGCTCCGACCTCGGTATCGTCTTGGAGGAACAAGTTCAATATGAAGAAGTGATCAAACAATTGAGCATCATGCAATTGCAACGCGATTACTATCTCTCAACCCATCCCGAAACAAAACCATCCGACATTGATTTCTTGACCAACGAAACCATCCGTTCCATCAAGTTGACCGACAAGGGGTTGTGTGATTTTGCTGCTCAATATTCCAAGAAGAAAAAACTTCATTCAGCTAAAGAGGTGACTTCGGTGGCTTGTGAGGTGTATCGCAGCAAATCGGAAGCCATACTACCCAGACTTATGTCTCGGCAGAATGAAATGTTGACGAATTATCTGCATAATGTCAAAGGCTTGTCACCAGAGCAGATTTCCGTTACAACCATCGATGCCAGTTTGATGAAGTCCTTTATAAAGCCTTCGCGCTTCGAGATGCATGTGTTTACCTACGAGGAAATGGAGTAATCTCAGCGAACCACCAAGCGCTTAGTGGAACTTCCTTTATCCGTAACTATGTTGATGATATAAAATCCTGAACAATAGTTATTTGTGTGAAGGATACACTTGTTTTCACCATGCAGTTCTATGGCTTCGATTTGTTGCCCCAAAGCGTTGTAAACGGAGATGTGCTGCAAGCCATCCTCAGCAAGAATATTGACAGATTCCTTTGCTGGGTTGGGATACACGGCCATATGAATCGTTTCATTTTCCACAGCACCATCATGATTGATGCCAGCCAAAGTAGCCACCAATCCCAAATTCAGTTCCGTGAAACGCTTAGACTGCTCCAAATTGTTGACACTCAATCCTAAAACGTCATTTCGAGAGTGGATAAAAGGTGAACTGGCATGGACGTCTTCAAAAGGATGCACGGCAGGATAGCCATTTCGGTTGAATGACGAATAATCGCTGTCACCCCAGGCCAGCCAAGCTTGTTGGATGGGCATCTCAGGGAAGTAGACATGACTGAAATTGTAGACAAAATCAGCAATGAGAGAGTCTTGCGAAGTGTACATCAAGTGGACGTGAATGTCGGAGCCTTCCTCCAAATAGCCTGTCATGTCGAGGTTGAAATAGCCCACAATATCCATGTTTTGTGCGGCGCAGTCGGTAGCATAAGCCATGCTTCCTATCAGGCCAATTTCTTCAGCACACCAGTTGGCATATATGATGGTGCGGTCAAAGGTGTAGTGGCTTAGTAATCTGGCAGTTTCAAGGATGCCGGCCACCCCCGAGGCATTATCGTCGGCGCCTGGTGAGCGAATGGTGTCAGGGTCGGCACCGTCGTCGTTCCACGAGTCATAGTGGGCTCCGCAGATGACGAATTCCTGTGGAGTCTTGGTTCCCCATTGCACGGCAATCACGTTGTCGGCAGTTTCCTCCGGATAATTCGGCTTGTTGACTTTGAAATCATGCAATAGTATTGTGTCGACACCGAATTGTTCATAACGACTTGTTAACCAATCTTGTACTTCCCAAATATGACGACTGTCAAAGCGTCGGTTATGGTAGGAACAGAGGTGTTCGATGTTCGCTTTAATGCTATCGATGGAGACAGAATCGATAAGGTTTCGGATTTCAGGGTTCTCTGCCTCAATCACCGGATAAGTATGCTCAAAAAGATGTGGGGACTGAGCCTTGATGGCAAGACTCCCAACCAAAAGCAATGCGATAAACAATAATCTCTTCATAACTCTAAATTTTCAACTTTCAACTTTCAACTTTCAACTCTGAACTCTAAACTCTAACCTAACCCTTTAACATGCGGTTTTCCCGCCACAAAATCCTTCAGATAGAACGGCTCGAAATACGCAACATCTACGAAGTTCCTTTCCTTCAAAGCTTTTTCCGCCAAAGGAAGCATATAACCCGCCGAAGGCTTGAAGCCGTCAATGATGCTGATATTATTTTGGTTTTCAAAGACTTTCTTCAGCTTTGGAGCACCATCGCCAAAAAGCCAAAGATGATGGCCTTTCCGCAAATCTTCAAACGAATTTTCATCGATGACAAGAGCAGAGGTATCATTGATTTTGTTCAAGTTGGCATCAAAAATGGCGGCATATACTTCCATGCGACGGGCATCAATCATCGGAATTAGCAGGTCGTGTTCTCCAATTTGGCTCCCCAATTTGGCTTTCATGCCGTAGGCCATGGCTTCCAAAGTGTCGATAGCCATCAGAGGCAAGTCGGCAGCATAGCAAATTCCTTTGGCGGTGCTCACGCCGATACGCAAGCCGGTATAAGAACCAGGTCCCTTGCTCACGGCCACGGCATCCAACTGTGAGTAATCGATTTTGGCCACTTCCATCACTTCGCGGATAAAGTTTGTAATCTTCTCGGAATGAGCGTTTTGCCCTTCCGTTTCGCGCAAAGCGATGGTACAACAGCTTTCGTTCAATGCCACCGAGCAGACAGGCGTGGCCGTTTCCAAACAAAGTATCATTTTTTCGTCGGTTTTTATGGGGCAAAATTAAGTAAAAAACAAATGAGAACAGTTCAACCTTCCCCTTTTATTATTTTTAATAATTAAAGTTGTAATAATTGCAGAAAACCGTATATTTGCAAAATTAATTTGCCTTATTAGGCATTTTCATATATGGTTGAAATAGAGTTCGTTAAGAAGGTTTAATGGGACTTAGGAGGCGAAGCTGTATAATGACGGAATCAAAGATTTTCATATCGAAAGCCACTCAACGCAACTGGGACAAGCTGAAAAGTAGCAGGACTGACCGATTGACGCGTCGGGCCAACAAAAGCCGTTCGCAGAAAATCATCACCCCAGAGGGTTATGTGATGGCAGCCAGTCTGCCCCGTTTTGTGGAAGAGCTGAGGGAGGCTTGTTATCCCATCAATGACTTGATTTTCAGCCTTTGTGCCTTGTATGTTGAGCATAATAGGGTAAACGAAGCCAATAGACAGCGATTCCTTGAGGAATATGCGCATTATCAGCGAATTGAACTGGAAGTGCCACGTCAAATCTTGAAGAACAGACAAGATGACTGGATTGGTTTTGTTTATCAGTCGCTGACAGCTGAAGGTCATCGTATCCTGAAAGGGCTTTACTATACCAAGCCAGTGATTGTCAACGAGATGCTTTCCGACATTAGCCTTTTGAATGGTGAGAAACTGCTTGACCCCTGTTGCGGCAGTGGAATATTCCTGTTGAAAGTGCAACGCGCCCAAATGGAACAATTGTATGGCATCGATAATGACCCGCTTGCCGTGATGATTGCCAAAGCCAACCTAATGGTAAAGTTCAATGAATCATCGGTTTACCCTCAGATTTATCAAATGGACTTTCTGCTTCATGCCTCTTCCGCTTTGGGTGATTTGCGATTTGACTATATCGTCACCAATCCGCCTTGGGGTACCGAAAAAGGCAAACTTCACGCCTCGGAAATCGTTCAGTCAAAGGAAAAGGCTTCGTTGTTCTTCACCGAATCGTTCAAGTTTTTGAATCAGAATGGAATACAGCATTTTCTTTTGCCTTCGTCTGTGCTGAAAATCATGGTACATGCCGACCTACGCCGCTTCGTGACGCATGAAACGCGTATGGAAAGCCTGAAATGCTATCGTGAGCGTTTCAAAGGTGTGTTTACCGATTTTGTCAGTCTGAAAGTCAGCAAAAAGCCTATTTTTGGAAAGCAGAATTATGTGGTGTATGGTGCGAACAATGAAGTGTCGAGGAAAGAATTTGTGCCACGTGAGGACGATTTCTGTGCCATCCCGATGCTCAACGATCGAGATGAAGCCATCATGAATAAAGTGGAACGAATGCGTCATGACGACCTTTCGCACAGTCGTTGGGCTTTGGGCATCATCACTGGCAACAATGCCAAGGTGCTGAAAGACAGACCGAGGAAAGGTTTAGAACCCATTTATACAGGCAAAGACATAAGCAAATATAACTTAAAAAAGGCGAATCGTTATATTAAATACAATCGTGCTGATTTTCAGCAGTGTGCAAAAGATGAGTTTTATAGAGCGAAGGAAAAACTGGTGTATAAATTTGTCTCAAGTCATCTCTGTTTTTCATATGACGACAAGCAACGGCTGTTTCTCAACAGCGCGAATATTCTTATCCCTGACGTGGAAGGCATGAGTGTAAAGACGGTATTGGCGTTCTTGAATTCTTCATTGTTCAACTTCTTGTATGTCAAGCGGTTTAATGACCTCAAAATCCTGCAAGGAAACCTTTCGACTTTACCTTTCCCGAAAATTACTGCTGAACAAGACGAAAAGCTTTCTGCATTAGTTAATTGCGCTTTGAGCGGAGATAAAGAAGCTCCAAAAGAGATTGATGAGCTGATTTTCTCTTTTTATGGATTTGATCTGGAAGAGATTGGGTTAATAACACAGTAAAATTAGGTCCCTTAATTAAAAAACACATGAAAATCCTAGTCACAGGTGGTGCCGGCTTCATCGGCTCGCATACTTTAGTTGAATTGAACGAGGCGGGACACGAAACTGTGGTCGTCGACAACCTCAGCAACTCCAACCACAAGTCTTTAGAGCGCGTTACGGAGTTGACGGGCAAAGAAATCCCCTTCTACAAAGTCGACATCCGTGACCGTGAAGGTCTCAACCGCGTAATGGAAGCCCATCATTTTGATGCCTGCATCCATTTCGCTGGACTGAAGGCCGTAGGCGAGAGTGTCGAGAAGCCTTGGGAATACTATGAAAACAACATCGGTGGCACACTGACGCTGCTTGATGTGATGCGCCAGCATGGCTGCAAGAACATCATTTTCTCGTCATCGGCCACCGTCTACGGTGATCCAGCCATCATCCCCATCACGGAGGAATGTCCCAAGGGACATTGCACCAACCCATACGGCCAAACCAAAAGCATGTTGGAAGAAATCATGATGGACATGCAGAAAGCCGATAAAGAATGGAACATTGTGTTGTTGCGCTATTTCAACCCCATCGGTGCCCACCCGAGTGGTAGAATAGGGGAGAACCCTAACGGCATCCCGAACAACTTGATGCCCTACGTCACACAAGTGGCCGTGGGCAAACGTCCCGAACTTGGTGTTTTCGGCAACGACTATCCTACACCTGACGGAACGGGTGTCCGTGACTATATTCATGTTGTCGACCTTGCTCGTGGTCATGTGGCCGCTCTGCAAGCCATCGAAAGGAATTGTGGCATCGCCATCTACAACCTCGGCACGGGACAAGGCTATTCGGTGCTGGACGTGGTGAAGACCTTCGAGAAGGTCAATGGCATCAAGATTCCATACAGTATCAAACCGCGTCGTGCAGGCGACATCGCCACTTGTTATTCCAATCCAGCCAAAGCGGAAAAAGAACTAGGCTGGAAGGCACAGTATGGCCTCGAAGAGATGTGCCGTGACTCGTGGAACTGGCAAAGAAACAACCCCAACGGATATTAAAAACACGAAATATATGAAAGGCATAGTATTAGCTGGAGGATCTGGCACAAGATTGTACCCCATTACCAAGGGTGTTAGTAAACAATTATTGCCCATCTACGACAAGCCGATGGTGTATTACCCCATCTCGGCACTGATGCTGGCAGGTATTCGTGACATCCTCATCATCAGCACCCCCTACGACCTACCAGGCTTCAAACGTCTGCTCGGCGACGGTTCAGACTATGGTGTCCATTTCGAGTATGCCGAACAACCTTCACCTGATGGTCTGGCCCAGGCTTTCATTATTGGCGAGAAGTTTATCGGTGATGATTGCGCTTGTCTCGTTTTGGGTGACAACATTTTCTATGGTAGTGGTTTTACTACTTTGTTGAAGAATGCCGTCATAGACGCAGAAGAGAACAATAAAGCCACCGTATTCGGTTACTGGGTGTCGGACCCCGAGCGTTACGGTGTGGCCGAATTTGACAAGCAGGGCAACTGCTTGAGCATCGAAGAAAAGCCCAAAGAGCCTAAGAGCAATTATGCCGTGGTGGGCTTGTATTTCTACCCCAATAAGGTGGTGAATGTAGCCAAAACCATCAAGCCTTCCGCAAGAGGAGAACTTGAAATCACGACCGTGAACCAAGAGTTCCTGAAAGACGGCGAATTGAAAGTGCAGGTGTTCGGCCGGGGTTTTGCTTGGCTCGACACAGGGACACACGACAGTCTCAGCGAAGCATCGACTTTTGTGGAAGTCATCGAGAAGCGTCAAGGCCTGAAGATTGCCTGCTTGGAAGGTATCGCCTACCGCAACGGTTGGATTGCAGAAGAAAAAATGCGAGAGTTGGCCCAGCCTATGCTGAAGAACCAATATGGACAATATCTCTTGAAAGTCATTGATGAATATAAGTCGGAGATCACTTCCGATACCCTGACGCACCCGAATAGAAATTAACAAAATTAGCTATGAAACGATCTATTATCATCACAGGCGGTGCAGGCTTCATCGGCAATCATGTCGTTCGTCTGTTCGTCAATAAATACCCCGACTATAAAATCATTAACCTCGATAAACTGACTTATGCTGGCAACCTCGCCAACTTGAAAGACATCGAAGACAAGCCGAACTACAAGTTTGTCAAAATGGACATCTGCGATTTTGACGGAGTCTACAAGTTGATGCAGGACGAACACGTCGATGGTATCATCCACCTTGCTGCCGAAAGCCATGTGGATCGCTCCATCAAAGACCCATTCACTTTTGCCCAGACCAATGTGATGGGTACGTTGAGCCTGCTGCAGGCCGCCAAGTTGTATTGGGAAAGCTTACCAACGCCTTATCAAGTTGAGGTCCCTGAGCATACCGAAGGGCCGACCAAGAATGACGGCGTTTCGATGCTTCGGCAGGCTCAGCACTCAACGACCTGCGTTCCTTGCCGTTTTTACCATATCAGCACCGATGAAGTCTATGGTGCCCTCGAACTGACCGACCCCGAAGGCATTATGCCGCCCTTCACTACCAAGGCCAGCAGTGGAAAGCATCACCTTGCCTATGGCAGCAAGTTCTTCACGGAAGAGCTAAAATACCAGCCACATAGCCCTTACAGCGCAGCCAAGGCTGCCAGCGACCATTTTGTGCGTGCCTTCCACGACACCTATGGCATGCCAACGGTAGTGACCAACTGCTCCAACAATTACGGTCCCTACCAGTTCCCGGAGAAACTGATTCCGCTGTTCATCAACAACATCCGACACCGCAAGCCATTGCCAGTGTATGGCAAGGGTGAGAACGTGCGCGACTGGCTCTATGTGGAGGACCATGCCCGTGCCATCGACCTCATTTTCCATGAGGGCAAGGTGGCTGAGACTTACAACATCGGTGGCTTCAACGAATGGAAAAACATTGACCTGATAAAGGTACTCATCAATACAGTAGACAGACTGTTGGGTCGCCCAGAGGGTGTCGACATGGACCTGATTACCTATGTCACCGACCGTGCTGGCCACGACTTACGTTACGCCATCGACTCAACCAAGCTCCAAAAAGAGTTGGGTTGGGAGCCGAGCCTCCAATTTGAGGAAGGCATTGAGAAGACTGTCCGCTGGTACTTGGACAACCAAGAGTGGATGGACAATGTGACTTCTGGCGACTATCAGAAGTACTACGACGACATGTACAAAAACAGATAAATCAAACTATAATGTTCGTAGCAATTTATCCATCAGCTTTCAGAAGATTCGGCATACGCTACGGTGCCGTTGTCAGTCCTTTTCCGTAATCCTTGACTGGGACGATGGGCGTACCTTGTCTCTTCAATAATAAAGATAAAGGAATAATTAAAGAATTGAAAACTGAATAAATATTAAAAATAAATGGATAAAGTAACTATTATTGACTACGACCGGATTTACAAGAACTTCATCGATGAGAAGTACTTGCACGATGGTCATGACGAGTACTACTACCGAAACCAGCAGGTGAAGAAACCAACTGGTGGTTGGCGTCACTTGCGTTCGGACGAAATCGAGCGCTTGGTAAAAAACAGCAACTCTGCCACCAACTGGGACGACATCTGGGTAACTGACGAATTTGATACCAACATGGTACGTAACAACCATTTCTTGGGTATGGTACGTATTGGCCGTGTAACACGTAAAGTGCTGCAATACCATGATTTACGAGTTCCTATTGGCATCACCGACAGCAGTATCATGTCGTGCGACATAGGTGACGATGTAGCTATCCATGACGTACATTATATGGCCAACTACATCATTGGCGACCGTAGCATCCTTTTCAACATCCAAGAAATTTCCACTACCGACCACTCCAAATTCGGCAATGGTACCATCAAAGAGGGCGAGCCTGAGGATGTGCGCGTTTGGCTGGAGGTGATGAATGAAATCGGAACCCGTAAAATATTGCCTTTCGATGGAATGATTACTGCCGATGCTTATCTTTGGGCGAAATACACCGATGACACCAAATTACAAGAGCGCCTCAAGGAAATCACTCAAGCCAGTGTGGATTTTCATCGTGGTTATTATGGCACCATAGGTGAGTCTTGTGTCATCAAGAACTGCTGGATTCTGAAAGATGCCAAAGTTGGTCCGCATTGCTATATCAAAGGTGCAAGCAAGCTGAAGAATATCACTATCAACTCATCGGAAGAAGAACCTTCACAAATTGGAGAAGGTGTCATTTTGGTGAACGGCGTAACAGGTTACGGCTGCCGTATCTTCTACTCGGTGGTGGCTACCCGCTTCGTGCTTGGCGACAACTGCAACCTAAAATATGGTGCACGACTCATCCACTCAGTGTTGGGCGACAACTCCACTATCTCTTGCTGTGAAGTGTTGAACAACTTGATTTTCCCTTCACATGAGCAACACCATAACAACTCCTTCCTCATCTCAGCATGCGTGATGGGACAGAGCAATATGGCGGCAGGTGCGACCATGGGTTCGAACCACAACAGTCGCGCCACCGATGGCGAAATTGTGGCTTCACGTGGCTTCTGGCCAGGTCTCTGTTCCAGTGTGAAACACTCGTCGAAGTTTGCTTCGTTCACCCTGCTCAGCAAGGCTGACTACCCGAGCGAACTCAACATCATGCTTCCCTTCTGCTTGGTGAGCAATAATGTGGCTAAAGACGAATTGGAAGTCATGCCAGCTTATTGGTGGATGTACAACATGTACGCCATCGCGCGCAACACCTCGAAATACCTGAAACGCGACAAACGTAAACGCAAGATTCAAAACATTGAATTTGAGACTCTTGCGCCTGACACTGTGGAAGAAATCATCGAAGGCCGCAAGCTGCTCGAAGTTTGGGTAGCCAAAGCTTATCTTCGCACAAAGGGTGAGAACCCTGAGAATTATGAATACTATGACCTCCGTGAGTGTGGAAAGAATCTTCTTGACAACGAACCTGATACAGTAAAGTCTTTGGAGGTATTCGGCGAACACATGGAAAAAGGCAAACGGAAAGTACGCATCCTCAAGCCTTTGGAAGCCTACAATGCCTACGGAGATATGATTGTCTATTACGCTGTGTCAACCTTGATGCATTATTTTGAGGCGCATCCTGAAACCGACATGGAAACCATCGTGAACCACATGAGAGGCAAGCGACTCCGCAAGTGGATCAACCTTGGCGGCCAGACTATGCCTGAGGAATATGCTGACCAGCTGCGTGCTGACATTCGCGATGGTGTGCTCAATACTTGGGATGAAATACATCATCGCTATGATGAACTTTGGGACAATTATCAAGCGGAAAAACTGCGTCATGCCTACTTCTCGCTGATGTTCCTATACAAGGATGAGACGGATGTGCTTACCGAAGAGATGTGGCACGAAAACTTGGACAAGGCCATCCATATCCAACAATTCATCTGTAACCAAGTGTATGAGAGCCGCAAGAAAGACTACGACAACGAATTCCGCAATGCCACCTTCCGCAACGAAGATGAAAAAATCGCTGTCATCGGCAAGCTCGACGAGGTCAGCTTTGTCAAGCAAATCCGCAAAGAGACCGAAGAATTCATCGCATTAATTCAAAAATACAGAAACACCCATTAATTCTGTAGGGCTGTCGTATTACGGCAGCCGCCCCCAATACCAATCGGCTGCCACAATGTGACAGCCCTATCAACCAACAATTCAACAATTCAACAACCAACAATTCAACAACATATAACTATGAGAGTCATTATAGAAAAAAACTACGACGCCATGTCGCGTTGGGCAGCTAACCATATCGTTGAACGCATTAATGCCTTCAAACCCACTGCTAAGAAACCTTTCATCTTGGGACTTCCTACAGGATCGACGCCCATTGGAACCTATAAGGAATTGGTCCGTCTCCACAAAGAAGGCAAGATTTCCTTCCAAAATGTGGTCACCTTCAATATGGACGAGTATGTCCGCATCCCTGAAGACCATCCTGAGAGCTATCACAGCTTTATGTGGAACAACTTCTTTAGCCATATCGACATCAAGAAAGAAAACGTCAACATTTTGAATGGCAACGCAGAAGACCTTGAAGCCGAGTGCGCTCGTTATGAGGAAAAGATCAAGAGCTATGGTGGCATCGACCTCTTCATGGGCGGCATTGGCCCTGATGGCCATATTGCTTTCAATGAACCGGGCAGTTCCTTGACTTCACGTACCCGAGTGAAGACTTTGACCACCGACACCATCATCGCCAACTCTCGTTTCTTCGAGAACGATATTAATAAGGTGCCGAAGACTGCCCTTACCGTGGGTGTGGGTACGGTCATGGACAGCCGTGAAGTGATGATTTTGGCCAACGGCCATAACAAGGCTCGTGCTTTGGCCCATGCCATCGAGGGTGCCGTCAGTCAGATGTGGACCGTCAGTGTGCTGCAGATGCATCCGAAAGGCATCATCGTCTGCGACGATGCCGCCTGTGACGAGATGACCTACGGCACCGTGAAGTACTTTAAGGATATCGAAAAGAATAATATTTGAGTTTTTTTGGAAACAAATCTTACATGAATCTATCGTAAATCTATTGTTTCTATTCTCTCGGCATTGTCCTAATCGGACTCGCCGATAAAACTATTTGTTTTAGATTTGTGTAAGATTTGTTTCTTCCTTATTTCATGAGTATTCAGTTATACAAAGAACGGATGTATAACATCATTGGAGCAGCCATGTCGCTGTACAATGAGATTGGCAGTGGCTATTCTGAGCCAATTTACCAAGAATGTCTGTCTGTGCTTTGGTACCGAAAGGGATATTCCATGGGAAAGGGAAAAGTTGTTAAAGATGTATTTTCATGGCATTGAGTTGGAAAAGACATATAAGGCTGACTTTGTGTGTAATGATGATATTATCGTAGAATTGAAAGCTGTCACCGAACTTCTAAGTGAGCATAGAGCACAATTGTTCAATTACATGAGAATAACTAACACAAAGTTTGGTATCCTAATCAATTTTGGAGAATCACAAAGACTACATGCCGAAAAGTACATGTTCAATGAACTTACCAATAAGTTTGATTTAATCCGAGGTTAATTAGCCAAGCTTCGAAGAAGCGCCATCGGCAAGCCCGATAAGGGCAAACCGAACGATAATGGACCAAAGAAATACATAAAAAGAATTTGTAACAGATTTGTGTAAGATTTGTTTCTCTAAATACAAACAATGAAAAACTTCGCGATAATCGGCGTTGGCGGATACATTGCCCCGCGCCACCTCAAAGCCATTAAAGACACAGGCAATACCCTTGTCTCCGCCTACGACAAAAGCGACAGCGTAGGCATAATGGATAGCTACTTCCCCAAGGCTGCCTTCTTCACCGAGCAGGAGCTCTTCGACCGCCATAACACCAAGCTGCGCGACAGCGGCACAAACATTGACTATGTGAGCATTTGTACGCCCAACTATTTACACGATGCCCATATGCGTTACGGCTTGCGTCTTGGTGCCGATGTCATCTGTGAGAAGCCTCTTGTGCTCAACCCTTGGAACATTGACGCATTGCAAAAAGTGGAACAACGTCAAGGACATAAGGTTAATACTATCCTTCAGCTACGCTTGCACGATAAGATAGTAGCACTCAAGAAGAAAGTTGATGAAGGTCCAAAAGATAAAATCTATGACATAGACCTGACTTATATCACCTCGCGTGGCAATTGGTATTATGCCTCATGGAAGGGCGATATCAACAAGAGTGGTGGCATCGCCACTAATATTGGTGTGCATTTTTATGATATGCTGAGCTGGATTTTCGGTGATGTAACTAAAAATATCGTCCATGTGGCTTCGCACGACCGTGTGGCAGGCTATTTGGAATTGAAACGTGCCCGAGTGCGTTATTTCCTCAGCATCAATGGCGACACATTGCCACCCAATGCCGTGGAAGGCGAGAAGCGCACTTACCGCACCATTATGATTGATGGCGAGGAGTTTGAATTCAGCCAAGGCTTCACGGAACTGCATACCAAGAGTTATGAGGAGATCCTTGCTGGTCGTGGTTTCGGTATAGAGGAAGCACGCCGTTGCATCAACATTGTGTATGAAATCCGTAATGCCAATCCTGTAGGTCTTATTGGTGACTATCACCCAATGGCCAAGCTTCCGCTGAGCGGCCATCCTTTCGGCTGGAAGTGATGCTAGCCTCCTATGTCATTCCAACGGAGGAAGTGCGTTGGGATGGAAATCGAAGATTAGCTACGCTGAATCGAGGATTTCGACGTAGTCAATCTATAGGAGGCGGTTCAAAAGGCAACCCCAAAAATGACGGCATCAGAAAGCATAGATCCCATGCTTACGCACAGCCCAGCGTAGGGATGACATGCCTCCAAAAGCCTGTATAAACTTGAAAATAACACAAAAATAATATATATGAAAGACACAAAAATCTGTGTGATTGGCCTAGGCTATGTGGGTCTCCCACTTGCCCGCCTGTTCTCGACGAAGTTCGAGACTATTGGCTTCGATATGAACCAACATCGCGTTGATGCCTTGATGACAGGCCATGACGCTACCCTTGAAGTCAGTGACGAACTATTGCAGGATGCCATCAAGAACCATGGTTTCCGTTGTACCACTAACCTTGAAGAAATCAAGAAATGCAACTTCTACGTTGTGGCCGTGCCCACTCCTGTCGACCGCGACAACCGTGCTGACCTTCGCCCGCTTTGGGGCGCGTCAGAAACCGTCGGCAAGGTGATTAGCAAGGGCGATGTGGTGGTCTATGAAAGCACCGTTTATCCAGGTGTGACCGAGGAAGAATGTTTGCCCGTGGTGGAACGTGTCAGCGGATTGAAGTTCAATGTCGACTTCTATGCAGGCTACAGCCCCGAGCGCATCAACCCAGGCGACAAACAACACACTGTGGAGAAAATCAAGAAGGTTACTTCTGGCTCAACACCAGAAATCGCCGACTATGTCGATGCGGTTTACAACAGCGTCCTCGTCAACGGCACGCACAAAGCTCCAAGCATCAAGGTCGCTGAAGCCTCTAAGATTATTGAGAACTCACAACGCGACGTCAACATCGCTTTCATGAACGAGTTGGCGAAGATTTTCAACGCCATGGGTATCGACACGCACGATGTGATTGAAGCTGCCAGCAGCAAGTGGAACTTCATCAAACTGAGTCCCGGCTTGGTGGGCGGTCACTGCATCAGTGTAGACCCATACTATCTAATCCAGAAGGCACAAGTTTACGGTGTGTTGCCTCGTATCATGCACGCCTCAAGGCGATTGAACGACGGCATGGGGGCCTATGTGGCCAACCAGACTATCAAATGCATGAACAAGAAAGGCGTGATGGTAAAGAATGCCAAGATTCTTATTCTGGGTATCACCTTCAAGGAGAACTGTCCCGACATCCGCAATACCAAAGTCGTCGACATCTACCACACCTTACATGAGTACACACCTAATATCACGGTTTACGATCCTTGGGCCAATGCCGAGCATGTCTTCCAAGAGTACGGCGTGACGGTGACCAACGAAGTCCCGACCACTCAGTTTGACGCTGTCATTCTTGCCGTGGCGCACAAGGAGTTCTTGGATATGGACGTGAAAGCTTTTGCAAAGGAAGGTGGAGTCATCTATGACGTGAAGGGTATTTTGCCTCGTGATATCATTGATGGTAGACTCTAAACACTAAACTAAAAAAATGAACATCGCAGTAGCAGGCACAGGTTACGTTGGCTTGAGCATCGCCACATTGCTGGCGCAGCACAACCATGTCACGACTGTGGATGTCATCCCTGAAAAGGTAGACCTTATCAATACAAGGAAATCACCTATCCAAGACGAGTACATCGAGAAATACTTGGCCGAAAAGGAACTTGACCTTACTGCTACGCTCGATGGTGCTGCTGCCTACAAAGAGGCCGAGTTCATCATCATTGCAACCCCTACCAATTACAATCCACAGAAGAGTTTCTTCGATACTTCGCATGTAGAAGAGGTCATCGACCTTGTCCTCAGCGTCAATCCCGATGCGGTGATGGTTATCAAGAGTACCGTGCCCGTTGGATTTTCAAGAGGACTGTATGTGAAATATGCCGCAAAGGGTGTAAAAAAGCTCAACCTTTTATTCTCACCCGAGTTCTTGCGCGAAAGCAAGGCTTTGTATGACAACCTCTATCCCAGTCGTATCATCGTGGGTTATCCCAAACCTATTATTGGCTTTGATAAGGAAAACGAAGCCATAAAACGTTTGGCTCGACCCGATTTGGAAGACAAGGCCAAGGTCTTTGCCCAGCTCCTCGTCGAAGGTGCCATCGGCCATTCTCAAGCTACCTCCCCAACTCTCAATTCTCAACTCTCAACTCTCAATTCTCAATTAGAAAAAAACATTCCAGTACTCTTCATGGGCCTCAAGGAAGCCGAAGCCGTAAAGCTCTTCGCCAATACTTATTTGGCCTTGCGCGTGAGCTATTTCAATGAGTTGGACACCTATGCTGAAGTAAAAGGGCTTGATACCTTATCTATAATAGAAGGCATTTGTCTTGATCCACGTATTGGCAATCATTACAACAATCCCAGTTTTGGCTATGGTGGCTATTGTCTGCCCAAAGACACCAAACAGCTTTTGGCCAATTACGAAGATGTGCCGGAAGACCTCATCCGCGCCATCGTGGATAGCAACCGTACCCGTAAAGACTTCATCGCCGATCAAGTGCTGAAGAAAGCAGGGTATTATGACTACTACGATCAAGGACAATATAATGCCGCTCAGGAACGACATTGCGTCATCGGAGTCTATCGCCTGACGATGAAGTCGAATAGCGACAATTTCCGACAGAGCAGCATCCAAGGTGTGATGAAGCGCATTAAGGCAAAAGGTGCTGAGGTCATCATCTACGAGCCCACCTTGCCGGATGGTTCTACCTTCTTTGGGAGCTTGGTGGTCAACGATATGGCGAAGTTCAAGACCATGAGCCAAGCCATCATTGCCAACCGCTACGACAGCATCCTTGATGATGTGAAGGAGAAAGTGTATACACGGGATATTTTTAAGCGGGATTGAGCTATTCTGTAAAAGCCAGCCGCCCATGCCATTCCTGAAGAGGCGTGTGCGTGAGGATGGAAAATCGAAGATTCGACGTAGTCAATCTATGGGTGGCGGAAATAGAAGTAATTCATGAATACCTATTGGGTCTATATGATGCAAAGTACAAACGGACGTGCCTTATATACGGGAGTTACCAATGACTTGATTCGTCGTGTAGGGGAACATAAAGAAGGAAAAGGCTCTGTTTTCACTGCAAAATATAAATGTCACAAATTGGTATATTTTGAAGAGTTTGGGTTGATAGATCATGCGATTAATAGGGAAAAAGAGATTAAGAATATGACAAGGGCAGCAAAGGAAGAGCTTATCAATACTGCCAATCCAGAAAGAAACGACTTGTTTGGGCAATAGATAAAAGTTGACCACCTATATCATTTAGCCAAGCTGCCCATGTCATTCCAAGAGGAGGCTTGTGGGGATGGAATCTATGGGCAGCGGTTCAGGAAGCAAATACCTATAAAGGACGTCCATAGAAGCCATAGATCCCAGTCGCGCAATGCCCAGCGAGGGATGACATGTCTTCTACGGCCTGCAACACATAAAAATGTTCAACAAAACTGATCCATCCATTTTTGAAGGCGATTGGACGTTCGAGAAAACCGAACGCGCCGTATTAGGTCTCTGCAAAACCCTCAACCGTTATGCCCATAAACTAACGCTGGAGGACCTGCAGAACGACCCCCGTTGTGCCAAGATTCCTAACTTGAGCCTCAACTCGGTGCAACAGGTCATCGACGACGTAGCGGCCAAACTTTGGCATGGTGTGAAGCCCTTTCAGAATGAGGTGATTTATCACACGGGACCACACCACGACGACATTATGCTGGGCATCATGCCCCTTATTAGTCGTCAACTGCGCGAGCCTTCCAATGAGGTACATTTCGCTATCATGACCTCAGGCTACCATTCCGTCACGGATGAGTTCCTGCTGAAAGCCTTGGAGGACACTTTAGACTTTTTGCATCAAGGACAAATTCAGATGGTGCGCTACCCCGATTTCTTCGACAAAGGCTATCGCTTCAAGCAGGAAAAGGACATATACCATTACCTCGACAACGTGGCCCGCAAGAACCCCATCGAAATGCGTCGTGGGTTCTGTCACCGTATACTGCGTGATGCCGTCGGGCTGTGGCAACTGAAGAGCGTGGAAGATATAGAAGTCAGGTTTCAGACAGAAATCGAAAACCTAAGAAAACATCAGCCCAACAGCTCAGAGATACAGCAACTGAAAGGACAAATCCGTGAGTTTGAGGAGGAATTGGTGTGGGCTTACGCCGGTACCTCGCTGAAGCATATCCATCATCTGAGATTGGGATTGTATAATGAAGCTAAGGTCCCTGAGCCCGTCGAAGGGCCGACCTCAAAAGAATCCAGCCATGTTGAACCGGCCTCTCAACAAGCTCAAAGGCTTTGGTCCCCCAACCGTGAACGTGACGTCCTCCCCATCCTTAACCAGCTACGTGAACTGAAGCCCACCGTTATCACTGTGGCCATCGATTCAGCGGGCTTGGGTCCTAACACGCATTACAAGGTCATGCAAAGCATCGCTGAAGCCGTCAGGCTTTGGGGTGAGGAAGCCAATCTCTGGAACCTGAGGATTATCGGTTACCGCAACGTATGGTCGACCTTCCATCCTGCCGAGGCCAATGTCTATATCCCCGTGTCGCTCAATGCTTTGGCTGTGTTTGAGAAAGCGTTCAAGGACAGTTATTTGACGCAAGTCAAGGCAGAGTTTCCCAATCCTGACTTCGATGGTCCCTTCAGCGAATTGGCAGAGTTGATTTGGGTGAAGCAGTTGAAAGACATTCAGCTTATCCTTGGAAAGAACTTCTTCTATGAGAACGCTCATCCGCTGATTCGTGCTACGCATGGCTTGGTTTTCTTGAAAGAAATGAATGTAAAGGAGTTTGTGGATTTGGCGGAGAAAATGGTAATCAATTGATAATTGATAATTTATAATTGATAATTTGGGTCGACGCGAAATCAGACAAATCTTAATTAATTTTCAATTCTCAATTTTCAATTCTCAATTAAACAAATGGGAAATGCGATACAGGATAAAACTCGATCCTTTGCAATCAAGATTATTAATTGTTATAAGTTCTTGACCGAAGAACAACATGAATATGTCATGTCAAAGCAGGTGCTTCGCTGTGGTACCAGTATAGGAGCAAACACACGTGAAAGTAAAAATGCACAATCACGAAATGACTTTCTTAGCAAGCTTAGCATCGCATTAAAAGAAGCTGACGAAACGGACTATTGGCTCGATCTTCTACATGCCACCGATTATATAGATGATGATTTGTATGATGCTCTAG
This sequence comes from uncultured Bacteroidales bacterium, assembly GCA_946408345.1. GTDB lineage: Bacteria > Bacteroidota > Bacteroidia > Bacteroidales > F082 > Limimorpha. The sequence goes on along the minus strand of CAMJRR010000004.1, from coordinate 144,290 downwards.
CAACTGACTGTGTCGAGATTATCAAGATACTCACTGCTATCATTAAAACCCTAAAAGACAAATAATCAAATCTCAATTCTCAACTACAAATTCTCAATTCTCAATTCTCAATTCTCAATTTTCAATTCTCAATTCACTAAATGGATTTCCTAGCACATCATTGGCTCGACATCACCACCACAGCCCTAGGCCTCGCCTACATTCTCTTGGAATACAAAGCCAGCGTTTGGATGTGGGTCGTGGGCTTTGTGATGCAGTCGTTGGGCATTGTGCTCTATTATCAGAAAGGCCTCTATGCCGACTGTGGCATGGAGTTCTACTACTTGGCCATGACCGTCTACGGCTTCATAGCCTGGATGCGCCACAAACAAAAGACCGCCGACCTCCCCATCCGCCACATGCCCAAACGCATGGCTTTGATATGGTTAGGTGTCGCCACAGCAGTATGGGTAGCCATCTATTTCCTGCTGTCACGTTTCACCAATTCGACTGTGCCCGTTCTTGATGCTTTCACTACTGCATTGAGCATCGTAGGTATTTGGGCCTTGGCGCGTAAATATCTGGAACAGTGGTTTGTATGGATTGTAGTGGACGTGGTGACGTGTGGACTCTATTACTATAAAGACATCCCCTTTAAGGCCAGCCTTTATGCCTTATATGTTGTCATCGCCGTCTTCGGTTATCTGAAATGGTGTAAGATGATGGAAACAAAAACAAATTAATTCTTCTTTTATTCGTTTTTTTACCTAATTTTGCCTCAAATTCGATAGTGAGCCAAAGCAGAGCATAAAGGTGTTGATAAATAGGCTCATAAACAAGTCATTCTCAGCCCTTTGTCACCACGGAATGTGACTGACGGGGCGAAGCTATTAAAACCATTTCTTTAATAAAGAGCTATTAATAGTCTTTTTCACGTTTTAGACGTTGTGAAAAATGTTCTATTTCGTAGTATAATTTTGCCGTATCAATTAACATTAAAACAAATAATAATCATGGAAATTAAAGATTTCATTAAAAATTTAGCGGATCAATACGAGGATGTAGAGGTCAACGAATTCACTCCAGAGACAAAATTTAAGGAATTTGACGAGTGGTCATCACTTATTTCGCTTTCGATTATCGCCATGGTTGACGACGAATACGGTATCACCCTGAAAGGTGACGATATTCGCAAGGTAGACACGGTGCAGGAATTGTTCGACGTAGTTAAGTCAAAAAAATAATCAAAAGCTGAATGTATAATCCTTTCACATTAGAAGGCAAAACCATTCTAATCACGGGAGCGGGCGGTGGCATCGGAAGAGCCACTGCCTTGGCCTGTGCTAAGATGGGTGCTACCATTGTGGTGACTGACATCAATGAGGTGACCTTGAAAGAAACTTTGGGTATCCTTAATGAAGAATGTCCTAAAGAACATCAAATGTTTGCCGCCGACCTCACCAACGAAGAAGCGTTGGATCAGCTTGTGAAAGATATTTCTGCTTTGGACGGGATGGTGTGCAATGCCGGTATTTCCAAAGTCCTTCCGATACAGTTTTTGAACAGCGATGACATGGGGCGTATAGTGAATATTAATGCGTTCGCTCCTATGTACTTGACCCAAAAACTCTACAAGAAGAAAAAACTCAACAAAGGTGGCTCCATCGTATTTACAGAGTCCATCAGCGGAGTGAAGATGGTGTCCATGGGAGGCGTGATGTACGCTGTCTCGAAAAATGCTTTGGATGCGTTCATGAGAAATGCAGCCTTGGAATTTGCAGTACGAAATATCCGCGTCAACAGTGTGAATCCAAGCCGGGTGAACACCAACATTGTCAAAAATGCGGTGTATTCGGAGGAAGAGGTCGCGAAAGACATTCAGACTTATCCACTCAAGCGCTATGCTGAGCCTGAAGAGATTGCCAATGCCATCATCTTCCTGCTTTCTGATGCTTCCTCTTATATTACGGGTCATGCCTTGATTATTGATGGTGGTAAAACCTTAACCTGTTAATTATGAACGCAATCATCACTGGCAGCAACAGAGGCATCGGCAAGGCTATGGTGGAAGCTTTTGCCGTAGCAGGCTATAACATTTGGGCTTGCGCGAGAAAAGCGACATTAGAACACGAGGCTTGGCTGAACGATACCGCTTCACACAACGGGGTGTGGATCAAGGCCATCTATTTCGAGATGAGCGACACCGAAAGCGTGAACAATGGCATCAAGCAGATTTTGGATGAAAACGAAACTATCGATGTACTTGTCAATAATGCCGGCATTTCCACAGTCGGGCTGTTGAGCATGTCGAAAGTGGACGACATCCGTAAATTGTTTGAGGTGAACTATTTCGCCATGTTGCAAATCATTCAGAAGGTCTCAAAAAAGATGGCACGCCAAAAGAAGGGTGCCATTATCAATATGGGGTCTATCGCTGGAATAGAGCCTCAGCCTGGTAAAATCGCTTACGGAAGCAGTAAGGCTGCCGTGATGATGATGACCAAATGCTTGGCCAAGGAACTCGGACCGATGGGCATAAGAGTGAATTCTATCGCTCCAGGTCCTATCGAGACGGAAATGATTCATCAATACAATGACGAGATGCTCACCAAATTGGCATCTGAATCAGCTTTGAGAAGGCTTGGCAAGAGAGAAGAAATAGCTCAAGTGGCGCTTTTCTTGGCTTCGGAACAAGCCTCGTATATTAATGGAGAAATCATAAAAGTGGACGGAGGTCGCTGATGAACAGAAAAAGACTCAACGAAGAGGAAATCAAAGCATTATGCAAGCGGATGAGGCTTCATGCCATGGATATGGCCCTCGCCGCAGGTAGCAGAGGCGCCCATGTCAGCGGTAGCCTTTCGTGCATTGAGATATATGCCGTTCTTTACGGAACCATACTAAACTACGACCTTGACAATCCCTTGTGGAACGACAGAGATCGTTTCATCGCAGGAAAGGAACACGCTCGTTTGGCTGAGTTCCCTGCCAGAGCTGAAATGGGGTTCTATCCCATTGACGTGCTGAATTCTTTTGAGGAAAACGACGGCTTGTTAGTGGGCCATCAGTTGAAAAGGGAGATTGGCAACGAATATGGCTCGATGAGCTTGGGTATGGAAATGTCATTTGTAGTAGGAAAGGCCATTATTGCCAAACAGACGCAGCAAAAGTACCATGTCTATTGCTTGTTGGGCGATGCCGAATGCGAGGAAGGCTCCGTTTGGGAGTCTTTTATCTCGGCAGCGCATTACAAACTCGACAACCTGACGGTCATCATCGATCGTAACTACATGTCGGTTGACGGCAACACAGAGGAACTGATGGCTCAGTTAGACATGCAGAAGAAAATGGAAGCCTTCGGCTGGGAATCGGTGACCATCGACGGCCACGACATCCACCATCTTATTGAAGCCTTGTCGCACAAACCTCAAGGCAAACCATACGCCATTATAGCCAAGACGGTCAAAGGCAAAGGCGTTTCATTCATTGAAAACAACAAGTCATGGCACCAGTCGGTACTGAATGAGAACCAGTATCACCAAGCTGTGGAAGAAATACAGAAAGGATAAGACATGGCCATTAATCCCGCATTGATAAAAGCATACGCCAAATTAGGGCAGAAAGGTGCCGCAGCCGGCATCGGAATGATGGAACTGGCCAAGAGAGATCCAGATATGAGGGTGGTGGTGGCCGACAGCGTGGCTATCGCCAGTCTCGACCGTTTCTATACGTATTACCCTGACAGGGTCATCAACGCAGGTATCTCCGAACAGAGTATGGTTGGCATTGCTGCAGGTCTCTCCTCCGAGGACGGACGTGCCGTTTATGCTTGTACTTACGCTGAGTTCGTGGTAACTAGAGCCTTGGAGTTCGTGCGTCACAACCTCGCTTATCATAACTTCAATGTGAAATTAGTCGGCAATTCGGCTGGTTTTGCCATGGAGACGCTTTCCATATCGCATTGGGCCACAGAGGACATTACTTTTGCAAGGGCATTGCCCAACATGACCATTCTTTCTGCGGCTGATAGTCTTGAAGCCATCAAATGTGTCATTGCTGCACACGATGTAAAAGGCCCGGTTTATGTAAGGCTTTCAGGTTTGTTGAATTGTCCCATCGTTTATGACAAGGACTTCGACTTCCAGTTGGGCAAAGCCAACGTGTTGCGTGAAGGTGATGATGTTACTGTCATTGCAACGGGCATGATGGTGCGCGAAGCCTTGGATGCAGCTGAACAGCTGTCGGCTCAAGGCATTAATTGCACGGTGGTGGATATGCACACCATCAAGCCTTTGGATACAGATTGTATCGATAAGGCGATAAAATCTTCCAAACTGATAGTCTCGGTGGAAGAGCATAGTATTATAGGTGGTTTGGGTGGTGCCATTGCCGAGTATTTGTCTGACAAGACAGGCACACCTCGCTTGGTCAGAATCGGTGTGAACGACTTCTTCTGCAAGTTAGGTGAATTGCGGTACTGCTGGGAACAGCACGGACTGACAGCACCCCAAATAGCCGATAGAATCAAAAATGAAATCAACAAATAAAATATAGATATGACAAACATTGAAAAATACAAGAACGCCTTCGTGGAAGGTCTTGAAATCCCGATGGAGGAAGTTGAAAATGCAACTATGGACAGCGTCGACAAATGGGATAGCATCGGTCAGATGAGTCTGATTGCCGTTATCGAGGATGCCTTCGGATTCGAGTTCGAACCTGACGAGGTGATGGCTTTCAATTCCTACGCAGCGGGTCTTGACATTCTGAAGAACCACAATATCGAACTTTGATGCTTTTCGACATCGATAAAAAACCCGTCTCGGCTTTTGCAGCCATTGACGACTCAGGAGGTCAATTGACCTACGGTGAACTGGTGGAGTTGGGCCAGAAATTGTCCACGACCTTGCCAAAACGCGAGTTGGTGTTTTGTCTTTGTGAGAACAAAGTGGGTTCTTTGGCCGGCTTTGTGGCATTGTACGAAAACAAAGACGTTTGTCTTTTGATCAACGCCGCCATCGACCGTGGACTGCTCGACAATCTGCGCGAGACCTATCATCCGTCCTATTATTGGATGCCTGAGAGCAAAATCGCTGATTTCGGCTTCGAGGTCATCTTGAATTACAAGGAGTATGTCCTATGCAAGACAGGGGAAAAAGCCCCTGAGATGCACCCCGAATTGTCGCTGCTGATGACGACCTCTGGAACTACAGGAAGCCCCAAATTAGTGCGTCACAAGTATGGCAATGTAGAGAACAACGCCAAAAATGTGGCCCAAGCCTTCGGCTGGACTGCTGATGAGCGTGGCATTATCGACTTGCCCATGCAGTATACCATGGGTCTCAATGTGATTTGCAGCCACCTTCATGCGGGTGCAACGGTGCTTTTGGTGGCAGCCAACTTGATGAATCCCAAATATTGGCAGTTCATCAAAGAACAGAAAGGCACCAACTTTACAGGTGTGCCTTTCAGCTATGAGATTCTGAATCGCTTGCGTTTTCAGAAGATGGATTTGCCTTATCTCACCACTATGGCAGAAGGTGGAGGCAAACTGTCCGATACATTATTTGCTGCTTTCGCTAACTATGCGGAGGAAAAGGGCAAACGCTTCTTCGCTACATTCGGGACAACCGAGACCACTGCCCGTTTGGCCTTCCTTTCTCCTGAACGGGCGGTTCAGAAAACAGGAAGTATCGGGAAAGCTATTCCTGAAGGAAATCTGTATTTGGTTGACGAAAATGGCCAACAAATACTCGAACCCAATATCGAGGGGGAGCTTATCTATGAAGGATCGAATGTCACTATGGGCTATGCTACGGGCATTGAAGACTTGACCGCAGGTGACGAGTTCTGTGGCGTATATCACACAGGCGACATTGCCAAGATGGATAAGGACGGCTGTTTCTACATCGTGGGTCGCATGAAACGTTTCTTAAAATTGTTCGGCTTACGTGTCAGCCTCGATCAATGCGAGAGAATTATTTCAGAGCATTTTGGCATCGAGTGTGCCTGCACGGGCGACGATTCCAAGATGAAAATATATATTACCAAAGCAGAACTCAAGGATGAGGTTAAGAAATTGATTTCCGAAAAGACGGGACTGATTTCCACCTTGTTTGAGGTCAACTGCATTGAAGCCATCCCGCGCTTTGAGTCGGGAAAAATTAATTATAAGCAATTGAATTAAAACGACATGGCATTTTTAAAGATTGAGAACGTGAACATTGCGGGCATCGCTGCCTGCGTGCCTCCAAAGATGGTGGAAAACAAGGATTCCGACTTGATTGAGGACAAGGAAGAACTCAAAAGATATATTGAGACGACAGGAGTGGAGCGCCGCTACATTGCCGAAGACGGTATCTGTTCATCGGATTTGTGCCTATGCGCAGCGGAAAAGCTTATCGCTGAAGCAGGGTGGAACAAAGAGGAGATAGAGTGCCTCATTATGGTTACCCAAACTCCTGACTATATTTTCCCCGCAACGGCTTGCATTCTCCAACATCGTTTGGGTCTTTCTCAGAATTGCCTGAGTTTCGACATCACTATGAGTTGTCCAGGATGGATTTACGGTCTTTCGGTGATGTCATCTATGATGAGTGCAGGTAAATTGAAGAAAGGCTTATTGCTAGTGGGCGAAACTTCTACAAAAGCCAAATCGCCATACGACCGCGTGAACCTGCTGGCAGGCGATGCTGGCACAGCTACCTTGTTGGAGTTTAAGGAAAACGCCAAGCCATTGTTATTCAGTATGCATTCTGATGGCAGCAATTTCAAGTCGCTTATCATCCCTGATGGTGGTTATCGCAATCCCGTAACCCCAGCTTCCTTTGAATATCACATGTGTAAGGATGAGATCATGCGTAACAATCTGAACGCCGACATGCAAGGCGACGACATTCTCTCTTTCGCTATGCACACCGCTCCCAAGTGCATCAAAAACTTGTTGGAACATTATGAAATTCCGAAGGAAAACATAGACTATTTCCTTATCCATCAAGCCAACAAGATGATCAACAAGCTTATCCAAAAGCGTCTGAAGGTTGACGATGAGCATTGTCCGTATAACATTGCCGACTTTGGCAACTCTTCTTCAACCACAATTCCTTTGATGATTGTCAATAAATTGAAGAATGATATTGGTGGCAAAAAAGTGGTTGCCTGTGGCTTTGGCACAGGATTGGCTTGGGGTGCAATGTATTTCGAGCCGAGCAAGGAGATGAAGATTGTGGACTTGGTACATTATTCACACTAAATTTTTTACGACTAGAAGTAATACTAGTAAGACTAATAGTATGGAACAAGTTTGGAAACCTGACCTGTTAACTAAATTGTATGTGTTTAGCATGTGCCTTTTGGTATATGCAACAGCAGAGGTGTCATGGTTGATGAGCGTTCCCCGACCATTATTGTATGTTTTGGTTTGCGGATTTGCCTTTATTAAGATGACACAAAAAGGAGTGTGTTTCTCTAAAGGAAAAATCGGTTGGATATTCGTATGGTTTGTTTACATATTTATGACTATTGTTGTTTTACAAACCAACTTGTTTTCGACTTTTTATAATATCCTTTTGTTTTTTTCTATGAGCATGGTGGTACTACTTTCTGTCGATGAGATGGAATACCTTTTGAAAGCCATCACAAATTGTTTTGTCTTTATTCTTGTCGTTTCTATTTTTGGTTGGATATTGTATAGGATTGGATTCCCTTTGTCATACACAGGACCGATTTACCATTCTAATGGTTATCATATTTATTACGATTATTATTTCTTTACCACCCAAGCTAATATGGGAGGTGATTTTGAACGTTTTTCGAGTGTTTTTTTGGAACCAGGTCAGATGGCAACCCCTTGTGTATTTCTTTTTCATCTTAACACTCGAAACGATAGGATTTTCCGCTTTAGAAACATTATTATGTTGGTGGCAATCATTATGTCTTTTTCTTTGATTGCTTATGGTTTGTTACTTTTTTCGATAGTGGCCAATCAATTGACTCGTAGCAATAGTAGATATAAGGTTCCCATTATGGTGATGACTTTATCACTTTTAGGTGGATTGTATTGGTATTTCTCCACCAATGAAGACACTGCAATTTATGTACGTATTATTTCCCGTCTTGAATATAATGAAGAGAGCAATACCATTTCGGGTTACAATAGGACGGGCGATAATTTTGAGATTCATTATGCCAATCTGATGCAATCGTCTGATAAGTATTTTGGTGCTCGTGACCAATTAACTGAAGGGAATAACTGGACCATTCAAGCTTCTGGATATAAAAAATTCATCGTTAATCATGGTATAGTGGGGCTTTCTATTGTACTATTATTTATGGTCATATTGTTTTTGAACAATATATCTGTAGCATCATTTGTCTTTTTCACAATAGTGGTTGTAGCTTTTTTGGTCAGAGACTTGTTAACTACTCCTTTATGGCTAACTATTGCCATCATTGGTATGTATATATTGGGTGGAGACAAACAGAGAGATTATTATTCGAATGAATATCAATTACAAACTGCATAATTAAAAAATCATGAAAATAGGTATCATCAAAGAAACCAAGACCCCGGTGGATAACCGCGTGGCCCTCGCCCCTAAGCAGGTGGCAGAATTGAATAGACAATTCCCCCAACACGAAATCGTGGTGCAAGCCAGCGACATCCGTGCCTTTTCGGATGACGAATATCGCGCCGAAGGTGTGAAAGTGGTTGACAATCTGCAGGACTGCGACATCCTTTTCGGCATCAAGGAGGCCAAGATCGAAAGCTTGATTCCGAACAAGCACTACTTCTTTTTCGGCCACATCGCCAAGATGCAGGAATACAACCGTCCGCTGTTGCAGGCCTTCATGCAGAAGCATATCACCTTCTGCGACTATGAGTATCTGGTCGACGACAAGGGCATCCGCGTTTGTGCCTTCGGCTGGTGGGCTGGCGTGGTGGGTGCCTATTACACCCTGCGTGGCTATGGCTTGAAGCACAAGCTCTATGAATTGCCCAAGCCTGACCGCCGTTTCACGCTCACCCAGTTGTTGGAATCATTGAAAGGTATTGAATTGCCGAAAATAAAGCTGTTTGTGACTGGCGCAGGCCGTGTGTCGCAAGGTGCACAATATGTGTTGGATAACATCGGTGCCCAAAAGCTGACGGAAGAGGAGTATCTTTCCTGTGATTCGGTGGACCGCTTGTCCTATTGTTTCGCCGATGTAGACCGTTTGGTAAAGCGCAAGGATGGTGCCGCCTTCTCGTGGAACGATTTCACGCACAATGCCAAGGCATACGAAAGCAATTTCATGCGTTGGGCCAAGAAAACCGATGTGCTGGTGTGCGCCCACTTCTGGGGACCTGAGGCACCGGTGTATCTGAGCGAGGAAGATTTGCGCAACAAGGATATGCGCATCCGCATGATTGGCGATGTGACTTGCGACATCAAGGGTAGCATTAAGTCGACAGTCCGTCCTGCCACGCATGATGATCCTTACTATGACTACAATCCTATGACCGAGCAAGACGAACCTGCTTTCTCGTCACCCAACAACATCTCCGTGATGGCGGTGGACACCTGTCCCAATGCCTTGGCCATGGATACCAGTGCCTATTTCGGAGAGATGTTGACCAAACACGTGTTTGAGCCATTGCTGAAGGGCGAGCATTCCGATGTGATTGATCGTTCGATGATTCTGAAAGACGGTGTTTTGACGCCAAGATTCGATTATTTGACCGATTTTGCAAAAGGCAAATAAGAGCATTACAGAGACGAGATGTTACAAACAGGCACAGTTGCAAAAGGCACGCTTGTATGCTGACTAATAAAAATCATAAAACTTTTGCACATTAAGAAATAAATGCACTAACTATTAGCTGCAAAAACATGAATCCCCTTCAAGAAATATTCGATGCCATTGCGGCTGAAGGTTTTTCTGCGAGGGTTGTGGCATTGGGAAATGAATTAAAAAAATGAAGCCAAAGAGCGGTTTGTTTTTGAGAAGCAGGTTGTAAAGTATTATGGTTGTTAAAGAACTTATCAATGTGAGTGATAACCGGTTACTGGACGGATTAGTTCCTGTAGTTCGTATAATGTCTCAAGTAGAGATGTTATCAGAGGAGGAAGAGGCAATCATAGACTTTGGTGACACATTTTTTATTACACCAGTATGTGCTTTATCGTTGATAGTTTACCTTGCTGGATGCGGAAGAAGGGTCATGCTAAGGAATGTGCCAGATTATCTCAATACGATAGGGATTAGCAATGGTGGTATCAAGCCTGACCAAATGCGTCAGACAGAGTTCTTGGCAACAATGGAAAGGTATTCAACGAAGACATATATACCCATCATTAGTTTTGCGGCAGGCAAGAACATGGATGATAAAGAGGCTATTTCATCCGTTGTAGAGAACATCCTTATACGACAGTTGAATATTCGTCCGAATGTGGCTATGGGTTTGAAGTATATGGTGGAGGAGACCCTTGATAATATTACAGAACACTCTGAATCCGAACGAGGATATATCATCGCTCAGGCTTATCCAAGAAAAGGCTATCTTGACATTTGCATGGCTGATAATGGTGTTACTTTGTTGGGAAGTTACATGAAACTTGCCGACAACGAAATTGTTTCTGACCTGGAGGCTATTAAAGCAGCCAACAGGGGAATCTCAAGTAAGAATTTGCCTGAAGCCGAGAATCGCGGATATGGCATCCAAACCTCAAAACGAATGTTAGTGGAAGGTCTTGATGGACAGTATCTGATGATATCGGGAAGTTGTATCTATGTGAAGAGCCCAGGACATGATAACGTGTACAGCGTGCCTGATGGTTTGCGTTGGAATGGAACGGTTGTTGCGTTGCGTATACCAATAAATTCTTCAGTTTTTAATTACATCAATTATATAGAATAGTATGAAAACAATAGATATTGCCCAGATTCTATCTCCTGATTTAAAATCAAGGATGAGGGCACAAGATTTAAAGCTTTTGATTGAAAATAGCGAAGAGAAAGAGGTTGTGTTGGATTTCCAAGGCGTGAAGTTTGCAACTCGCAGTTTCATCGATGAGTTTTACAACCTCTTCTTGAAGAGTCCTACGACCAATGCCTTTCAGGTTGAACTTACCAACGTACCCGAAGACATCAAGACCATTCTCGATGCCGTAAGCCGTACTCAAGTTCGCGCCAAAGTGATCCCCTCGCAAACGCAGGAAATATCCTTCAAGAACGTGAAAGAATTTTTGAATTATTTAAGCTCGATTACATTGTAACAATAAACCAAACTTAAAACTCTTTCAACTGACTCTAAACTCTAAACTCTAACCCCTAAACTCTAAACTCTAAACTTATAATTAAAGACACAAAACCATAGGACAATGCCAACGACCGCATAAACAAACCCAATAAGCTTCTACACCAAATAAAAGCGGTCATGGTCATAGTCACTAGTCATAGTCGAAAAAACTCCCATATCAACACAATATATCATCCAATTTTGAACGAACGTCGTGGCCGTATCCATTGCGGGAAGCGGTAATTATATGTAATTTTGCAAACAGATTAAACCGAAAAGAAGTATGCAAGTTCAGTTTGATAAGGAAAAGTCACTTAATGCATTGCTTTATGTGGCCAACCGTGTGCAACGCAAGGATTTCCATAAGATATTCAAGATTATATATTTCGCCGATCGTCAGCATCTGGCCGATTGGGGGCGTCCCATCACGGGTGACACCTATATCGCCATGGAGGCAGGCCCTGTGCCTTCTCGGCTTTACGACATGCTGAAGATTGTTCGCGGCGATTCTTATCTGCCTGACATGGAGGGTTTAAGTAAGTATTTCCAGGTAGAGAACTGGATGTACGTGCGCCCATTGCAAGATGCAGACCTTAACAAACTCTCTGCCAATGAGCAGGAGGCCATGTCAGAGGCCATCGAAAAATATGCTGCTCTATCATACGATGAAATTAAGGAAAAGTCACACGATGTGGCATGGCGTTCCACCGCTCGCGATTTCTCAATCAGCTGGGACAATATCGCCCGCGAGGCCGGACTGGACGAAGTGGAGGTGGCCTGTCTTCGGGATTATAGCACCATGCATCCTTTACCGGAGTGCGATATGACACCCGAAGAGCTGTACGACGCCATTGAGAAGGAGATAGATTACATCTACGCACAAGACTGATATGAAATACGTCATAAAGCCTCGTGCTGCAAGAAAGATTTATACGTTTTATGGCAATGTTGCCAAGAAGTATCGCCACACTTACGATAAAGCTGACTACAAACGTAACGTCCATGAAGCGCTAATGTCTATTTACAATATTGAGGGAACGCTCTTGCGTCGCGAACCTAATTTGAAACATTGGGCAAAATATCACATGGCCAATACCGACAAATGGTACTTTGCTTACACCTTCGATGGCGAAACCGTCACTGTTGTGGATGCTTGCCACGCCCAAAATATGCACGATTGAGGAGTTGCTATCCGTGCAATTCGTTGATTCTGTGTGGTAAAGAGAAATGAACAACAAGCTCTGCCCTCATGGTCTCACCTCAGCGTATCATCGCCAGTGGTAACTTGACTGTCGAAGAGATGAACACCTTTTTTGGAAAGAAATGATTTTTGATAAACTTTTGAGCAAAATATCTCACAAACATCTTGCAAATAAATCTATCAACTATCAACACTAATCTTTCAACTGACTCTAACCCCTAAACTCTAAACTCTAAACTCTAAACTTTCAACTAACTCTAAACTCTAAACCCTAAACTCTAAACTTTAAACTTTAAACTTTAAACTTTAAATAAATACACGTGACAATAATACAATGACTCATGCCAAAGACCGCATAAACGAAGTCAAGAAGCCTATACACTAAATAAAAGTGGTCATAGTCATAGTCACTAGTCATAGTCAAAAAACTCCCATATCACCACAATATATCATCCAATTTTGAACCCCTAAAAAACAATGTCACAAAAACCCTAAAACAAAAAGCCGCCTCCGGCATGGTGTGGACAGCGTTGCAGAAGTATCTATAAAAACGGTTATTTGGTAAAAAATTTCTATTTTTGCAGAATAAGAAAACAATAAAACAATGTGTACGGTAACGATAAATATAGATGAAGCAACGATGCGACAGATCAATCCCAGCCTTACAAGCCGTGAAAGTATAGGCAAATGGCTTCAGCATAGGGTGGACTTGATGATGGAGGAAATAGTATCACAGAACGCCGATACGATGGATGTTGAAGAACTGCGTTTGATGTTGCACGAGACGGTCAGAAAAGAATACGCTTTGCCATGAAGTATCGTGTCAAAAAGCAGTGTGCCAGAAAGATCAACTCTTTTTATCATAATGTTGCAAAAAAATATAAGCATACATACTCCGAAGAGCTGATGCACAAGAACATTGACGAAGCCGCAGATTCCATTTATCAAATAGAGCATACACTCTTACGTCGAAAGCCTACAATTTCCCGATGGGAGGGTTACTTTATGGCGAATACCGACAAGTGGTATTTTGCATATACTATCGATGGTGACGCTATAACCATTGTTGACGCCTGCCATGCCCAAAACATGCATGAGAATGAGAAATAGTTATGTTTTACATTAACGACACGACACCATAGTTCAATGACTTTGAATAGGGCTGCTTCTGGCCTCTAGCTTCTGGCTTCTGGCAGCTTACCGAAAAGCTTGAGAGCTTATTTCTATCATTGAGCTGCCAATAGCCAGTGGCCAGCAGCCAATAGCCAAAAAACTCCCAAATCAACACAATATATCATCCAATTTTGACCCCCTAACTAAATCATGGCAAAAAACCTAAAACAAAAAGCCGCCTCCGGAATGGTATGGACAGCGTTGCAGAAGTACTCGTTTATGTTCATCCACTTCATTTCAGGTATTATTCTTGCTCGATTGCTTACACCATTTGATTATGGTTGCATTGGCATGTTGTTCATTTTTATGGTGTTAGCAGAGGCTTTTATTGATGGCGGTTTTGGTTCGGCTTTGATTCAGAAAAAACGACCTACTCAAGAGGATTATTCCACTATTTTCTTTTGGAACTTGGGCATGGCGGCATTAATGTATACCATATTGTTTATATGTGCTCCTGCCATTTCTCGTTTCTATAAAATACCTCTATTGTGTAACGTGCTAAGAGTACAAGGTTTGGTGCTGTTTATTTATGCGTTTAATATTGTACAGAAGAATCAGTTGAGAAAAAAACTGAATTTCAAAATATTATCAATAGTTTCAATTTCCACCTCCATTATTGCATTAACTGTTACTATAGTTATGGCGCATAAAGGTTTTGGAGTATGGGCTTTGGTGGCGCAGTATCTGATTACAGCAGCAATTCCTGCTATTGTTTTTTGGTTTTATATCAAATGGCGACCCAGTTGGACCTTTTCATGGAAGTCATTCAAGGAATTGTTTAGCTTTGGGTTTTATATGTTCCTAACGCATCTTATTAATGAGTTTGGCCAAAAGATTCAAGGATTGTTGATAGGAAGGTTTTATAATGCCTCTATTATGGGCTATTATGCAAAAGCTGAAGGAACTGAAAAATTGGCTTCAACCAGTATTTCTAGCATTATGACACAGGTTACTTTTCCTCTTTATGCTGAAGTGCAAGACAATAAGGTTGCTCTTTCAAATATGATAAAAAGGTTGACAATGACCTTGGCATATGTTACTTTCCCTTTAATGTTCATATTGTTGCTCTGTGCTAAACCAATTTTTGTTCTGTTATATTCAGATCGTTGGGTGCAGAGTGTGCCCTATTTTCAGGTGCTTTGTTTTGCTGGACTTGCAGGGTGTTTGCAAGCGGTGAATTTACAAGCCATTTCAGCCATTGGAAAGAGTAAAACCATGTTTGTTTGGACCTTGTTGAAACGTGCAGTAGGTATCGGTGCTGTCGTATTGGGATTAGTATTTTTTGGTATGAAGGGATTGTTAGCTGGTGTAATCATTAATTATTGGTTTTCCTATTTTGTGAATATTAGTCTTGTTTCTAAGCATGTTGGCTATAAGTTTTGGCGACAAATTGGTGATTTGCTTCCCGTGGCCATAGTTTCGTTTATTGCTGCTGCGGCAAGTTATGGGGTTGGTCATTTGCTTCATCTGAGTATGTATCCGGACGGATTGGTAAAAGCAGGTGTGTATGCTATTATATATTTGGGCTGGTCTTTTATTTTCAAACCAGAGGCATATACTTATTTCTTGACTATCATTCCCGCAAAGTTCAGGGTTTGGGAAAGAAACAAGAAAAAGACCCAAAAGTGATATAGCGTGATTATTAAATTTAAATAATGATGAAGATTATACTAAATGCGGACGATTTCGGAAAGAGTCCAGAACGAAATCGAGCCATTGATGATGCATTTAAGATGGGGTTGATTCGTTCTGCTAGTTTGATTGTAACTGGCAAGTATTTGCAAGATGCGGTGAATTATATCAATAATGGAGATTATGTGAACGATATTCATATTCATTTTAATGTTTCAGCTAATTTACTACATGAAGGTTCTGAAGACACTCCACTTACGGAGGCGATGAAAAAAGATAAGTTTTTTTGTGTGGATGGAAAGTTTAAAAATTATAAAGGATTACCAACCAATCCGAAAAGTGTAGTTAAATGGAAATTAATTTATAATGAGTTGGTTGCCCAATATGACAAATTCAAAGAAGTAACCAACGGAAAAGCCGACTACAAACATGTTGACTTTCATTTGTGGTACAATCTGACGTGGCCAGCTTCCATTGCATTGAATGTGTTCACTAGGAAATATAAGATAGAATCAGTACGGATTATTTCAATGCATAATAAGAATCTTTCCAAATACATGATATACCGAGTTATTGGCTGGAATCCTCGGGTAAAATCGATTTCTTGTTCAAGCATTGATTACTATCTTACAAAATACAAATCTATACCTAAGGAAGAAGTTTTTGAATTATATTGTCATCCTAATTACAAAGATGGAATTTTGCTTGATGACACGCCCTCCTTATTTCAACATGACCGTCAACCTTTAATTGAACACATTCAAAAGCTAAAGGAATTGGAGAATTTGGAGTTTGTTGCTTGGGAGGATGTATGCTAATTAGATTTTATAGTACGTTTTCAAATATGAACATTGATGAAGATAATACTAAATGCGGACGATTTTGGAAAAAGTGTTGAACGGAATCGAGCTATCGATGATTCGTTCAAACAAGGGCTAATTTGTTCTGCTGGCTTAATTGTAACAGGTAAGCATCTTCAGGAAGCTGTAGATTATATCAACAAAGGTGGATATGTAGAGAATATTCATTTGCATGTGAATTTCTCTGCAAATTTATTGGAAGAAGATTCTGATGATATTCCTCTCACTGAAACTATGAGACAAGATCCGTTTTTTTGTAAAGACGGTAAGTTCAAAAAATACAAAGGGTTGCCACACAAATTTTCTGACGTCAGAAAATGGAGAATTGTTTATCGCGAATTGGTTGCTCAATACAAGAAGTTCAAGGAAGTGACACAAGGACGGGCTGATTATAAGCATATTGACTTTCATTTATGGTATAATTTGACGTATCCCGTTTCCGTAGCACTCAACTTGTTTACCATTTTTCATAACATTAAAACAGTCAGATATATTGGCGTACACCAAATCCAAATGAACAATAAGGTATTCAAAAGATGTCGGATTCTCAGTTGGAATCCACGCGTCAAAGATATTCCTGCCACCAATATTGATTACTATTTGTCAAAAAGGGATTCGTTTAAGGATTGCAAAATTGTTGAATTATACTGTCATCCTCACTATAAAAATGGAGTGTTTTTGGATAACAGTCCATCATATCTTGAACATGACAGACAACCCATGTTGCAACAAATCCAAATGCTAAAAAAATCTGGGAGCTTTGAGCTTCTGTCCTGGCATGAAGTTGAATAAAAAGGTTTTACATTCTTCGCAGTTTACGAGCAAATATAATTATTTGCCGAAATCATTCTGATAATAAGTAAATCCAAATTGATATGAAAGAAAAAATAAAAGCCATTAAGCAAAAACGTAAAATAAACCAAATCGAAAAAAAATTTGAGCGTGAGATTAAAAAATCGATGCAACTATGTCCGATGAAACCGCTTACCAAAGGTCAAGAATCGGATATCAAAGCATATTTCAAGAAACATTTTGGTAGAGAGGTACCAACTTATTGGCATCAGTATCTTTATTCTAGAAATGGGTTATATTCTGAAAAATACATACCAGCAAGTATATATAACTCGGAGATATTATATCGACTTAATACCTTTAAATTTGGCCTCCCTTATGCGGATAAAGGTTTTTATGACACTTTATTTCCTGGCTTTAACCGTCCTCGGACAATAATAAAAAATGTGAATGGTTGTTTTTTTGACGATAAGCATTCGATAACAAAAGAAGAAGCTCTTAATGTATGCAACAATCTTGATAATGCGGTAATTAAACCTTCCTTAGAGGGGCATTGGGGCGTTGGTGTGGAACTATTTCATACAGAGAATGGATATATACCTGAATTAAATACATCTTTGCAGAATCTATTTCTTCAGTACAAAAAGAATTTCATTATACAGGAAAAACTCGAACAACATCCTGATTTGGCAAAACTGAATCCAACATCAGTAAACACAATACGAGTGTTGTCATATAGAAGTAATGATGAAATAAAGATTCTATATGCAGTTATCCGTATTGGTAGGAAAGGGAAAGTTGTAGATAATGAAACAGCAGGTGGCATAAAGGCGGATATAAATCTTCAAACTGGACGGATTAAAGGAGTGGCATTTGGAAACCCCAAAGAGAAAACTATGCCTCAAACGGATTCGGGTGTTGTATTGGATAATTATTCAATACCAGCGTTCCCGTCAGTATTAGAATTTGTTAAAAGCCTGCATGAAAGATTGCCATATTTTAATTTGATAGGCTGGGATATATCTGTTGATAAGAATGGAGATCCTGTAATGATAGAATGGAATAGGGCTGCCGAGTTGAGTCAAGTGGCACATGGACCAGCGTTTGGGGAATATACAGAAGAAATATTGTCTGTTGTTAAAAGAGAGAAAAACACTCGATTCTATAAATATTAAATTTATTCGAATGGTTAAGATAATTTCGGTTGGCGATATTATGCCTGGTGGTATTCTATCAGGTGTAAATGCAGGTTACGTTTCTCAAGAAGTTCTTGAGGTTTTACAAGATGCT
Source organism: uncultured Bacteroidales bacterium (assembly GCA_946408345.1). GTDB lineage: Bacteria > Bacteroidota > Bacteroidia > Bacteroidales > F082 > Limimorpha. The sequence continues at coordinate 126,082 of CAMJRR010000004.1, read as the reverse complement.
GATTTTAGAGTGGGTACCTTGGAAACAGCTATTGGAAACGAGCCAAACTTCAATGAAGAGAAAATGAAACGTAATGGTGCTGTAATTTATGCCAAAGACGAAGACCTAAACAAACTAAAACAACTCTCCTTTGATATTGTTAGCTTAGCCAATAATCATTATTTTGACCTTGGAATAGACGGAGCAAAGCACACCATCCAATTGCTTGATGAATTGGGGATTAAACATATTGGCGCAGGAAATAATATTGAAGAAGCAAGTTCTCCAGTGATAGAAATAGTTGACAACAAGAAGATTGCTTTTTTGGCTTTTTGCGATTGGAGATTTGAAACGGTGGGCTGGTGTCCGTATGCAACAGAGACAGATCCGGGAGTCAATCCAATGTATGATGATTATGTGGTATCAGAAATCAAAAAATACAAACAACAAAACGACTATGTGGTTGTTTTGTGTCACTGGGGAAAGGAACATACTTGGGTTACAACACCGAATGTTTATAGGACGACCAAGAAAATGATAAAAGCTGGTGCAGATTTAATCCTTGGTAGCCATCCTCATCGTGTTCAGCCAGTGGTAAATTATAAAAATACCTCTGTCGCCTATAGTATGGGTAATTTTTTGTTCCCAGACAGGTTGTTAACAAAGCCTCGTTCGACTTATTATCCAGAAGAGCTTATCGACCTTTCTTCCCTACCCGTTACTGATGGGTATCCATATGTGGAATGTGTGACATATAAAAAATGGAAACCCTTAGGAAGAGTGGGGATGATTGTTATATCTGAATTAGGTGAGAAAAGACCTCGTTCTTTTTATAAACTTACGAGAGAAAGTGAAGACGGAATCATTTCATTTTATAATGATAAGAAGATAGATTCTATTTTAAGAGATAGAAAACAATTGCTTAGATACTCTCCTTATCCTATTATTGTATCTATTGAAAAATACAGCAAGGCTTTTTTGCGCAAGATTGGAATAAGAAAAAGGTAGAATCAATCATTTTGGTTAAATGGAAGTTTATTTAAGTAATTAATTTAACAACATAATTATATGAAAAACTTTGTAAAAACATCAAAAGTAACAGAAACAGCAATACTGATTTTTAGGATAAAGTCGATTTGTAAACAGAAATCTTATTATCCAGACGAACCCCATAAGTCAACATGGCAGGTTTTCAGAGATCAATTATGCTTCATTTGGAAATTCGGAGGATGGGAAAAGTATTATTATTTGTATGGGTTTGACAGAAAAAGCATGGATCGCAAGAAAATTTGTGATGAATATATTGTATTCGAACCAGCGTTTTTTAACAAAATTTATAAAAACAACAACTATCTTGATTATGAAAAAAGGATAGTCTCTGCCAATTGTATAGTTACAGACAAATTTTATTTTTACCTCTTTCTTAAAAGTTTAAATTTCCCAACCCCAAAAATTCTCTATTACACGAGAAACGGAAAATTGTTTTATGATGAATATCATGATGGCGAACAGATTTCGACAATTCTCAATCATGACATGGATGCTTTTGCGAAACAGTTTGACGGGCAATTAGGGAATGGGGCTTTCGCTATCAAGGTTCAAGACTCAAAAGTATATGTCAACAACGAATTGGTTCCTTCAACAGATGAGATATTAAAGACATTTACCACTTCAGATTACATCATCCAGGAAAGGATTAAACAGCATCCTGAATTGAACAAATTGTGTTCGACAGCAGTGAATACGATACGTTTAGTAACCTTGCTTACTCCAGACGAAGAAGTCATTGCTGTTAGGGCCGGACTGCGTGTTGGAAGAGAGGGAAGCTGTGTTGACAACTGTGCTAAGGGTGGTATATTTGTTGGCATTGATTTGAATACGGGAAAATTGATGAAAAAAGGTATCATCAAGCCGCCTCATGGAAAGATTGTTTATCAGCAACCAGACAATGGTGTTGTTTTTGAAGGCTTTGAAATCCCATTTTTCAAAGAAGCTGTTGAAATGGCAAAAGAATTACATTCGAAACTATATAGAATCCATTCGGTAGGTTGGGATATTTCAATAACCCCAGAGGGTCCTACGTTTATTGAAGGCAACAGCTTGTGGGAAGTATCAGGAACACAGGCGGCTGTGGGAGGACTGAAACATATTGAAAAATATTTTGATTTGATTGATAAATAGCATTTTAGGGATAAAAAATGTTTTATCAAAGCGAAATAAATCAATTGTAGTTTTTATTACCATGGTTTTGAATTATGAATGATGTAAAGATTTTCTTCGCAGGCGACTTTTGCTCTAAGCCGTCCACGTCAAAGATCACCGTATCGGATGAATTGAAAAATTTGATTCAATCCTGTGATTTGAAAGTGGTGAATTTTGAAGTGCCTTTAAAACCTGAAGTAAAATTGCCTCCACAAGGTAGAGAACGTTTTTTTCAAAACGATGATGCTCCAGACTTTTTGCGCGGTTTGGGATTCAATCTTTTCTCGCAGGCCAACAACCATGCTTTTGATTGGGAAGATGAGGGTTTTAAGAAAACCAAAACAGCATTGGGTGATGCCGCTTTTGGCGCTGGTACTTACGAAGAGGCCTATAGAGTAAAAATAGTGGAAGTGCAAGGGGTAAAAATAGGTTTTCTCGCTCTTTCATTTGCGGCCTATACCGGCGTGTTTGATGATGTAACCAAACTGGATGGTTTAGGCTGTGCCTACATCAATGATTTGCGTGTGAATCATGATATCATGGAGGCAAAAAAGGTTGTGGACTACCTTTTTATTTTGCCACATGATGGAATTGAATACATTGATGTACCTATGCCTGAGACTATTGCCCGTTATCGCGATTTTATCGACTATGGTGCCGATGGTGTAATAGCAGCTCATCCGCATTGTCCTCAGGGCTGGGAAGAATACAAAGGGAAACCGATATTCTATAGTCTTGGCAATTTCCTTTTCAATAGCAAAGCAACATACGATTTTCGGGCAAGTAATCCGCATTGGTATGAAGGTCTGTGCGTTGTCTTAGACATTGCTGATGGAAAACTATCATGGGAAGTGGTGAATACAAAAAATGTCGATAACATTGGCATTGAGATCGACCACACTATGGAAAGAAACAAGCATAATGAGCAGATATGTCGTTATCTTTCTAACAAAGAAGAATACCATACTTATTTTAAGAAAGTATGTAAACAGTTAGGGCTCGGAAAAGAAATGCAAATTGTTGACAAAACATTTCATCCAAACAGCTTGTCACAATGCACTTTATTGGTTATAAAACATTGGTATAATAAAATAAGAAAAAGAGACTTTACGAATGATGATGTTTTAAGATGTCTTTTGTTGAATGACCAAAGAAGAAATATCTTGTTGCATTCCATCAGATTCCAACAAGCTGGTAAACAGAATAAAAAATAAATATCAGAATTAAACTCTATTCATCATGAATGCATTTAAACTATTTGAAAAGATTGTGTGTAAATTGAGAATAAGGCATGCCTATCAATATCAAGACACACTTATTAGAAACAGCTATAATGAACTTTCGGAGAAAAAGAAACTCACGAAAGAACAAAAAAAGGAAATACAAAGTTTTTACAAAAGTATGATTGGAAAAAAAGTTACTCTTATTTGTCATGAGTATTTTTATTCACGTACTGGTATTTATTCAAAAAAGTATATTCCTAAAAGTCTCTATCATGCAGAATTGCTTCCAAAAGCCAATAATATGGCATATCATGATGCGTATGAAGATAAAAATATGATAGATATTTTAGCTCCTAATGTGAAACATCCACATACTATTCTCAAAAGGATGAACGGTTATTTCTATTATGAAAACAAACCTGTTTCAAAACAAGAGGCTATTGATTTATGTCAAAATATCAATTATGCTATTATTAAACCGGTGTTGAGCTATAGTGGAAAAGGCATCAAAGGTCTTGAGGTGAATAATGGAAAGACAAATATTAATGGAATGACAATCGAACAGCTCTTTGATGCTTATGGCAGTGATTTTCAGATACAGGAGAGGCTTAAGCAACATGAGAAAATGAATCAGCTTAATGCGACTTCTGTAAATACACTTAGAATACTTACCTATCGTTCGGATATGGAGATTTTGTTGATTTATTCTGTTGTGAGAATTGGAAGAAGCGGCGAGGTTATTGACAACCAAGGTGCTGGAGGAATTAGCACTATTATTGGAGAGGATGGTAAGTTAGGAAAATATGCTTTTGGTGGTTATTCGGATGATAAAGTTGAAAAGACGGATTCAGGAACTATTTTGGAAGGATTTGAAATTCCGTCTTACCACAAGGCTATAGAAACTGTTAAACAATTGCATTATCAGTTACCTTTCTTTAACTTGATTGGATGGGATGTTGCCATTGACGAAGAAGGCGATCCCGTTATTATTGAATGGAATTCTCCACAATTAAGTCAGTCTGCATTTGGACCTGGATTTGGGAAATACACAGAAAGAATTATCAAAGAAATATGGCCTAGAAAGAATACAAGATATTATTATTAAAGACATTATTATGAAATACTACACCATGCCAGAAACCCGCGGGTTTCTCGAAAGTATAGGTATGCCAGGTGGCGACTGGCAAGTATTTCAAACTGGGGAGACCGGGATGGTGGCATTACTCGTAAAGGTAAGCAGAATTATTGACTTCGAGTTAAAAGGGAATTTGTTTTATGCGATTAAAAAATGACGATTTTCGTAATAATCATTAATTAAAATGGTTGAATAGTCATATTGTTTCAGAAATAGTTGTAATTTCGCAGATTTCAAAATAGTTATACTAATTAAGTATAAAACAAACGTATTATTGACATGTTTGACGAGAGTATTATCAATAGTGTATGGGAGAAAGCCCAGAAAGTGGACAATTTCGATCCAAATCAGTTCCGTAAAGATGCATGCGGTGCATGGATTATTCGTAACCATTATGGTCAACGCAATTCTATCTATGGATGGGAAATTGACCATGTCTATCCTCAATCGCTTGGCGGTGGAGACGATGAGGCAAATTTACGTGCCATGCAATGGGAGAATAACCAATCAAAAGGTGAAGATTATCCAGATTATAAAGTGGTAGTACAATCTGACGGTAACAAGAATGTGCATCTTGATGGCCAGTTCACCGTAAACGAAGTGCTACGCAATACTTTGGCCAGAATGTATAACATCAACTGATAACATCGGAGCGATGAAAATAACACGTTTACAAGTAAAAGGTCTTTTCGGATTATATAATTACGATATAGATTTCAGCTGCCAAGGTGAGGATTTTACTGTTTTGACCAGTCCTAATGGCTATGGTAAGACCACATTGTTGCGTATCATCAATAGTTTACATGTTAGCAGATTGTTTTACTTGTATGTGCTGAAGTACAACACATTAACATTCTGGTTTGATGACGGTAGCCATCTAAAGGCTAAGGAGCTGAGTGGTGAGGAACAAGGAATAGACGAGACAGATACACGTAAGAATAAACGGCATGGTCTTAGTTTGGTTTGGACGGCAGGAGATGTGGATATTTGTCGATTTGATTACCACCCTGATCGGATTCAGCGGGCTAAGCAGACCGTGGAGAGAAAAGTGTCTGCTATCTGGCATTATGGAATGGAACTGTCTGAAAATGATGTCGAGCTCTTTACAAGTGGCGAATTAGGAGAAATGCTTAATATGGAACTTGCGCAGATTCAAAAACAGGAACAATTTATGCTCCAGTTGGCTACCGTACAGACAAATTTCATAGGGGCTAATCGTATTTATAAGGTTACGCGTAAAGAACGAAATTCGAGGATGCGGCAGGAACAACCTGTGCTTCAGGTTGTATATGAATTGAAGGAGATGCTCACCAAGAGGGTGAATGAGTTCCAAAATAATTTCCAACGGCTTGATTCTAAACTTATTGATATGTTGCTTATGGGTAAAGGGGGCGACATAAGCGAAGAGGACTATAACAAAAAAGCAAATAGATTGACTGCCACCATTGAGGAATTGACTTCATTTGGCCTTACTAACAAACAGACACTACCAGCCTATCAAAGTGAGAATGCCAAGGTTTTAGATGTGTATCTGGCATTGATGGATGAGAAGCTTCAGTATTATAAGGACTTTCTTCCATTAGTTAGGCTGTTTAGCAAGAATGTAGCTCAAAAGCATTTTGCCAACAAAACCATCAAGCTCTCTCCTCAGCATGGGCTTCGTATCGAGTCGGATAATGGTGACATTTTGAGTGCAGATATGCTTTCAACAGGAGAACAGAATCAGTTGGTACTACTTTATGACCTTATTTTTAAAACCCCAAAAGGAAGTATTTTGCTGATAGACGAACCAGAAAGTTCACTTCATGTAGCATGGCAAAATGATTTCGTAAACGATATGCAAACCATTGCAAGAAGCAAGGAACTTCAAATTGTGGTAGCTTCACATTCGTCTATAATTGTTAGCAATACACCAGAAAACAAGGTGTTTGATTTGTATTATCTACAGAGGGGGTAATATGGCGGTTAGTACTGTTACAGCCAGTGTTGCAGATTTACCTGGTGCAAAGGTGTCTGAATTGAGAATGATGCTTTCCACAGATGCCAATAAGGATAAACGAATCTTGTTGGTGGAAGGGCTGGATGACAGGAAATTCTATGCCCACTTTGTTAGCCATAACCATGTTGTAATGAATGTGTTGGAAGGATGTTATTATATGCCTCAGATACTTACCATGACCGAAAGTCTTGAAACGTTAAAGGATAAGGTAATCGGTATCAAGGATGCAGACTTTGACCACATTATTGGAACGAAATCCACAGTTAGTAATCTTTTTGTGACAGACACCCACGATTGGGAAACGATGGTAATGACCGAAGAGTGTGAAAATAACGTTGCAATAGAAGCACTTGATAGACAGGAAACAGGTTTGTTTATTCAAGTAATGAACGATTTGATAGATTACTCGTATATTAAGCTTTACAATGCGGTTGAAGTGTGCGGAAAGAATTTGGATGGTATACGATTCAAAGGTTTCACCATATCAACAGTATATGATGGTACAAATCCCTGTAGGAAAGATGTGAGTTTGCGTGAGCTTAAGAATTATGGCAATAATACTAGTCTTGGGCATTTCCCAACAGAATCAGATATTGACAACTTGAAACTTCAATTCCCTTCTACGAATCTTTATCAACTTTCTTGTGGGCATGATGTTATTCATGGAGTAGTTTGCAAGTTGACCCATTTGAAGGGCTGTAGTCCGAAGATAGGATATGATGCCATTGAGATGCTTTTGAGGAATTCTTGCACTATGGACTTTTTTAAAACTACTCAGCTTTATCAGACTGTTGCTAACTGGGCTCAAGAACGAGGAGCCGTTATTTGGGCTGCATAATCAAATAAATTATTATCATTTCTATTGTTATAGACATGGTAAGGATTTGTCTTTCATTAATGGCGAATTTTTTAATCAGATTATCAATAAATTATCAACAATCATGAAATACTACACCATGCCAGAAACCCGCGGGTTTCTTGAAAGTATAGGTATGCCAGGTGGCGACCTTTACGACTTACCTACATCCGAAAAGCGCTTCCCCGATGGAGGCCAGTATCGTTTTGAGGTTCCAGGTATTCAGGGACCTGGCCCAATGAAGGCTTTGCTCGAGGCTTTGGACGAATACGGTATTCAGATTCATCGTGTCACCCAAACCAAGGGTATTATGTTCCTTACGGATGACGAAATCAGCAAGATGGTTGAATATGCTAAGAAATGGAATGTACAGCTTGTGCTGGCTTGTGGCCCGCGTGCTACGACCGACACTTCTGCTTCTGTAAAGACCGAAGAAGGCCAGCGTATGGGCTATCGCTTGCGCGGCGAAGAACAGATTGCACGTGGCATTGAGGAAATCCGTCGTGGTGCCCGCCTGGGCGTGCGCGGCTTCCTTGTCTACGACGAAGGCCTGCTTTGGGCTTTGGGCGAAGCCCGTAAGAAGGGCTTCATTCCCGCTGATTGCCATTTCAAGGTGAGTGCCCACTCTGGTCACGGCAATCCGTGTTCTGCTCATGTGTTGGAGACCTTGGGTGCCGACAGCATCAATCCAGTGCGTGACATTCAAGTGCAGATGCTGGCCGCCATGCGTGCTGCCATTGATGTTCCGATTGACCTGCACACCGAGAATCCAAAATCGAGCGGTGGTTTCATTCGTCATTACGAAGTACCTGACTTCATTCGCGTGGCCGCACCTGTCTATCTGAAGACAGGAGGCAGTGTAGCCGCCAATCACAGCTACGACACCACAGAGAAAGAAGCCAAGCAGCGTGCCAAGCAAGTCTTGTTAGTTAAGCGCGTTATTGACACCTATTACCCCGAAGCCATCGTTTCCCCAAAATAACTGCTAACTGAAAACTGTCAACTGTTTATGCGTCATCATAGTTACAACACGGGATTCAACTTCGTCAAAGCCCCCGTTGAATTCAACAAATACACCGACCGCGACACCCTGCAATATTGTCTCGGAGCGACGCTTTACATGCCTGGCACCAAGGACATCAAGGAGAAGGTGTTGCACCATCAGTTGGATGTCACCTCGCTGGTGATGTGCTGTGAGGATGCCATCAAGGAGGAAGACCTGCCGATTGCCGAGCAGAACATCCTCGACCACATGGACTTCTTTGCCGACAAGATAGCTGCTGGTGAGCTCACCCACGATGACATTCCGTTGATTTTTGTCCGTGTCCGCAATCCCGAACAGTTTGAGCGTTTCGCTAGTCGCATGACGGTCAAACAAGCCTCGGTGTTGACAGGATTCAACTTCCCGAAGTTCAGCAGCAAGAATGCGCTGCATGTCTTGCAGACCTTGGTGAAAGTCAACAATAGGCTTGGTGTGGTGTTGTATGGTATGCCCATTTTGGAAGGACCTGAGGTGGCTTTCCGCGAGCTTCGTGGGCAGGAGTTATTATTGTTGCGCAACATCCTTGAACCCTACAGGGATTTGATTCTGAATATCCGTGTTGGGGGAACTGATATGTCTTCTTTGTTCGGTGTGCGCCGTGGTATCAACTCGACGGTTTATGACATAATGCCCGTACGTGATGCATTGAGTGATGTGCTCAATTTCTTTAACCGTTATAACGACTATTGTGTATCGGCTGCGGTATGGGAGTATTTCCGCGCTTACAAGGACGATGACATCAACGACGTCATCAAACGCAATTTCCATAATGCGCTCATCAAGGGGCAGGAGATTGTGAATCCTGCAATTGATGGTTTGATGAAAGAAGTGCTTATTGATCGCGCTAACGGCTTTGTGGGCAAGACCATCATCCATCCCACTCATGCTCGGTTCGTGAATGCGATGTTTACCGTGGTAGAAGAAGAGTACAACGATGCAGTGCAGATTTTGAACACGTCGGGCGGTGTAGTCAAGAGTGCCCATGGTGACAAGATGAATGAAATTGGACCTCACCGTCGCTGGGCGGAAAAGATTGTCAAACGGGCCGCAGTTTACGGTGTGGTCAAAAATGAGGATTCAGTCTTGAGCCTTGTATTGGGTGAAAAGGAATAGTAGAGACGTAGTGCGCTATGCCTTTACTACAACATTTTTAAAGGAAATGTCATGAAGATTGTTTTAGGAACCATGAACTTCGGTCCGCAGTTGGACTTGGAGGCTAGCCGCACCATGGTGGATGCCTACCTTGCCACAGGTGGAAGGGAGCTGGATACAGCATACGTCTATAATAACGGTACAACGGAAAACTACCTTGGTGAGATTCTGCCAAAGTTGGATCCGCAAAGATATGAGATAGCGACGAAAGTGCATCCACGCATTACAGGGAAACTGGATAGAGCCACCATCATGCTGGAATTTCCTGAATCGTTGCGTCGCATGAAACGCGATAGCGTCGACTTGCTCTATTTCCATTTTCCCGACGAAAAGACTCCTATAGAGGAAGCCTTGGAGACTGTTGCGAAACTGCATGAGCAGGGCAAGGTCAAGGAACTTGGTCTTAGCAATTATCCCGCTTGGCAAGTGGTTGACATCGCCTACAAATGTGACAAAATCGGTTGCCCTCGTCCTACCGTGTATCAAGGCATGTACAATGCGCTTTGCCGTAATGTGGATCCTGAGCTTTTTCCAGCAATCCGTTCGTTGAGGATGCGTTTTTATGCGTTCAATCCCTTAGCGGGAGGCTTACTTACCGGCAAGCACCATCATTTTGAAGACACGCCCCAACCTGGTCGTTTTGCCCGACTGAAGAGCTATCGTGATCGCTATTGGAAAAACTCCTATTTCGATGCCATTGAGGAAATCCGTTTGGCCTGCGAAAAGGAAGGCATAGTGATGGTTGAGTCTGCTTATCGTTGGATGGTGAACCACTCTTGCATGAAATCAGAGCTAGATGATGGCATCTTGTTGGGCGCTTCGAGTCAGGAGCAGATGGAACAAAACTTAGCTGCGGCAAAGAAAGGCCCATTGCCGGAAAGCATCGTTGCAGCTATGGACGAAGCTTGGGAGATAGCTAAGCCCGATAGTCCGGCTTATTTCAAATTTTTCTAAAGGTAATGAATGTCTCACAATCTTTTTTCTACGGAATCGACAAGATAGTTCATCAGGAGATTCCATCTGTTGTGATGGCAAGGGCAAAGCGTTCGCTGCTTGACTATTTGGCAGTGACCTGTGCGGGAACCGCCTTTCAGAAGGAAAAACTTGAAGAATATTTAAGTTTTGCTTGTTCTGAAAAGGGAGATTTCAAAGCCATAGGCACAGGAAAAAACCTTGTTCTGAAAGAAGCTGTTTTCTTGAATGGTCTCAATGCCCATGCTTTGGACTTTGACGATGGAACCAATTCGGGAATCATACATCTTGGTTCTCCTATTTTTTCATTGTTGATACCGCTTTCCCAAAGGTACAACATTGGAGTTGATGAAATGTTGAAAGCGGCTATTATCGGTTATGAGGCTTCCTATACTTTGGCGGTTTCCATTCAGCCTCAACACAAGGCCATGGGTTTTCATGCCACGGGAACATGCGGTACGATAGGGGCGACTTTAGCTGCGGCCTACATGCTTGGTTTTACAGAAGAAGAACGCTATCAAGCTTTTGCCACATCATGTGTGTCTGCATCAGGAATGCTGAAGGTGCTTGACGATGGCTCGGAGTTGAAGCCATATAATGTGGCTAAGACGGCGCTTTTGTCGTTGACCAGTCTTCAATTAGCCAAGGCTGGTTTCAAAGGCCATGTCGACCCTATGGGCGGTTATCGCGGCTTTCTGAAAATGATGACTGGTGATGAGAATACACCCATAAAGTCGACTTTGCTGAATGGCACATACGCCATCATGAAAAGCTATACCAAGCCGTATGCTTCCTGCCGTTATACCCATCCTCCAGTCGAAGCAGCAATTCATTTGCGAAACCAATTTGGCTTGAAGCCTGAGGCAATAGAGAAAATCAAGGTGGAGACTTATAGTCTTGCCGTTTCTGGTCATGACCATACGGATATTGCAAGCCCTTATTCGGCTAAGATGAGTACCCCTTACAGTACGGCTGTTGCTTTAATCTATGGCAAAGCGGGTTTGAAAGAGTTCGAGCAGGCATGTTTGACGGATGCAACAGTTAAAGCATTGACAAAAAAAGTTGAAGTGGTATCCGATGAAGAAATGAGTCGCATTTTCCCTGAGAAACAAAGTGCAATGCTTACCGTGACAACCCATAGCAACACCTATTCTGACCGTGTTGATTTTCCCAAAGGGGAACCGGAAAATCCGATGAGTGAAGAAGAATTTCGTGGACGATACGAAGACTTGATGGCTTACGGACAAGTTGACAGAGCGGTGTTTGAATCAATTTATAAAATGGTTAGTAAACCGAACGCTAAGGTTTCGGAATTAATAAAAGACTTGTAAAAGAATGGTAAACCAAAAAGAATTATTTGATGCATTGAGCGAAATGGGAGTTGACTTTTTCACAGGCGTACCCGATTCGTTGTTAAACGACTTTTGTCTATATATGACCAACAACTTAACGGCCAAACAACACGTTATGGCTGCCAATGAGGGCAATGCTATTGGCATTGCAGCTGGCCACTATATGGCTACGGGCAAGTTGCCTTTAGTCTATATGCAGAATTCAGGTATCGGCAATGCGACCAATCCTTTGCTTTCGCTCACGCACGATTGTGTGTATGGCATCCCAATGTTGTTGGTCATCGGTTGGCGTGGCGACCCGTCTATCAACGATCATGCCCAACATAAGAAACAAGGAGAATTGACCCCCATCTTGATGAAAGACATGGACATCCCATACAAAATCCTCGACAGCGACGAAACTGTCATCGAGAAATTCACTTGGGCAGTGAACAAAGCTCGTGAAATTTCCTCACCAGTGGCTTTGATAGCGAAGAAAGCCATTCTGACGCAAAAGGAGAAAAAACAAACCTATGCCGAAAGTCCGCTGATGAATCGCGAAGAGGCCATTGCTGCAGTTATCGATGTATTTGGCGAAGATGCAGTGTATCTTGGCACAACGGGTCGCGCCACACGAGAAGTGAACGAACAATTGAAATTGCACGGTATCGGCGAAGGCCACGAGTGGCAGAATGTGGGTTCGATGGGACATGTTTCATCGGTCGGTTTGGGATTGGCTTTAGGCTGTCCAGACAAACGGATTGTCGTATTCGACGGCGATGCTGCCGCTGTGATGCACATGGGAGCATTGGCTACCAATTGCCGCTACAAGGCTTCGAACCTCATCCATATTGTGCTGAACAACGGCGTGAATGAATCGGTGGGCGGACAACAGTCTGCTGGTCAGTTGATAGACCTGACAGGGGTGGCAAACTCTTGTGGTTATCACAATATTGGCCACTCCATAACGACCAAAGAAGAACTGCAAAACGTGTTGAAAACCTTGCCTGGCAGTAGTGTTATGCCGACTTTTGTCGATGTGCATGTGCGCCAAGGGATACGTCCCGATATGCCGAAATTGAACATTGATCACAAAAAACAGAAAGTGGCTTTGATGAACCATTTGAAGAAATAAACTATGATAGAATTAACAACACCTTTGAGCGATGAAACCATCAGCAAACTGAATGTTGGCGATGTGGTGACACTTACGGGGTATATTTATACTGGCCGTGACGCGGTGCTGCCTAAAATCGTGAAAGCCGCAGAGGAAGGAACAGTAAAAGACTTGGGCATCGACCTGCAAGGCGCGGTCATTTTCCATACTGCAGTTAGTCCCGCAGGCGTTGGTCCCACTTCGAGTAACAAGGTTGAAATTGAATGTACATTTGAGCCATTGTCACGTCATGGTGTGAAAATGCACCTTGGTAAGGGTGCCATCTCTAAGGAAACCGTGAAAAAATTAGCCGAAAACAATGCTGTTTTCGCTGTGATTCCGCCAGTTACGGCCTTATTGGAGAGCCAAACCGAGGAACGAGAAGTAGTGGCTTTCCCCGAATTGGGTATGGAAGCTATGAATCGGTTGAAAGTGGTTAAGTATCAAGCCATTATTGGCGCAGCAAAAGGAAGGAGCATTTATGATTAGCATACAGGAAAAAGTGGCAGATTGTTTGGTTCGTGCAGGCTCTACCTTCCGTGAAGACCAGAAAGAAGTCTATCGCAAGGCAATTGCCGATGAAGCAAACACACAATCGTGCTGGGTGATGCAGCAAGTGTTGGATAATGCCATCGTTGCCGAGAAACGGAGAAGTCCCTTGTGCGATGACACGGGTATTCCGCATTTGTTCATCGAAGTCGGGAAAAACCGTTCCGTCTCGGGCGAGATGTTGCATGAGATCATGGAAGGTGTGGAGATGGGACTCCGCCAACTCCCAGGTCGTCCGATGGCCATTATGGGAGACGATGATGCCCGTATTGACCAAAGCGGGGGGCTAAATCCTGATTCAGGTGCTTTGAAACCTTCGCCCATCCTTATTAAGCCTATTGATGAGGATGTCATTCGTTTGACAATATTAATGCTGGGTGGTGGTCCTGCAATACGTGGTATCACACAGCGTATTTTCCATAAACATAATGTAGATGTGGTGATAGATGAAATTGTCAATCGGGCGAGAGAAGGTGTTTCCAAATTAGGATGCAGTCCTTGTGTGCTTGCCATAGGCGTTGGCCGTTCACAATTTGAAGCCACAAGTATGATGATGGAAGCCATGGTTTATGGTGACTTCAACGAGCAGTCTGATTTTGAAAAAAAGATAACCGAAAAAGTAAATGAAGCTAACATTGGCCCTCTTGGATTAGGAGGAAAGCATAGCGTTTTAGCGACTTTCGCTAAAGTAGGTCCGCAACGTGCTAGTGGTGTTCGCATTGTGGCATTGAGACCTTGTTGTTGCTTCGAGCCGAGAAAGGCGAGTGTGGAATTATAACGTATGAAATAGATTTTAAATGAATTCTAAAATAAATCAATAAATAGGAGAAAATAATTATGACTACACGAGAACAAGTTTTGGCCATATTAAAAGAAATCAAGCCTACAAAGAATTTGGAGAATGTAACTGATATTATTGAAAAAGGTTACATAGATTCTTTTGAACTAATGTCACTTGTGGCAAATTTGAGTGAAAAGTTTGGTATTGAAATTACAATTGAGGAGCTTATACCTGAAAATTTCAATTCTGTTGATGCCATATCCAAAATGGTTGATTCACTTAAAAAAGATTGAATGAGATGAGGCGAGAAAGATTATACCATAGTATACGTCTTTTATTATGCAGAACTGCAGATAAGAGAGCGGCTTATTTAAAAAAACATGACATTCTTGGAGCAATTGGTGAAAATTGCAGATGGGGACCATGGTTGTTGCCTCTTTATCCTAAACTTATCAAATTGCACAATAATGTTATTGTTCATAAAACAGCACATATTGTCCCTCATGATGTCATTAATCGCTTTTTAAAAACAGCATATCCTGATTCTGATTTTGGACATTGGGAGAAAGTTGGATGTATTGAGATAATGGATAATGTTTACATTTCAGCATATTGTACAATAAT
The DNA here is from genome assembly GCA_946408345.1 of uncultured Bacteroidales bacterium. GTDB lineage: Bacteria > Bacteroidota > Bacteroidia > Bacteroidales > F082 > Limimorpha. The sequence goes on along the minus strand of CAMJRR010000004.1, from coordinate 111,081 downwards.
GTCAAATGTTAGAATTAATCAGAATTGTATTATTTCTTCTGGAAGTGTTGTGACTTCAGATATTCCTGAGAATTCACTTGCTTCAGGTAATCCAGCAAAACCTACAGGTCGTTTTGATATGTTTGTCGCACTTCGAAAAATGAGCAAGGGACAAACTGTTAAATTTAAAAATCAGGAATTATCTGACGAGATGGCGGAAGCCGAGTGGACCAAGTTTTATAATAAACATAATTCTTAAATTCATTTATATGCGCTCAATAGTAAATTGCATTTATAGTCATAGCTGTAATCATCCAAATAAGACAGCAATTATAGCTTCTGATCGTATTGTGGATTATTATAAGTTGTGGAAGCTTATTTCAGGTGTAGCTATTCTCCTTAAAAAACAGGGTGTCAACAAAGGAGACCGTGTTATTGTGGAAGCATCTCATACAGTCGAGTTTTTAGCTTGTTGTTATAGTATACATTTGGTAGGTGCCATACATGTTCCAGTAGAAAAAGGAGCTCCATTAGACAGAATACAAGAGATTTCAAAAGATATTAATCCAAAGCTGATACTTAATGGGGAACATCCTCTTTCTTTATTAGGTGTTTCTATTGATGAACTTATAGAAAACACTGTTGATTACTTAGAATTTCCAGAGGAACAATCCTTGCAAGAAATACTTTATACTACAGGTACTACAGGTAAATCTAAAGGCGTGATGATAACACATTATGCTCAGATGAATATGTGTGAGTCACAGAATGCCATATTAAATTATAATTCAAACAATGTTTGGCTTATCCCAACACCTATGAATCATGCTGCTGGATTAAGAAAAACGCACATGTCTATGGTTAAAGGTAGTACGGTTCTTTTAATGGATGGTTTCAAAAATTTAAAATTGTTTTTTGAGAATATCAATAAATACAATGTTACTTCATTATACTTGCCACCATCAGCCGTTCATTATGTTCTAATGCTTGCTTCTAAAGAATTAGCAAAACTAGATAGTCAACTAGACTTTTTGTATTCTTCTTCTTCAGCTCTTCCTGGTGGAGATAAGGAAAAGCTAATAGAATTATTACCTCATGTTAGGAAATTTGATGCTTATGGTGGTTCGGAAGTAGGAGCAGTTTGTTATATAGATTATAATAGCGTTCACAAGGAAATTGGATGTGTTGGAAAAGCAAATCCAGGAGTTGATATTTTTATTGTAGATGAAGATTATAAACCAATTCATGCGACAAAGAATAATCCTGGTATTATTGCAATTCGTAGTAATACTGTAACTGCAGGTTATTGGGGTGAACCTGAGTTAACGGCTCAAACAATTCAAAACGGTATAATCTATATGACAGATTTAGGTTATATTGATGATGAAGGCTACTTGTATTTAGTTGGTCGTCGTGATGATGTGATTAATATTGGTGGCCTAAAGGTAGCTCCTACAGAAGTGGAGGACATCGCACTTAGGTTTGATAAGATAGCAGATTGTGCTTGTGTCCCTTATGATGACAAAGCTTTTGGGCGAGTGCTGAAAATGTTTGTTGTAATGAAAAAAGGGGAAATCTTTAATATTGAAGAAATCGTTTCTTATTTAGAGACGAAGTTAGAGGCTTATAAGTTACCAAAATATGTTGAATGTATTTCTGAAATCCCCAAAACATACAATGGTAAAATTGACAGGAAAAAATTGATTGTTTTATAGTGTTTATAATACAAATACGACTATAAATATTTGTAATTATGGGTATCCTAAAAAACATCCGTCAATTGATATTGTTAAGATTCAATTTGAGAAAAACAATAGCATTTAATTTTAAAGCATTTCCTGCAAAGGTCGCTATTCGTTTTCCAGTATTATTATTTGGGAAGATACAATATGATGTAAAAAGGGGGAGTATTGTAATTGATTCGAGTAGAAAAACTGATATTTTGCGAATAGGTGCCTCCTATGGTTATTATGGAACCAAACCCCATCATAATACAATTTATACTAATTATGGTATCCATATATTAAAAGGAAGATGCGATATTGAAAACGGCGGAATTGTTCGAATACTAAATAATGCGGTTTTTGAGACGGGAAGCATTGTTAAATTTGGGGCAAACGCTAGAATTCAATGCGCAAAAAGTATTGTAATCAATGATGTAGTACGTTTTTCTTGGGATTGTCAATTGTTTGATACCGATTTCCATTACATATTAAAGCAAGGTGGAATTATCAAGAAAAACTCAGCGCCAGTATTAATTGGCAGCTATGTTTGGGTAGGAAATCACGTTTCAATTTTGAAAAGTTCTGTTATTCCATCTTATTCTGTTATTTCAACCCATAGTTTGGTCAATAAACCCTTTCCAAAAGAAGCAACAGCAAGTATTATTGGTGGTGTTCCCGCTAAAATTATTAGTAAGGGAACTCGGATTTTTATTGGTGATTATTCTGGAGAAGGGGATCGCAGACTAGATAGATTATTCAGTGAAAATAATCTCGATGAGGTTGATATAAATAGTGAATTGGCAAAAAGATATTTAGGAGATTATTCATATTATAACCAAAGTCATAGTTTAATGCCAATTATGTTAGAAACACATTAATTAATTTAGATTGGTATTTTTAAATATAGTTTTCAATGATATAAAAAACAGAGCTTTGATATAAAATATTATCTCTGGTTTATCTGTAAGTGTATTATTCTTCTTATTAAATAGATATTTTTATGTACAAACACTTTTTCAAACGATTCTTCGATTTCTGCATATCATTCATTGCATTGATATGCATATCACCGTTGTTGCTGATTTTGATAATTTGGCTACATTTCGCCAACAAAGGTGCAGGGGTGTTCTTCACCCAAGACCGTGCCGGCAAGGATGCCAAGTTTTTTAAGTGCATCAAGTTCAAAACGATGACCGACGAACGGTATCCCGATGGACGTAAGTTGCCCGATGCTCAGCGATTGACCAAAGTAGGCCGTTTCCTTCGTGCACTTTCGTTGGACGAGTTACCGCAACTCTTCAATGTGCTCAAAGGAGACATGGCACTGATCGGTCCCCGACCGTTGACCCCCGTCTATGTGGAACTCTATAATGAGGAACAAGCCCGTCGCATGGAAGTGCGCCCCGGCATTACGGGTTGGGCTCAGGTGAATGGCCGCAACCACTGCAAACTCAGCAAGAAATTTGAAATGGACGTTTGGTATGTGGACCATCTTACCCTTTGGATCGATATTAAAATCCTGTGGATGACAGTCGTGAATGTCATCAAACGGGAAGATGTGGGCACGGGCAATGCCGACATGAAAGAGGTGGACGACCTCGGGTTTTTGCCCAAAGTGTTAGAGTATTATGCAAAACAACGACAACAGCAACAACAAGATGTTAAGTGAAATAGGAAGTAATTTTTGGATTAATCCTAATGAGGAACTGAAAGATTTACCATTAGGAACCCCCGAACAGTTTGGCTGCAAGGGGAACGATTATGTATGGCTGTCGACAGGCCGTTCGGCCATTAGCTTTGCCATCAAGGCCATCGAGGAAAGAAATCCCCAATTGAAGAAATCGGCAATTCTGCCTCCCTTTACTTGTCATACTGTGATAGAACCGTTTTTGAATGCGGGTTATGAGGTGCATCATTATCTCATCAACGAGAAGTTGGAAACTTCAGCGGACCTTATTCTTCAATGTGTGAAAGACAACGATGCTTCAATTGTGTTGTTCCACAGATATTTCAGCTTTAATACGGTAAAAGATTCCGACCTATTATGCCAAGAACTTCGCAGACAAAACAAATATACCATCGAAGACTGCACACAATGTCTTTATGATGGTGCAAGCAAATCAGAAGCTGATTATCATGTAGGCAGTATCCGAAAATGGCAAGGCACGCCTGATGGCGGTTTTGCCGTATGCCGCGATGGCGTGTTCCATAACAAGCCGGAACAGACAGATGTTCCCTTGGAGCAAGCGAAAATCAAAGCCTCATTTGCCAAATACAAGTTCTTGTTTGACCATGAAGGCGATAAGCCCACCTTCCTTCAGTTGTATCGTGAGGCAGAGGATATTCTGATTGCACAAGAAGATTTTCGTGCCATAAGTGCTACTTCCCAAAAAATGCAAAGCAATTTAGATGTAAGCTTTCTTCGGAATCGGAGAAGAAAGAACTTTCAGACCTTGCTGTCGGGATTGGCAAATTCAAAGAATGTTAGTCCGATGTTTGATCATCTTGGAGTGGCCATTGTTCCGCTTTATTTTCCTATGCTTACGAAAGACAGAGCTTCGTTGCAGGCGCATTTAAGGCAGTATGACATTTATGCTCCTGTCGTATGGCCCAAAGCGGATTGTTTGGGCGAAGTCTGCGAAGAAGTTGAATATTTGTACCAGCACTTGCTCTGCATCCCAATTGACCAACGTTATGATGCAGATGATATGAACCGTGTTGTAGAAACCATAAACAATTACAATAAAATATGAACAAAAAGATTGCCATTTTAGGTGCCAATTATCAATACCTTTCCTTCTATAGACAAACCAAGGCTTTGGGGTATGAGATCTATTCCTTCGGTAGGGAAAGTGACGACCATATTGCCGCCGAGAAATATGCCGACCATTTCTATGACATCTCTTTCAAGGAGAAGGAGAGAATCCTTGAGATATGCAAGCAAGAGGGTGTGCAAGGCGTCACCTCGTTCATTATTGAATCGGCTTTGCCGTATGTCTATTATATCTCAAGAGGTCTTGGCGTTCCTTGTAATTCTCCAGAATGTGAAGCCCTTACCGAGAATAAGTACACCATGCGCGAACAGATGCGCAAGGAAGGCGTAAGTATTCCTGCTTACAAATTCATCAAATCCATCGAAGAAGCCCATGGTATTCCATTCCCTGTTATTGTGAAACCTTCAGATAGTGGAGGTAGTCGAGGGATTACATTGGTGCGTGATGAGAAAGACTTGGCTGCTGCTGTGGAAAGAGCCTTTGAGTGGTCGCCTTCGCGTACTGCCTTGGTGGAACAGTTTATTGAGGGAAGAGAATTCAGCATTGAAGCTATCACATATAAAGGGAAGCATTATATCCTTCAAATTACGGACAAGGACACGACGGGAGCACCTTATTTCGTGGAATTAGGACATCATCAGCCAGCTAACCTAAACCAGAAACAATGGGACGACATTGCTAATCAGACATTGAAATTGCTCAAAGCACTTAAGGTTGAATATGGAGCTTCGCATACCGAAATAAAGATGGATGAAGATGGTGTACCTTATGTCATCGAGATGGGAGCCCGCATGGGAGGCGGATACATCAATTCCGATATGGTGAGACTTTCAACGGGTTACGACTTCGTAAAAGGAGTTCTTGAAGTTGCCACGGGCACCTTCACGGAGCCCAAATTCACTTGCAGGAAAAATGCCGGTGTGTATTTCCTATGTGAGGAAACCAAGGACAAGGTGCTTCCCATCATTGAGAACAGAGACAAGTATCCGTTTGTTTTCGATGCTGACATTTGGGGAAAGATACAGAAAGTACAGTGCAACAGCGATCGTGGAGGGTATTTTATTTATCAATCTGATCACAAAATAGAATTATAATATGGAAAAAACGGTTTATTTCAGAACTTTTGAAGAAAACGATGCAGATCTTATCTATCAATGGATGAATGATGACGAGCTTAAAAAGCTTAGTACGGGATTAAATCGTCGAATGTGCCGAGATGAGGCTTTGGAATGGGTAAAGGCGAGAATGCGTCATAATAATTATCAGGTGTTTTGGGCCATTTGTGCAAAGGACACCGATAAGATGATTGGTTATGCGTGTCTGACGGATATACATTATATCAACAGTTCTGCTAATTTCAGTGGCGTAATTATTGGCGACAAGAAATATCAAGACGGCATGGCATGGATAGAAACCTATCTCTTCGTGTACGAGTATGCATTTGAACGTTTGAACCTAAATAGATTATATGGATCGGCTATTGACAACCATAAGACAACAATGGCCATGAGAAAAGCCATGTTCAATACTAGAGAAGGAGTAATGCGTCAGGCTGCGTTCAAAAACGGGAAGTATTATGATGTCTCGATGAGTTCCATCTTGAGAGATGAATACTTTGAGCATAAGGATGCTGGAGAATATGAGGTCATGTCTGTATTGAAACGTTTGACGCGAATTTCAAGAGAGAAATAATCTTAATTTAGTTTCAGTGAAAAAGCGATTGTTTTTATCGCTGTTTCTGTTTGGAATCAGTATGACTCTGGTAAGCTGTTTATCACTAAAACAGCACAATATCATCAATGATGAAATTGAGTCCATCAGAAAAAAGTATAAGAACATCGGTCTTTCTGTCGTCGTTGTTAAGGACAATAGAGTAGTCTATTCTGAGGTTTTCGGATATAATCCTGACGCTAATGATCCGATAAAAGGCGTCCCGATTCGAAAAAACGACCTTTTTTACATTGCCTCTATTTCCAAAACCTTTGTAGGAACAGCCATCATGCAGTTGGTGGAAGAAGGGAAATTGTCAATAGAGGATGATGTAAACCGTTATCTTGGTTTCAGTCTCAGAAACCCAAATTTTCCAGATACCCCCATTACTATCAGGATGCTTTTGTCGCATCGCTCCAGTCTGAAAAAGGGTGCCGACTATGATGACTTTGACAAAATCAATCCTGAAAAAGCAGACGATTTGTATGCTTTTTTTAATGACTATCCGCCAGGAAAAAAGACAGATTACAGCAATTTAGGTTTTGTCATACTTGGTGCTGTCGTTGAGAGTGTGTCGGGAATGCGATTTGACGATTATGTGCAAAAGCATATTTTAAAACCTTTGCGACTTCATGGAGGTTATGATGTCTCCAGGTTAGAAAGATCCAAGCTTGTTTATCCTTGTCGGTATAGAGATGACCATTTTGTAGTACAAAAGAAAGCATACGCAAATGTAAATAAAAAAGCATGTGATTATATTCTTGGATACAGTACACCAATGCTTAATCCGGCAGGGGGACTCAAAATTTCTGCAACGGATTTGGCGAAATACATGATGATGCATATAAATAAAGGTAGATACAGATGGAGAAAAAGGGCGTTGTCAGAAGAGAGTGAGGAGAGAATGTGGGAAAGACAAGCCAATACGTCACATGGTTTATCTTTTGTGTACTTTAACAATGTAATACCAGGAGAAGAATTAATTGGAATGAATGGAGCCAATCATGGCATTCATAGTTCCATGTATTTCCATCCTGAAAAAAAATATGGATTTGTAGTCATCTGCAATGGCTGTAACTCTAAGACATACGCTGATAGTGGATTAAATAACAAGATTATCAGAATGTTATACAATTCTATTATCAAAGAGAATTAAGTTTTAAAGTTGTAATATTTTGCCGGTATAGTTCAATAGCAGAACGGCTGAGTAGTTTTCAGCAGATGGGGGTTCAAATCCTTCTGCCGGCTCTTTTTTAATATTGAACGACAAATAACACAAACTATGCTGGATTTATATTTCAATCCGAATTATGCCAAAGTGTATAAGGATATTGACGGAGATAGTGACACTTATGTTTTTGAATCACCATACGGTCGAATCACTTATACTTTTATTTTAAGAAAAATCAAATGGCCTATTGATGGTCAAATTTACTACGATATTGTAACGCCATACGGTTATGGTGGCCCTTATTGTGAAAATGTGACCGATATGGATAAACTGATGGAGGCCTACAAAATGGCTTTTTCAGATTATTGTAAGGAACGTAACATCATTTGTGAGTTTCATAGGTTTCACCTATTCGACAATGTCGATTTTAGAGAGCATTACTTTGGAGAAACCATAGAACTCTCGGCTAATGTGGTTGTCAATACGAGTGGTGAATTTGAAGCCGACATTTGGAGCCGTTATGACAGAAAAGTGCGAAAAAATGTAAGAAAAGCAGAAACAAATGGGTTGGAGATTATTATGGAGAATAACACTGCCCATTTGGATGATTTTCTTAATATATACGACAAAACAATGGATCGCAATCATGCCGAATCTTATTATTATTTCGGTAGGGATTATTTTGAGCGTATTGAAAAACTGCTTCCTGATAACTTCATGTATTTTCATGTCGTCAAAGATGGTAAGATTATTTCAACCGAATTAGTTTTGTGTTCTGAGAAATATGCTTATTCGTTTTTGGGAGGCACACTCGAAGAATACTATGAATTTCGTCCGAATGATTTCTTGAAGAATGAGATTCTGAAATGGTGTAACCAAACAGGTCGTGAAAAGTTCATTCTGGGTGGGGGATACCATAAGGATGACGGAATCTATCATTATAAGCGTTGTTTTACCCCTGATCCCGATGTGTATTTCTATATTGGAAAGTATATTTTTGATCAGGACGTTTACGATAAGGCTGTTGAAGCACGGAAAAAGGAGGATCCCTCTTTTACAGGTGATTCAGGTTATTTCCCATTATATAGGGCGTAAACAAACTTGTTGGATCTTAACCATTCTTTGTTTAGATAAGATTATGAAGATAAATGTAGGCATCTAGTAAACCACATGTAGTTGAACCAACACATTACACCGACAGCGGCTATAACTTCACTTCAAGTTATAGCCGCTGTTGTTTTTGGGAAGTATAACGCTTCCCTACCTTTCCACCCCAAGTAATAGAAGTTGATAGTAAGAAATGAATTACTCTATTTGATAATCCAATCCTCAATAGTTTTGGTCTTCGTCGAGAAGTTCACTCCAGCCTTGACCACTTTGCGGCCATCCGTTAAGTATGGAGTGGCATATCCTTTCTCCTCTATCTGATCTATGGCTTCCTGTGCCGTGCCATTCACTTTCAGTTCGATGACATAGATGGTGTTTGGCATCTTAACCACCATATCAGCACGGCCTCCAGCACAACGCACTTGAGTTTGGACATAAACATTTAGCATATTGAAAATCAGCATCATTGACCACTCATAGAAGCCTTCCAAATTGGAAACATCCTCCAATTTCTTCTTGAAGCCATCCATGTATGGCAGTCCAGCAAAGTAGGCTTGCATCTCGCGCAAGGCAAGATGGAGGTCATCTTTCTTCAGTGCTTGCCAAAATTTCAAAGCAAAGCCTGAAACTACTTGGTGATTTTCCAAACCGATATAGGCTGGAAGCAGGCCACGCGTGAATCCAATGCGCACTTCCTGATTGGGAATGGAGAGCGTGTACATTTCACTTTCCCTGTCATAGCCTTTGATGGTCAAGTAGCCGCTCTGGTATAGTAACGGCAAAGCATTATTCATCACCTCTGTCGGCTGGTCGAAGTCAAAATCCTGAACATTCAGCTCTTCCAATGTGGTAATATCGGTGCGGAAATGCTGCATCTGACGGATAAGGAAAGTGGGGGTGCCACTCTCAAACCAATAGTTGGCTATGTTTCTCTGGTTGAAGCATTTCAATAAGCTGAAAGGATTGTACACATCGGGCGACTCTTTAGCGAAGCGATAGCCATCGTATTGCCGCTTCAGTTTGTCATGCATCTGCTCTGGAGTACATTCATACTCTTTGGCCAGCATCGCAATGTCTGGTGCCATGTCGGTGGCAAACTCCTTCTCAGTAATGCCACAAATAGCCGCATATTTGGGCTGCATTGAAATGTTGGTCAAGTTGTTGATGGTGGAGAAGATGCTTAGCTGGCTGAACTTGCTGATGCCGGTGATGAAAACGAACTGCTCGTCCTTGTCGCAAATCTTCACATATTGATAAAACTCCTGCATGATGCGGCGCACTTGTTCCAATTCATCGGGTTTGTGCAAGTAATCCAGTATGGGGGCGTCGTATTCGTCCAAGATGACTACAGTCTTCAGTCCGGTTTGTTCGTGGGCACGTTGGATAAGTCCTTTGAAGCGTTTTCCCGGTGTGTTTCCGTTTCGTCCCGACCATAGATGCGCTCGTAATCCTTCAGTTCGTCCTCCAAAGTCCTGACTACCTCCTGCATATTGGGCTGGTTCTTGCACGCGCTCAAGTCGAAACGCAGCACGGGATATTGTTTCCAATCCTTTTCCAATTCGGCGATGGCCAAACCCTCGAAGAGGTCTTTCCGACCTTCAAAGTAACATTCCAAGGTGCTGCAAAGCAGCGACTTGCCGAACCTGCGTGGGCGGCTGAGGAAAACATATGGGCTTTCCTTGGTCATCTTCCAAACCAAGTCCGTCTTGTCGATATAAAGATAATTCTCTTCCCTTATTTTCTCAAAGGTCTGAATACCAACGGGATATTTTCTCTCTTGCATGGCAGTGGCATATTAATGGTGCAAAAATACAAAAGAAAATTCAATGGCACTTGATAAGGTGAAATACATTAATAATTTTGCAAATGGTTTTTCAAAAAGGAGATCAACGCTCAGACACACTTTTGGGGACAGTATTCGGGAGTGTCGGCGATCTGTCCTTAAGGACGGTCGCTTTTTTTATATATGTTAGCCTTCCATAGACCCCTATGGTTGACGTGCGGCAGATATGGGTTTCACCGCTCTGAGATATGGGTGTCCTGGAAGCAATTCTGCCCGATGAAAGGCGGCGCATCGACGCCATCATCGTCCATTGCACCGCCACACCACCCGGAATGAAAGTAACCGTCGACGACATCGACCGTTGGCACAAGGTGCGAGGATGGAAGGGCATAGGCTATCATTATGTGGTTGACCTGGACGGGACGGTCTATCGAGGCAGACTTGACGACTGCGTGGGCGCGCATTGTCGTGGGCATAACGCCCACAGCATCGGTGTGTGTTACGTCGGTGGCCTCGATGCCCAAGGCCATCCCGCTGACACGCGCACGCCTGAGCAGAAGGAAGCCCTCCACAAGTTGCTCACCGTGCTCAAAATACGCTATCCCGATGCTAAGGTCTATAGTCACCGTCGTTTTGCCAACAAAGCCTGTCCTTGTTTTGACGCGGAGAAGGAGTATGCCGAACCTTGAAGGCGTTGCCGCTGAAGGCAGGTCATCCCAGCGAGGGCATGTGAGGGGCATGGGATCTATGCATTTAGTGGCAATGCTCCTGATGCTCCTTATCTTCACCGCTTGCCGGAGCCATCGCCAGCATGTTGAGACCTTTGCCATGAAGCAGCGGCAAGAGCAACAACTTCTTTATCGCGACACCCTTTGGAGTCAGTTCAGCCTTTATCTGGAAAACCTCACTTGGGAATGGCCGACAGACAGTGTGGTTGGAAAGCCACAGACCTTTTTCCGTCTCAAGGCCGACAAGGCAGAGGCTAATTTTAGGCAGCAATCCCAATCCGAAATGCAGGTCATGGAGAGAGAGGAAGACTCGATGAGAGTCGACAGGCAGAGCAGGGTAGTCAACGAACCATCGCAACAAGTGCGGTCAGTTCGGCAGAGGTGGCGATGGATGTTGTTGCTACTGGGACTTGCGCTCATTGCTGGAGCAATAGTGTATAAAAAGTGTTTCGGCCGGCCTTAAGGGCTGGCCGCTTTTTTATTACCCGATGTGGCCCAACTGAGTCCGCTTGTTTTTTGTACCTTTTCTAAGGAATCCGATAGGATACGACAATATCATAAATAATGATGTTTTTAATAAGAAAAACTTTTATTTTTGTACCCTGAATTCACATCAAGCGAATTGATACATATAATATGCAATTCAGTTTGCTTGTAAAAATATGAAAACCAGCCCTTTGTCAACACGGTTTGTGACTGACGAGGCGGAGCTGTAAAGAGGGAAAGGGAAGCAAATCTTACGTAAATCCATCATAAATCTTGGCTTCGCCTCATCTTCGATTGCAGAGGTTATTTTGTACACGGATTTACACGGAAGGGAATTGAGAAGTGATAATTATTGGGGATTTGAATGTGGGGAAGTTGATTTTTTTGGAAACAAATCTTACGTAAATCTATCATAAATCTTTGCTTTGCCTTATCTTTAATTGCGACGGAGCATTATATGGAACAAAACTTTAAGCGGCCGTCCGATAAGGACAGGCCGCTTACAAAGCAAACACGTCAACTTCTGCAAAAAAAATTCTGATGTAGTTAAGGGGAAATTGAGATTGTTTTGAGGAAAATATTGATGTTTCTGGCAGTGTTTTTGTTTTTTGTATAATTTTGCAACAAAATAAACACCCACTATGTGCACAAGAACGATCAGGATCAACGACACTTTGATGGAACGTGTGAAGCCTATTTTTCCTAATGACCAGGCGTTACAAACATGGTTAGAGGAACAGTTAGAGTCTGTTCTTATTAGGTTCGCTTCACAAAAACGACCAGCTCCACCTTGTTCCTATTCCGATGAGGAGATGTATTCCATCGTCAAGCAACGACTGCAAAGCCTTGAAGAAGGCAGTGCCAAACTCGTGGACGGTGATGAAGTGTTCGCTCAAATCCAATCACGCTATGGCTTTAAGGCATAAATGGCTTGAAGATGCGCAAACAGAACTTAACGAAACCCTTATGTATGTGCTTCATGAGTTTGGTGAGCGAGTTGCTGAAAATGTATATTCGGAAGTTAAGGCTTGTGTTTATAGATTGACGACATTCCCTGATATGGGCATGCGCTACAAAAACCTTTTCTATCAAGGAAACGAAGTTCGAATTCTGCACATGAGAAAGTCATCTATCATTTATTGTTATGATAATGAAATGCTTATTATTCTGTCTTTCTGGAATAACCGCCAAGATGACTCCAAAATCGAAGATTTGTTATCTTCACGTCAGTAGTCAACCGCATCAACTATAAATATTATGTATCTCAAAAGCAAGAACAGGAGATTAAAGTAAAAAAACAAATGCTTTTTGCGGTTGGGAACATTTGAGAATTGAATGTGGGATATGTAGGGGTGAGAACCGTTTGCCGCCAGGCAAACAAATTCCGTGCTTTCTGTGTGAGATAAATGAAGACTGTACTTTTCGGACGTGGTGTTTTGGAAGCAAATCTGAGGTGTATGGGAAGCAAATCTTACACAAATCTATCATTAATCTTTGCTTCGCCTTATCTTCGATTGCGACGGAGCGTTCTGTTGAACAAGTTTTCGGCGGCCTGTCTTTGTCGGACGGCCGCTTTTTGTTTGTCATCCATTTTTTTCATTATCTTTGCTCCCGCCGTTAAATTGTTTCCTGTATAGTTAACTTGAAGTATTATGATCAGATTTCTTCAGATTTCAGACATACACTTCTCCGACCAGTCGGGGGGTGATGACGAGTATGCACAAATGAAATGCAAATTCCTTGAGGATATCAAGGCCTGTCATGAGGCCATGAAAAAAATAGACTATGTGCTTATCTGTGGAGACATCGCTTTCTCCGGAATGGATAGCCAGTACAAAGAAGCCCGTAAATTCATCAAGGAGATTTGCGAAAACGCAGCTTGTGACAAGGATAATGTATTTATGGTGCCCGGAAATCACGACAAAAAAAGGGATGTATATAGCCGGACAAGGTCGATGATGAAGGATCAGTTGCTGAAAGGGAAAAACACCAAAACGCTTTTAGAATCGAAAGTGAAGGAACCGATGGCGGTAGGCATACTTTATGCGCCCTTCAAGCAATACTATAAGTTGGCGGCAGAACACCTAAACATCAGCGATATTGCTTTGAAAGCCGCCGCTTTTCCTGAGTCGGATCAAGAAAAAGGCGGGATACCCAAGTTTGAGCCAGGCGATGCGATGTACTGGACAGAGCAGCTGGGAGAGATGAAAGGTTTCCACGTTGCTATACATGGAAGCAATACATCACTGCTTTCCGACAAAGATGACGGGGAGAGCTGGAACATGAAGGAAGGCAAGCACCTACAGGTATTGCCTTTGCAAGCCTATAATGTTACAGCAGGCAACGATGAGATACACATCTTGATGCTCCATCACCCCATGAGCGAAATACAAGATGGTAATAGAATCGGGAAAGATATAGACAGCAGATTCAAGTTGCAGTTCTATGGGCATATCCACAAGCAATCGTCGTCGGCCGACGGAGCAGTTAAAATCTATTCCGGTGCTTTGATACCTAACGAAGCTGAGGAGAACATAGAGTATTTTCCCGTCTACAATGTGATAGAGATGGACGTGGTAGAAGAAGGTGGGACACCCAGCCTTAAAGTGGAAATCTATAGTCGCAAATGGGATGGGGTTGAGTTTGTTGAATACACGGAAGAGACCAAGACGGGAGAAAATGCGCTGAAGGTGGAGTTACCCCGTAATGACTCATGGAAAATAACCATGGAGAAAATCAAGAGAAGCAAGCCCATATCTATTGAAACGGAAAAGGAAGCACCCCTTTCGCCTCATGCCATCAAACACGCATTTCTCAATAGTGACCACACAGGAAAAATCATCAAGCAGATGTATGGTGAAAAGTTTGACGGCATCAGTCAAAGCCAAATCAGGAATCTCACCTTTTTGAAACAAGTAGAAGTCGACCACCGATTTGAAGAATTGCATGAATTGTCGGCAAAATACGGAAAATAGATAGGCAATATTTTATTCCTATAAGTAGATGAGCAAATTTAGTCTACATAAAAGACAAGAGAATTTGGCAGTCAGCAGTCAGCCATGGTGCTACCAAGCTGATAGCTGACGGCTGATAGCTTACAGCCAAAAATACTGTATTTTAATTTTGAACAGCTACTTATATCAACATTTTCCCTATTTTTGCCACGAAAATAAAATATCTTATGGAACGCAAACGCATCTATCTCTGCCTAGCCCACATGAGCGAAGCAGGTCTTGAACAAAAGTATATCCAGGAAGCCTTCGACACCAACTGGGTGGTGCCGCTGGGACCGAATGTGAATGGGTTTGAGAAAGACCTTGAAGATTTTGTCAACGGCACCAATTCTCAATTCTCAATTCTCAATTCTCAATTAAATAAACGTGTCGTTGCCCTTTCAGCGGGAACCGCCGCCGTGCATTTGGCCTTGATTGCCTGTGGCGTGGGTCCTGGCGACGAGGTTATCGTGCAGAGTTTCACCTTCTGCGCCTCATCACACCCCATCACATACCTTGGTGCAAAACCGATCTTCGTCGATTCCGAAAAGGACTCTTGGAATATTGACCCCGAGCTGATGGAAGAGGCCATCAAAGACCGCATTGCCAAGACGGGCAAGAAACCTAAAGCCATCGTGCCTGTGGCACTCTATGGCATGCCTTACGACATCGACCGTATCATGGAAATTGCCAACAAATACGATATTCCTGTCGTGGAAGATGCCGCCGAAGGCTTTGGTAGCCGTTGGAAAGGACAGGTGTTGGGTACCTTCGGTGAATACGGCGTGCTCTCTTTCAATGGCAATAAGATGATTACCACTTCTGGTGGTGGTGCCCTCATCTGCCCCAGCCAAGAGGCTTGGCAGAAAATCATGTGGCTGGCCACCCAAGCCCGTGAGGCTTATCCTTACTACCAACATGAGGCCATTGGCTATAACTACCGTATGTCGAACATCTGCGCGGGTATTGGTCGCGGGCAAATGACGGTCGTTGATGACCATATTAGGCATCACAAACATGTTTTCGAGTTGTATAAGGAATTGCTGAAAGATGTGAAAGGTATCGAAGTACATGGTAATCCTGATGAACGTTATGATGCCAACTTCTGGTTGAACACCATTACCATTGATCCGAGTGTCCGCATCAAAGGTCAAGAGAACGCATACAAGACTGTTATTCAAGGTGCTGTGGGTGGTGCGGCAGGTGTGGTTCATGCCTCGGAGAGTGCCCATACCGACTGCGAGCCTAACGATAACGTGGAAGCCTTGCGCGTCTGGCTTGACCAAAGAGCCATCGAAGCCCGTCCGCTATGGAAGCCTATGCACAAACAACCGGTCTATAAAGACGCACCTGCTTATGTCAATGGCGTTTCTGAAGCACTCTTCAAAGTGGGCATGTGCCTGCCTAGCGGACCCTATGTCTCAGACGAGGATGTGAAGTATATCGTGGATTGCATCAAAGAAGCTATACTATAAGCCCTAATTCTCAATTCTCAATTTTCAATTATTAATTCCCAATGAAAACCGCATTAATCACCGGCATCACTGGTCAAGACGGCTCTTTCCTAGCAGAACTATTGTTGGAAAAAGGCTATGAAGTGCACGGCATCATCCGTCGCTCCTCATCATTCAACACTGGCCGCATAGAGCATCTATACTTGGACGAATGGGTGCGCGATATGAAAAACAAACGCCTCCTCACCTTGCACTATGGCGACATGACCGACTCGTCATCTTTGGTTCGCATTATCCAAAAAGTGCAGCCCGACGAAATTTACAACTTAGCAGCTCAGAGCCATGTGAAAGTCTCGTTCGACTGTCCGGAATACACTGCCGAGGCCGACGCTGTGGGTACACTGCGCCTTTTGGAAGCTGTGCGTATCTTGGGTTTGGAGAAGAAATGCAAGATCTATCAGGCCTCCACTTCTGAGCTCTTCGGTTTGGTGCAAGAGGTGCCTCAAAAGGAGACGACTCCCTTCTATCCGCGTTCGCCCTATGGTGTGGCCAAGCAATACGGCTTCTGGATTGTAAAGAACTATCGCGAGAGCTATGGCATGTTTGCCGTCAACGGTATCCTCTTCAACCATGAGAGCGAGCGTCGTGGTGAGACTTTCGTTACCCGTAAAATTACCTTGGCAGCCGCCCGTATCAAACAAGGCTATCAGGACAAGCTTTACTTGGGTAACCTCAATGCGCTCCGCGACTGGGGTTATGCCAAGGATTATGTGGAGTGCATGTGGCTCATCTTGCAGCAGGAAAAGCCCGAGGACTTCGTCATCGCGACAGGTGAATACCACACGGTACGCGATTTCTGCACCTTGGCTTTCAAGCATGTGGGCATTGAATTGCGCTGGGAAGGTGAAGGCGTGAATGAGAAGGGTGTTGATGTGGCTACGGGCAAGTCGCTGGTCGAGGTTGACCCACGGTTCTTCCGTCCTGCAGAGGTGGAACAGCTTCTCGGTGACCCCACCAAAGCCAAGACGCTTCTCGGTTGGAACCCGCGCAAGACTTCGTTCGAAGAACTTGTAAAAATCATGGTCGAGCACGATATGCGCTTCGTCAAGAAGCTTTATCTTAAAGCCAAAATGGAAGAATGAGCATGAACAAAGACAGTAAAATATACGTGGCCGGTCACCGTGGTATGGTGGGAAGCGCCATTGTGCGTGAACTGCAACGTCAAGGGTATACCAACATCATAACTAGAACCCATAAGGAACTTGACCTTACCCGTCAGATTGAAGTGGAAAAGTTCTTCGCAGAGGAAAAACCGGAATACGTATTCCTCGCGGCAGCAAAAGTAGGCGGCATCGTCGCCAACCAATCGGCTCTGGCTGACTTCATGTACGACAACATGATTTTGGAAATGAACGTGATTCACGCCGCATGGCAGAATGGCTGTAAGAAATTGGAATTCCTCGGTTCATCTTGCATCTATCCCCGCATGGCACCCCAGCCCATGCCGGAAAGTTGCCTGCTGACCAGCGAATTGGAGAAGACCAACGAGGCCTACGCCTTAGCAAAAATCAGCGGCCTGAAATACTGCGAGTTTTTGAACCGACAATATGGCACAGACTATATCTCAGTGATGCCGACCAACCTTTATGGTCCCAACGATAACTACCATCCCGAACATAGCCATGTGTTGCCGGCTTTGATTCGCCGTTTCCACGAGGCCAAAGTCAACGGCCTGAAAGAAGTGACCTGCTGGGGCGATGGCTCGCCTTTGCGTGAGTTCCTCTATGTGGACGACCTCGCCAACCTTTGCGTCTTCTTGATGAACAACTATAGCGGTAACGAGACCGTCAATGCAGGCACTGGCAAAGAACTGACCATCAAAGCGCTGACCGAGCTGGTCGCCAAAGTCATCGGTTACGAAGGCGAAATCAAGTGGGACACCTCGCGTCCGAACGGCACACCACGAAAGCTATTGGATGTCAGCAAGGCCACCAAGCTGGGCTGGACTTACAAGACCGAATTGGAGGATGGTATCCGTTTGGCCTACGACGACTTCCTGCACAATCCTATGCGGGCAGAGCGGTAAACGCAAGCCTCCTAGGTCATTCTCGTTAGCCTCCCAGGTCATTCCTGCTATGGCATGTGTGAAGGCTTGGAATCTATAGGAGGCGGCACAATTGGCATACCTATAAGGACGGCCTCAACAGCTATAGATCCCAAGCCTTTACCCACCAGCCTCCGTAGGGATGACATACCTGTTGAGGCCTGCTTTAGTCTTAGTAAACGCAAGCCTCCCATGTCATTCCTGCTAGGGCATGTGTGAGGGCTTGGAATCTATGGGAGGCGGCACAATGGGTATACGTTTAAGGACGGCCTCAACAGCTATAGATTCCAAGCCTTTGCCACCAGTCTCCGTAGGGATGACATAGTTGTTGAGGCCTGCACCATTCAGATGATATGCTTTCAGAAGCCTTTTTTTGCTTTTTCTTTTTTTCTGGCTTGCTCAATCACTTTATTTATTACCTTTGCGCATTATTTGTATACCCACGACAAGTCATACAAGAGAATATCAATTATTAAATAAATCAACATGGAAGAAAAAAAGAGACTCTTTGAGGAGTTTCCACCCGTGACGACCGAAGAATGGGAAGCCGTCATCGAGAAGGACCTCAAAGGGGCAGATTACAACAAAAAGCTGGTTTGGCGTACGGCCGAAGGCTTCAACGTGAGGCCTTACTACCGCGCCGAGAATCTGGCCGACATCCCGTGGACGGGACAGAACCCCAACGAGTTCCCCTACGTTCGTGGTAACAAAGCCGAAGGCAACACTTGGCTTGTCCGTCAAGACATCACAGTGAAGGACGTTCATGAGGCCAACAAGATCGCCCTCAACGCCATCAGCCGTGGTGCTATTAGCATCGGTTTTAAATTAGAGTACGACAAGCCTTACGACACCATCGCCATCTCGACCCTGCTCAACGGCATCGACCAAAAGGCAGTGGAGATCAACTTCTACAACAACAAGTACCACCTGCCGATTCTTGAGATGTTGTCGAAGATCCCGGACATCAAAGGTTCGTTGAACTATGACCCGCTGACGCGATACCTGCGTCGCGGCGTATGGTACATCAACGAGGGTGCCGACATGGAACTGGCTTATATCGTCGTCAAAGCTGATATGCCTAACTTCCAAACGATTGGCGTCAACGGCCACGTGTTCACCAACGCCGGCGCCACCATCGTACAGGAGATGGCCTTCAGCCTCGCCGTGGGTGCCGAATACCTCGACAAACTCACCGAGAAAGGCCTGACCATCGACGAGATCGCACCCAAGATGCGCTTCAACCTCGCCATCGGACAGAACTACTTCATGGAGATGGCCAAGCTGCGTGCCTACCGTCTGCTGTGGGCCAACATCGTGAAGGCCTATGGCGGCAAGGAAGAGAACGCCAAGATGCACATTCATGCTACCAACGCCGAGTTGGGCATGAGCCTCTACGATGCATACGTCAATATGCTGCGCACAACGACTGGCACCATGTCAGCCGTCCTCGGTGGCGTTGACTCGTTCACCGTGATGCCGTTCGACACGCCGTTTGAAATCCCCACCGACTTCGCCGACCGTATCGCCCGCAACCAACAGCTCATCCTCAAGGAAGAGGCCCACTTCGACAAGGTGGCCGACCCCGCCGCAGGTTCCTACTACATCGAGAACCTCACCGAGAGCCTGGCCGTGGCCGCTTGGGACTTGTTCAACAAGATCCAAGACGAAGGCGGCTATCTCGAAGCCGTCCGCAAGGGTATGATCCAAGGCCTCATCAAGGAGAGCGCTGCCAAGAAGTTCAGCAATGTGGCTACCCGCCGCGAGACCATCCTGGGTACCAACCAGTTCCCGAACTTCACCGAGACGATGAAGTTCACGCCCGAGGCTTGGGTCTTCGAGGCTGACGACCGTCGCGATGCCAACGCCGAGGTCGAGACCATCGTCACCTTCCGCGCTGCCCAGCAGTTCGAGAAGCTGCGCTTCGCCACCGACGTCTATGCCCAAGACCACAAGCGTCCCGTGGCTTGGATGTTCACCTACGGCAACCTCGCCATGCGTAAGGCCCGCGCCAACTTCGCCTCCAACTTCTTCGCCTGCGCCGGCTTCCAAGTCGTCGACAACCCGGGCTTCAAGACCTTGGACGAAGGCATCGCCGCCGCCCGCGAGGTGAAGCCCGAGATCCTGGTCATCTGCTCGTCCGACGAGGAATACGGCGAAGGCAACGCCCTCAAGATCTTCGAGGAGCTGAAGAACGACACCATCGTGGTGCTCGCCGGTAACCCCGAAGGCACCGCCGACATCCTCAAAGAGGCTGGCCTGAAGTATTTCATCCACGTCAAGAGCAATGTGCTTGAGACCTTAACAGAGTTCCAAAAGCAATTAGGTATAACAAAATGAATGCGGAATTATGAATGATGAATGCAGAATTAAGAATGTAGAATGATGAATGGGTAAAACCCTACGTCGCATTGCGACATTCAGCATTCAGCATTCCACATTCCGAATTAACAATGAAAGGATTAAACGATGAAACCGAATTATAAAGACATCAACATCAACGCTATACCTAAGCACAGTGGCCTTATCCTGCCGAATGGCGAGCCTTGGGAGACCTCTGAACACATCATGGTGAAGCCTGCCTACACCGAGAAAGACCTCGAAGGCATGGAGCACCTCAACTATGCCGCTGGCATCGCCCCCTTCCTCCGTGGACCTTACTCGACGATGTACGTGATGCGTCCCTGGACCATCCGTCAGTACGCCGGTTTCTCCACCGCTGAGGAATCCAACGCCTTCTACCGCCGTAACATCGCTGCCGGTCAGAAAGGTCTGTCCGTGGCCTTCGACTTGGCCACCCACCGTGGCTACGACGCCGACCACGAGCGCGTCATGGGCGACGTGGGTAAGGCTGGCGTGAGCATCTGCTCCGTCGAGGACATGAAGGTCCTGTTCGACCAGATCCCGCTGAACAAAATGTCCGTCTCCATGACCATGAACGGCGCCGTGTTGCCGATTCTGGCCTTCTATATCGTCGCTGCCTTGGAGCAGGGTGCCAAGTACGAAGAGCTGCAAGGCACCATCCAGAACGACATCCTGAAGGAGTTCATGGTGCGTAACACCTATATCTATCCGCCTGAGTTCTCGATGCGCATCATCGCCGACATCTTCGAGTTCACCTCGCAGAACATGCCGAAGTTCAACACGATTTCCATCTCGGGCTACCACATGCAGGAAGCCGGCGCCACCTCCGACATCGAGATGGCCTACACCTTGGCCGACGGTTGGGACTACCTCCGCACCGGTGTCAAGGCTGGCTTGGACATCGACGCCTTCGCACCGCGTCTGTCCTTCTTCTGGTGCTCGGGCATGAACCACTTCATGGAGATTGCCAAGATGCGTGCCGCCCGTATGCTTTGGGCCAAGATCGTGAAGACCTTCAACCCGAAGAACAGCAAGTCGCTGGCCCTGCGTACCCACACGCAGACCTCGGGCTGGTCGCTCACCGAGCAAGACCCGTTCAACAACGTGGCTCGTACCTGCATCGAGGCTATGGGCGCCGCCCTGGGTCATACCCAGTCGTTGCACACCAACGCCTTGGACGAGGCCATCGCTTTGCCCACCGACTTCAGCGCCCGTATTGCCCGTAACACTCAGATCTACATCCAGGAAGAGACCAACATTTGCCGTGTGGTCGACCCGTGGGCTGGCTCTTATTATGTGGAGAGCCTCACCAACGAGATCGCCCACCGTGCTTGGGGTCACATCCAAGAGGTGGAAGCCATGGGTGGCATGGCCAAGGCCATTGAGACGGGTCTGCCGAAAATGCGTATCGAAGAAGCTGCTGCCCGCAAGCAGGCCAAGATCGACTCGGGTCGTGAGACCATCGTCGGTATCAACAAGTACCGCCTCGACCATGAAGACCCCATCGAGACCTTGGAAGTCGACAACACCGCTGTGCGTGAGTCGCAGATTAAGCGTTTGAAGGAGCTCCGCGCCAACCGCAACGAGGCCGACGTGCAGCGTTGCCTCGAAGCCATCACCAAGTGCGCCGAGACGGGCGAGGGCAACTTGCTTGCCTTGGCCGTCGAAGCCGCCAAGTGCCGCGCTTCGTTGGGTGAGATTTCGATGGCTTGCGAGAAAGTCGCTGGTCGTTACAAAGCAGTAATCCGTTCAATTTCAGGAGTGTATTCTATGGAAACGAAAAACGATGCAAGATTTGAGGAGGCCTGCCGCAAGGCCGACGAGTTCGCCAAACTGGAAGGCCGTCGTCCGCGTATCATGATTGCCAAGATGGGTCAGGACGGTCACGACCGTGGCGCCAAGGTGGTGGCCACCGGTTATGCCGACATCGGTTTCGACGTCGATATGGGACCGCTGTTCCAAACGCCCGCCGAGGCTGCCAAGCAGGCTGTGGAGAACGACGTGCACATCATGGGCGTGAGTTCGCTGGCTGCTGGTCACAAGACCCTCGTGCCTCAGGTCATCGAAGAGCTTGAGAAGCTCGGTCGTCCCGACATCATGGTCACCGTGGGTGGCGTGATTCCTGCGCAGGACTATCAGTTCCTCTACGACGCTGGCGCCGTGGCCATCTTCGGTCCTGGCACGGTCATCAGCGATTCGGCCATCAAGATGTTGGATCTGCTGATTGCAGCCCGCAAACAGGCATAATTTGGTAGAGACGTGCCATGGCGCGTCTCTACATGCGTAAAAATTGAAAATCCCGTCAATGCATTGGCGGGATTTTATTGTTTTATGGTCTGTTTTATTTCAACGTCTTCAGCCATTTCCACTGGAAGATCAACATATAGAACACTCCAATGGTAATAGCCGCATCAGCGAAATTAAATATAGGACGGAAGAAGATGAAGTGTCCGTCGGGACTGAAGAAGAAATTAGGCAACCAGGTAGCATTCTCACGGGCGACATCGATGATGGGAAAATAGAGCATATCGACCACGCGTCCGTGCAGCCAGCTAGCATAGCCGCCACCATCGGGAAAGAGCGTTGCTATTTGGGTGTAAGTGCTCTCACTGAAAATGCGTCCATAAAACACGCTGTCGATGATGTTGCCTATCGCGCCTGCCGTGATGAGGGCAATGCCAAACAACACACCAAACTTGGTGTTTTTCTTCGACAAACGAACCAAAATCCAAAACAAGGCAACGATGGCCACAATCCTAAAGAGACTTAAGGCTAATTTCAGGAATCCGCCTCCGCCAAGCCAACCAAAGGCCATGCCATTGTTTTCGATGAACAACAGCTTAAACCAATTCCCGATAACAGGAATCTCTTGGCCTAAGGACATATTCGTCTTCACCCAAATCTTAAGGATTTGGTCGAAGAGCAAGACAAGAAAAATCACCACAAACGACCAAATGAGGCCGTGATTGCCCTGTTTTTTCACTTTTTCTTCAGTTTAGCGTCAAGGCAGCGCGTGGTGATGGGCACGCAGCGGAGTCTTTCTTTTGGAATGAGTTTGCCTGTCTCGCAGCACACGCCATAGGTCTTGTTCTCAATACGCATGAGGGCGAGTTCAAGGTTGTGGATGTACTTCTCTTGACGGGCCACGAGTTTGGCGTTTTCTTCTTTCTGTGCTACGGCATAACCATCTTCCAACACCTTGAAGGTGGGAGCGGTGTCGTCGGTGCTGTGTTCGCCGCCAGAGAGGTTGGCCTGTAAGGTCTCCAAACTGGATTTGGCTTGGTCGAGCTTTTCGAGTATCAGGGCTTTGAATTCCTCAAGGTCTTCATCGGAATAGCGCACCTGTGGTTCTTTTTTGTTAGTGTCCATAGTCGTATAGTTAATCAGTTAATCAGTTAATCAGTGGCTTTCAGCTTTCAGCAATCAGCTATCAGCTTGCGTGTTGCTGAGCTGATAGCTGACTGCTGATGGCTTATAGCTTTTTCTGTATCTTCAATTTCACATTAACGCCTTCCACCAATTCTTCGGCATCCACACCTTCCAATGTATCCACTTTATTGATAGTGGCCAGGGTCTCAGTGCAGATGTAGTCGCCGAACTTTTCGATGGCAGCGTCAATCTTTTCGTTCTTTTCGATGAGCAGTTCAATGCGGTCGGTGACTTCGAAGCCACCGGTCTTGCGGAGGTTCTGCACGCGGTTGACGATCTCGCGGGCGAGGCCTTCTTGCATCAGTTCATCGGTGATAGTCATGTCGAGTGCCACGGTGAGGTCGTCCTGTGAGGTGACGGCCCAACCGGGGATGTCTTGTGTAGAAATCAAGGCGTCTTCAAGAGTCAGTTCGACGTCGACACCGTCTACATTGAGATGAGTGCCGTTGTTCTTCTCGAAAGCGTGGATCTCGTCTTGGCTCATATTGGTGAAGTAGGCTTGGATTTGTTTCATCTGCTTGCCATATTTCTTGCCCAAGGTCTTGAAGTTGGGCTTCACGTTCTTCACCAGGATGTTGTTGTCGGGCGAGAGGAATTCGATTTCCTTGATGTTGACCTCGCTCTTGATGAGGTGCGACACCTTCTCGATCTGTGCTTTCATCTCCTCGTTGGCGACGGGGATCATGATCTTCGACAGGGGCTGACGCACGCGGATGTTGGCTTTCTTACGCAGCGAGAGCACCAACGATGAGATGAGCTGAGCGGCTTCCATGCGTTCCTCCAAGGCCTTGTCGATGAAGGTCTTGTCAGCGACGGGGAAGTCGGTCAGGTGGACGGACTCGGCCTTGTTGCGCCCCGTGACGTTGTTCAGGTCGCGGTAGAGTTGTTCGCTGAAGAAGGGTGCGATAGGCGACATGAGGCGTGCAATGGTCTCGAGGCAGGTGTAGAGGGTTTGGTAGGCCGACAGCTTGTCTTGGTTGTCTTCACTCTTCCAGAAACGGCGGCGCGAGAGGCGCACGTACCAGTTGCTGAGGTGAGCATCCACGAACTCGCTGATGGCACGACCCGCACGGGTGGGCTCATAGCTCTGATAGGCGTTGTCGACTTCGAGGATGAGGGAGTTGAGCTCCGAAAGGATCCAACGGTCGATCTCGGGACGGTCTTTAATATCGATGTCAGCTTGGCTATAATCGAACTTGTCGATGTTGGCATACAAGGCGAAGAAAGCATAGGTGTTGTAAAGGGTGCCGAAAAACTTGCGGCGCACCTCGTCGACACCGGCCTCGTCGAACTTCAGGTTGTCCCAAGGCTGCGAGTTGGTAATCATGTACCAACGAACGGCATCGGCACCAAATTTCTCGATGGCGCCAAACGGGTCGACGGCATTGCCCAGACGTTTCGACATCTTGTTGCCGTTCTTGTCGAGCACCAAGCCGTTGGAAATCACGTTCTTGTAGGCCACACTGTCGAAGCACATCGTGGCGATGGCATGCAGGGTGAAGAACCAGCCACGGGTCTGGTCGACGCCCTCAGCGATGAAGTCGGCGGGGAAGGGAAGACCCGTCTTGTCTCCCATGTAGTGGTACTGGGCGTAAGGCATGGCGCCGCTGTCGAACCACACGTCGATAAGGTCGGGTTCTCGGAACATCTTCTTGCCGCTAGGTGACACCAAAACCACGCCGTCGATATAAGGACGGTGTAAATCAAACTTCGTATAGTCTTCAGAAGCGTATGGATTCGAAGTCATGAAGCCCGCCTTGATGGACTTCTTAATCTCGTTGCGGAGCTCTTCGACACTGCCGATGCAGATCTCTTCCTTGCCGTCCTCGGTGCGCCAGATGGGCAACGGTGTGCCCCAGTAACGCGAACGCGAGAGGTTCCAGTCGACGAGGTTCTCCAGCCAGTTGCCGAAACGGCCGCTACCCGTAGCCTCGGGCTTCCAGTTGATGGTCTTGTTGAGTTCGATCATGCGGTCTTTGAGGGCCGTGGTCTTGATGAACCAGCTGTCGAGGGGATAGTAGAGCACGGGTTTGTCGGTGCGCCAGCAGTGCGGGTAGTTGTGCGTATGTTTCTCGCTCTTGAAGAGCTTGCCTTGTTCCTTGAGGAGCATCACGATGTCAACGTCGAGGCTCTTGTCCTTTTCGGTCTTGGTGGGGTCGTAGGCGTTCTTCACGAACTGGCCAGCGTAGGGACGGTAGGCCTCCACGTCCATGCAGTTCTTGACGAACTCGGGGTCAAGGTCTTCGATGCGGAAGAACTTACCCGTGCGGTCGACCATAGGTTGCGGCTTGCCGTCCTTGTCGATCATCTGCAAGGGTGGGATGCCAGCGGCTGCAGCAACGCGCTTGTCATCGGCGCCAAAGGTTGGGGCGATGTGGACGATGCCCGTACCGTCTTCAGTGGTGACATAGTCGCCAGGGATGATGCGGAAGGCGCCTTCGCCCGGGTTGACCCAAGGAATCAGCTGTTCGTATTCGAGGCCAACCAGTTCGCTGCCTTTCACTGTGCCCAGCACCTCGTAAGGCAGTTTCTTGTCGCCTACTTTCCAATCTTCAAAGCTGGGCTTCTCTTCTTCGGCGGGGAAGAAAGAGGCCATCAGCGGCTTGCCGAGGATGAGGTAAGTAGGT
This sequence comes from uncultured Bacteroidales bacterium, assembly GCA_946408345.1. Classification (GTDB taxonomy): domain Bacteria; phylum Bacteroidota; class Bacteroidia; order Bacteroidales; family F082; genus Limimorpha. Next base: position 84,651 of record CAMJRR010000004.1, on the reverse strand, counting down.
TCACCCGACACAGGGTTGACCGAGCGAACAAGGTTATATTCGATGTTTGGACCCACACACAAGGCGGTGTTGCTTGGAAGAGTCCAAGGTGTGGTGGTCCAAGCAATGACCTGCACCTGACCAAAGGGCACATCAACGCCAAAAGGCAACTTCGTGAACTTGCTTTGTTGAGCCTTCAGGCGGAACAAAGCAACACAAGTGAGGTCTTTCACGTCGCGATAGCAGCCGGGCATATTCAGTTCGTGCGAACTGAGGCCGGTGCCAGCAGCGGGCGAATAGGGCTGGATGGTGTAGCCTTTGTAGAGCAGGCCTTTGTTATAAAGGTCTTTCAGCAGGAACCACAAGGTCTCGATGTAGTCGTTGGTGAAGGTGATATAGGGATCGTTGAGGTTGACCCAGTAGCCCATCTTGCGGGTGAGGTCGTCCCACATGTCCTTGTATTTCATCACCTCCTCACGGCAGGCGCGGTTGTAGTCATCGACGCTGATCTTCTTGCCGATATCTTCCTTCGTGATGCCAAGTTTCTTCTCCACGCCCAGTTCCACGGGCAGGCCGTGGGTGTCCCAGCCGGCCTTACGGACGACGTGTTTACCTTTCAGGGTTTGGTAGCGGCACACCACATCTTTGATGGAGCGGGCCATCACATGGTGGATGCCCGGGGTGCCATTGGCACTCGGTGGACCTTCGAAGAAAACAAAAGCGTTGTCCTTGTCGCGATTATCAAGGCTTTTTTGGAAGGTGTCATTCTCTTCCCAAAACTTGCGGATGGCATCAGCTGTCTCGGTGAGATTCAGCTGTTTATATTCCTTGTAGTTGTTTTTCATAATTCTATGAATCCTAAATTAAGGCGCAAAAATACGAAAACTTAATGAATGGGTGACATAGATGTGAAAAAAAGCACTAAGGACAGCCTCAACAGGTATAGATCCCATGCCTTTGCCCACATGGCCAACGTGGGGATGACATACCTGTTGAGGCCTGCAACTAAGGCAGGGATGATTTGCTATTTGAAACCTGCTCGAGCTTTTATAGAAGCTAGCCTTCCATGTCATTCCTGCAGAGGTATGTGGGGTCGCATGGAAATCGAAGATTCGACGTAGTCAATCTATGGAAGGCGGTTTAAGATTCCCGTTCCGCGCAAAACGCAGTCAAATCGCGCAATGTCTCGACGATTTCCAAAGGAGGAAAGCCTTCCAAGGCTTTCAAGGTCTTTTCATGATAGATAGGTAAGAGGCTCTGGGCTTGCGCAACGTTTTCGTTGTCAAGGATATCGTCACGCAGTTGGAAGAGTATGCCGAAATTCATGCCGAAATCAGCAATTTGCCGTACCTGTTCTGGCGAAGCATCCACCGAAAGGGCACCCGCCACGCAGCAAGATCGCATCAGCATGGCAGTTTTGCGGGTGATGATATCAAGATAGTTGAGGTCCCTGAGCCTGTCGAAGGGCCGACCCTTATATGCTTCAACATTTTTGTCTTGGCCCTTCGACGAACTCAGGGACCTAATGGATGCCCCCTGCATCAATTCCCCTTCGCTCATGGCGGCGGCGGTATGGAGCATCTCTTGCAAAATAGCATAGTCATTGGGTTGGGCGAGGAGCAGCATGGCCTTGGCCAAAAGGTAGTCGCCTGCCAAAACTGCCGAAAGATTACCGAAACGCGCTTTCACCGAAGCATGATTGCGGCGCAAGTTAGAGTCATCCACAACGTCGTCGTGAATAAGCGTTGCGCTGTGTACCATCTCAACGAAGGTGGCTGCACGCAACGTTTGACTATTGATTTCGCCAAAAAGTTTCGCGCTGAGTAGCACCAAAATGGGTCGCATCCGTTTGCCTCTTGAATCAAGCACATAATACATGATGTTGTCCATGGGCTTGGTTTCAGCGTTCATGGTTTTCTCGAAAAAGGCTTCAAACTGTGCTAATTCGGCGGCGATGGGGTGGATGATTTGCTCTAATGTTTTCACGCGGTTAAAAAATTATTCAAACCTCACTTTTCTATTCTTATCCTTGGTTCTCCTTCATTAGGAATTCCTTTATCTTTTCTTTGCTCGGCAACTGCAGTTCGTATTGGGCTACGAAAACGTTTGGGTCTATGTTTGGAGTTACGTATTCCACCATCTCCTGACCATATTCCGTGCATAGCAGTAAACCAACGGGCGGATTGTCGTCAGTCTGCATATAATGGCGACGATAGTATTCGATGTACATGTTAAGTTGTGCCATATCAGCATAGTCAAGACGATGTGCTTTTAATTCCACGATGCAATGGCATTTCAGGATACGGTGATAAAACACCAAGTCCGCCTTGAAATAGCGGTCGTCGATGAGCAGTTTCTTTTGTCGTGATTCCAAACAGAAACCCATACCCAATTCAAGCATAAACTCCTCCAAATGGTCAATGAGAGCTTGTTCGAGTTCGTCTTCCTCAACGACATTCTTTGCTGCAAGTCCCAAAAATTCAAAGATATAGTGCGACTTGAGTTCCTCACGAAACGATGGTTTTTCTGCCTTTTCGTTCACTCTGCTTGACAGCATTTCCGGCTTTTTGCTCCAGCCACTTCGCTCGTAGTAGTTGGAATCTATTTGGCGCTGTAGTTCTCGGTAACTCCACGGACCACGCATAGCTTCAATAGCATAAAACGCACGTTTCAAAGGGTCGTCTATATAGGCCAATATGGCAATATGTGTATATGATAGCCTGTCAAACACCATTTGTGGCACTGGCATCACTTCACCTTTGGGATTCATCATGGCGAATCCGTCATAAGATATTTTTGCCTGTTCAGGTGTATATTGAGAAAAGTCAGGCAGTGCTTGGCTTTTTGTAAGCATTTGAGAATCAGGTAATGGAAAAAGGTCAGTCACTGCCTGACTTTTTCCGAAACGCTCCATGAGATAGTGTGCTACTGGTTGTGAGACTTCTGGGAAAGTCAAATAAAAAGCCCGGGCGTTTTTTAGATTTGTCTGGCTCCAACTTTTGTCTTTTAGTCTTTCCGCCAAACGCTTCAACAGCCCCTCACCATACTTTGCCCTATCGTTGCCGTGTTGCTCATATTCCACAATATAAAAACCTGTCAACCATGCTCTTGCCGTAATGTTGCGGTTGATGACCAAACGAGCGTCTTCTTGTAAGGCCTGGCTTGTCGACTGAATATTTCCAACAAGCAATTCAAAATCATCAGTGCTTTTATTTGTACCATCCTTCTCTGTACAGTGTTCAAATGCTACCATGATTGTGCTCGTTGAATGTGTTTTTTCCGAGTGCAAAGATAATTAAATTTCTAACACTAAAAACGGAATTGTTTTGCACGATATTTGCTAATTTTGCGTTTATATTGACGTGAGACTACGTGACTGCAAGACTACGAGCCAGATAGGGTTCCGAAGCCCCCACATCTCGAAGTCGCGCAGTCATAAAACACTTCAACACTTCAACAATCAACTCTTCAACATAATGAAACGCACCGGAATCATCATCGCGACTGTGGCCTTAGTGGCCATCGGTTTGTTGGCATTTGCTACGCCCGACAAAACTCCCGACAATCCCAAAACACCTAAAAACAACTATGAGACTATGTGGAAAAAAGTAAAGGAAAACCTTGAGAAAGACTTGCCAGAATCGGCTGAAAAAGAGCTTGTTGCCATCGAAAAGCAAGCCGAAAAAGATAACAACTCCACCCAACTGCTGAAGACTTGGCTCTATCGGCAGAACATCATGCAGCGAACGGTGGAAGAAGACCCTGAACAGGCCTTCATTCAGTATATCGAAGAGAAAGTCGGGAAGTTGGATGTCATTCACGATGCCTTGCTGCACGAGGAAATCGCGAAGGCATACGCTGCTTATTTGGACAATAACGAGTGGCGCATCAACGAGAACCTGCCCATCGACGGCGACCTTTCAAAGGTGGAGATGAAGTATTGGGATAAGGAGAGTTTCAAGACACGCATCAACCAGCATTATGATGAAGCCTTGAAACCCGTCGAAGCACTGAAAAAAGCCAAGACTGAGGATTTCATGGTGTTGTACGAGAACAAGAACAACAATGAGAATTACATTAATTATGAAGCCTCATTGTTTGAATTTATGTTCCACCGTGTGGCCAATTATTACCAAGGTGAGGCCAATGCCGACGATGTGGAAGGCGAAACCGACGCTTGGTGGCTGCCCGCCAAGGACTTCGTGAAGATCAACCTTGGAATTACCGACAATCCGCTCATCAAATGTTTGAAAATCTATCAGGACCTCATCGCTTACAATCTCAAGGAGAAGAACGAAGACGTGCTGATTTACAATGACTTCAAGCGTTTTGGCTTTGTCAATTCCATTTTGCGGAAAGATGCCCAATATCAAGCCGCAATGGAGGACCTGAAGGCACAGCACAAGGACAATCCGCTTTCCGCAGAGATTACCTCCTTGATTGCGCGCAGCATGATGAACCAATACGAGAGCAACAGTGAAGACAGCACCTATTTCGACAATTATAAGAAAGCCAAGGCGATGTGCGAAGAGGCCATTGCCAAGTTCCCGAAGTCACAGGGCGCTAAAAACTGCCAGAACCTCATCAATCATATTGAGGAGCCACAAATCGACATCACGCTGAACTCGTTGCAGCTGCCCAACGAGGCTATCCCCGCCGTGTTGGAATACAAGAACACGACTGCACCTTATTATAGAATCGTGAAAGTCAACGAGAAAGAATTGAGCAAATTGAACAATATGCAGAAGGAGGATTTGCTCAAGGAATTGAACAAAAAGATGCCCGTTGCGGAGCAGGAGCTCATTTTGCCCGCCGAAACCGACTATCGCAGCCACAGTACCTTGATTGCCTTACCTGCCTTAGAGGAAGGCATCTACTACTTGACTGCCACCACCAAACAAGGCATCAAGAGCGAGGATAAGACGCTGGTACTCAATTTCCAAGTCTCCAACCTCGGATATATCGTTGACCAAAAAGACGAAAAAATGACCGTGGTGACCGTTGACCGTAAAACGGGAAAAACTGTGGAAGGAGTCACCGTGGAACTCTACCGCCGCGAGTGGGACTACAAGGCTCGTGAACATAAGACTATTATCCTTACTACAGTGAAGTCGGATAAAAACGGAAGGGCTGTCCTCGATGGCAAAGTTGGCAGCAACAACTCCTTTAGCATCAATCTGCGCAAGGACGATGACAACCTACTTTCAGATAGGTACTTCCACCTTAATGAGCAGTACAGAAACAACAACGAAATCTACGAAACGAGACTCTTCACCGATCGTGCCATCTATCGTCCTGGACAGACCGTTTACTTCCAAGGCATCGTGACGCGCAAGCAGGGTGAGGATTTGAGTCTTGTGAACCATTATTCGGAGACGGTTTCCTTCCGCGATGCCAACTGGCAAGAGATCAGTTCGGCCAACTTTAACACCGATGAATACGGCTCGTTCAGCGGGTCTTTCGTCATCCCCACTGACAGGCTGAACGGCGTGTTCCATCTCAATGCCAACCGTGGCAGCGTGACCATCCGCGTGGAGGAATACAAACGCCCGACCTTCGAGGTGACTTTTGAACAGCCGAAAGAGCAATACAAACTCAACCAAGAAGTAACGGTGCATGGCGATGTGAAGGCCTATGCCGGTTTCGGCTTGGACGATGTGGAATACACTTACCGTGTCGTCCGCAAGACCTCCTTCCCGTGGCGTTGCTGGTGGTGGTGGTACCCAGTCGTTGATGACGAACAAATTACCCACGGCAAGGCCCGCACCGATGAGAACGGCAAGTTCGCCGTCACCTTCCATTTGAAGCCGTCCAAGACTATCGCGCCCGAGAAACAGCCTATGTTCACTTACGAAATCGAGGTGACCGCCACGAGCAAGCAAGGCGAGACGCATTCCGACACCTACAGCATCCGTGCCGGCTACAACGAAATCGCCATCAGTACTGACCTGTCCCGCACCATCGAGAAATCGGAGCTCGACAAGTACCAAATCAGCGTGAGTAACCTCAGCTGGCAGCCCGCCAAGAGCCGTATTTCAAGGAAGATTTACCGCTATGACGACAAGGCCAAAATTAATTATTTTGAAGCAATGCAACATTTGGAAGTCCTTGATCGACAATTGCATAGTGATGAACAATTGAACAAACTCTTCCCTGAATACAGTTTCTATGACAAGCGAACCAAGACCTTGGTGGATGAGGCCGAAATTATGGTGGACGACAAGGCCAAGTTCTTGGAAGACAAGACTTTGGAACCTGGAGAATATGTGGTTGAACTGAAGAGTTTGGACGATCCTTTGGCCGTTACGACGGAGGAATTCACCGTTTACGAGAACGAGGCCAAAAAGATGCCTTACACGGCTATGGTTTGGAGCGATGTGGACAAATCGACCGCTCATCCCGGCGACGAAATTAAGTTAAGCATCGGCAGTTCGGCCAAGGATGTGGACATTTGGGTGCAGTTGCTCCACGGCGACGAGATACGTATGGACAAGAAAATCACCCTCAGCAACAGCGTACAGACCTTTACTTATAAGGTGACCGAAGGCGACCGTGGCGGCCTCGATTTCCGTTATGTCCTTGTGAAGGAAAATGCTTTCAGAACTTCGGACGATCATATTTCCGTGCCTTTTGATAACGATGATTTGGACGTGAAATTGGCCACCGTACGCGACAAACTCAGTCCCGGAGCCGAGGAAACTTGGGAAGTGACCGTCAGCGACTACAAGAAAAAGCCTTTGGAAGCCGCCTTGCTTGCGGGAATGTACGATGCCTCGTTGGATGAATTTGCCCGCAATTACTGGAGTTTCAGTATGTCGCCTTGGGGCACACGCAGTTTCAGTTTTTCCACCTGTGCGCACGACTTCACCTCGTCCAACACAAGTTTGGAATATTTCTATTTCGCCGAACTCTTCAACTTCAGCCTGCCCTCCGATGCGCCTTTCTTCGATTTCGGATATGGCTCTGGCGCACGCCGTTACAGAAAAGGCGGGCGTGTGCTTTATGATTATGTTGAGGAATCAGCACCTATGATGACTGGAGCGGTGTTGGAAAAGTCCTCTAATGCAGTGGATTATGAAGTCCCATTGGTGGCACAAAACGCTACGGATGAAGAAATGGTCGAAATATCGAAACAAGAAGGCGTTTATTCTTATGAATCAGGAGGCCAGAACGAAAAACCCGAAGAACCCGTTGAACCTACCCTTCGCGAGAACTTCAATGAGACAGCCTTCTTCTTCCCGCAACTGCGTACTAACGCCGACGGCAGCGCGACCTTCAGTTTCACCATGCCCGATGCCCTCACGCGCTGGCGCCTGATGCTGATGGCCTACACCAAAGACCGCAAGACGGGCAGCAAGGACTACACTTTCACTTCCTCGAAGCCCGTGATGATTATGGCCGATATGCCGCGCTATATGTACGACAACGACGAACTTTGGTTCGTGGCCAATGTCATCAACACGGGCGACGAGCCTGTCACACCTAATGCGAAACTCGATATTTTTGATGCGGGAACGATGGAACCAGTGAATTTGATCGTTATGGACGGCCCTTCGACGGGCTCAGGGACCTGTACCATCCCGATGGAGACCATCCAACCCGGTCGCAGCAAGGAAGTGCGCTGGAAGGTAAAGGGACAGTATGATTTGAGCCTCTTGGCCTTCCGCTTCACGGCCTACGCAGGACAGTTTAGCGATGCAGAGCAGCATCTCCTGCCCGTGCTGAGCAGCGAGATCTTCATGACGCAGACCCTGCCCATCACCGTGAAGGCCGAAACCGAAAAGACCTTCGACTTCGAGGCCATCGCCAACCCCGACAGCCACGAGCGCGACTACAGCCTGACGCTCAACTTCAGCACCAACCCCGTGTGGTACGCCGTGCAGGCCCTGCCTTACCTGGCCAATATCAGCACCGACCGCGCCGAGACCGCCTTCTACGTGTTCTACGCCAACACGCTCTCGTCCTACATCGCCGACCACATCCCGAACCTCTTGAACTACATCAAGAAATGGCAGATTGAGACGCCCGACGCCCTACTCTCACAACTCGAGAAAGACCAAGACCTGAAGGCCATTATGCTGCAAGAGACGCCATGGGTGCTCGAAGCTAAGAGCGAGACAGAACAACGCAACCGCATCGCCAGCCTGTTTGAAATCAACACACTGCGCGGCCAACAGACCCGTGCACTGCAACTCATCCAGCAAAAGCAGAAATACAATGGTGGCTGGCCTTGGATGGATGGCATGCCCGAGAGTCCTTACATCAGCACTTATATCTTGAGCGGCTTCGGCAAGTTGCAGAAGATGGGCGCTTGGAGTTCGTTGAGCAAGGCCGACCAAAACACCGCCCAAAGCATCTGCGACAAGGCAGTGCGTTACCTCGAATACGAGGTGGCCGAGACCTATCGCTATATGAAAGCCCACAGCAAAGGCAAGGACTGGCCCATCGGCTCCAGCACCTTGAATGAGCTCTATGCCTTGAGTTTCTTTGAGGTGCAAAACTCAGACCGCGACTTTGCCAAGGCCAAGGATTACTACCTCAAGAGCCTCGACAAGGAGTGGACCTCGTTCAACTTCAACCAACGCTCGAAGGGTGCCTTGGTGCTCTACCGCAACGGCAACGAGAAGACAGCCAAGCTGATGATCCAGTCGTTCAAGGAGTGCGCCCAGAAGAACGAGCAAATCGGCATGTACTGGCCGAAGAAATACTTCTCGTTTGAGTCGCACATCGCCACCCACGCCAACATCATGGCGGCCTTCGCCGAAATCGACCAGAACCAAGAGATGATTGACGAGTTGCGTGTGTGGCTGCTCACCCAGAAGCAGACCACGATGTGGGAGAACTCCGCCTCCACCGCCGATGCCATCTATGCTCTGCTGATGCGCGGCAGCGACTGGTTCGAGGAAGGCAAGGAAGTCACCCTGCGCTTCGGCAACACTCCCATCAGCACCGAGGGCGGCGTGGCTGGCACGGGCTTTATCCAACGCCGTTGGAACGCCAATGAGGTGACCACGGACATGCGTCAGCTCACCGTCAACAACCCGACTAACCACCTTGTGTGGGGCGGCCTGTTCCGCCAGTATTTCGTCCCGATTGACGAGGTGAAGAGCGACGAATCGGGCTTCACCATCAAACGCGAATTGTTTGTGGAGACAGTGACCGACAAGGGTAAGAAACTCGTTCCCGTCGAGAAGCAAGCTTTGAAAGTGGGCGACAAACTGACTGTGAAAATCACCTTCACCAGCCAGCAAGACATGAGTTTCGTCTTCGTCAAGGACCTCCGTGCCGCTGGTTTCGAGCCCATTGAGCAAATCTCGCGCTATGAGTACAACGACCGCATGAGCTACTACCAGACCAACACCGACACCGACATGGAGTTCTTTATCGAGTTCCTGCCCAAGGGCACGCATCAACTGGAGTACAGCATGTTCGTCACCAAGGAAGGCTACCTCAACAACGGTTACGCCTTGATCCAGTGCCAGTATGCACCGGAGTTCAGTGCTTATTCGGATGGAATGAGGGTGAAGGTTGGTGAGTAAAGCCAGCCTCCTATGTCATTCCAACGCAAGCCTCCCATGTCATTCCAGCAGAGGCTTGTGCGGGAGAGGGAATCTATGGGAGGCGGTTGAATAAAATCTTTATGGACGGCCTCAACAGCTATAGATCCCATGCCTATGCCCACCAGCCCTCGCAGGGATGACATACCTGTTGAGGCCTGATTTTACTTAATAACCACTTTTACATTCTGACCCCACCCGTTATTATGCCTAATCCATAGCAAATAAAACCCCTTGGTCAGCCCTTTCAGCGAAAGCTCAAATTGTTGTGAACCTTCGCCAAAAGAAGCCGCTTCATGCTGCATCAGTTGTCCTTGCAGTGAATACAGTTCAAACTCCACCTGACCTTTCGATGGATTGAAGAAGTTCACGGCAGCCCTGTCGGAGGCGGGATTAGGTGCCATAGTGGCATAGAGGCTTTGTGCCTCGTGGTTTTCTACGCCAAGTTTAACATCCACCGCGATCTTCATGGTCACGGGGAGGTGGTCGGAGCCATCGAAGAGAGCCTCAGCAACCTCGGCAGGAACGGATGAGTTGTAGCCTTGGTTGACGCTCTGATTGAAGTGGTATCCATCGTTGCCAACGGCATGGTAGGAGCCTTGAACATAGCGCATGTGGTTGTAGCTGAAGGCAATTTCGTCCGCCATCAAGATAAAATCGAAGCGGTCATCGAGGCCGCCACTGGAGAAACATTCGTCAGAATAACTCCTTGAAGACTGTGTGTGGAAAGGGGCAAATACGCCGTTGTTGTTCCACTCTCCTACACCACCTACAAAAGCCAGAGGATCCATGAAGCAAATGTTCGGATTGCTGTAGGTTTGGGTGAGCAAACGATAACCAGGTTCACTGGCTCCATACATATTGAAATCACCCATAATCAGCACGTTGTCAGTGGCATAGTTTGAATTAACGTAATCCATGGCCTTTTGCATCAATGCGCGGCGGTCGCTCTCATAACCCATTCCAGCTTTGGGATGTGCCACTATGCATACGAGTTTGATGGTGTCGCCAGCAGCTAAGCTAGGGGTCTTCAGATAAAGCTCGTAGACATCGGTATCGCGAGGTTGGGTACGTAGGGCCACGTGCTTTTTCAAACCCATCTTGCGCGAGTCATAAAAGATGTGATTGATGATGTTGCTGTTTTCATAATTAATAATGTTGTCCGACAGCCAATAGTTGGCCCCATTGATGTTGAGGTTGTGTCTGAGAAAGTCATTCAATAGCTGTTGTGTGGCACCAAACTCGCACACGGTAAAGATATCAGGCTTGACATAGTCGACAAGGGTACGGATGCATTCGTCCTTACGCTGGGTGTTGTTGTTGGTTTCGAAACACTCAGCGAAGCCACTGTTATAGTTACCATAATATAATAGGTTGTACTGCATCACGGTAAGGGTATCCTGCGCATGCGCAGCCATTGTTATCAGTATGAATGATATTAATAGGTGGATTTTATTTCGCATAGAATTGATTTTGTGCAGCAAAAATAGAAAATTTGGCGCGATATTTGAATTAATAGTATTTTTGCAACGTTTTTATTATGCGAGAAAAGATTAGAATCGGTATTTTGGCATTATTTGCCATAGTCTTGCTGGCTTCGACTTCATGCCGCAAACAGGAGAAGTATACCAATTGTCCCCTTGTAGGGCATTGGGGCTGCGAGCAATATATCAGTTGCCGCACGGACAGCACTGGTCGCGAAAAGTGGGACACTTTGCAATATGAGGTAGGCGAGGGTCATGGCTACGAGGTGTATTTTTATGCTGATGGATCGGGTAAATTGTTGCTCAACGATAGTCCGGCTTTGATTAAGAAATTCAGTTGTGACTATGACTATGATTCCGTGAGTCATGTTCTTACGATTTACAACACCTCATGGATTATCTCCATCTTTTCTGACGCCACCAGTGCCGACATGGACATTGAGGAGTTGACGGCCAACACCATTAGGGCTTCTTGGATTAATCATTTTTCGGAGCCAATACCATTTTTTGAACGCTTTTTCTTGAAACGAATCGATTAACTATAAAATTTAAAAAAATGAAAAAACTAAGCTTAATTGTAACATTAGCCTTGGTAGGCTTATTATTCACCTCGTGCGGAAAGAATGATTATAAATCGTTTATAGGCACTTGGGGTGTGGAGAAAATTGAGTATTACAACATTGACTATGCAGGCAACCCTATTGTGGCTTCTTTGGAAACCCACAATTTTGACCCGAACGATGCCAACAACGGTATACAGGTGGTTTTCAGAGAAAACAAAACTGGCGAGATGCGCGACAGTGCCATCGACACTTTGTGGACTGATTGGAATTCAGTCACGGAGACTTATGAATCCTATATCTATTGTCCCGACACGGTTATGGTCTACACATTTTCGTATTCTTACGACAAGAGTGAAAGCATTCTGTACATGAATATAGATTATGGAACCTATATGCGTACTTTCAGAATGTATATTGAGAATAAGACCGACAACTCTTTTATTTATGAGAATGAATATGACAAGAACTATATGGAGAGAGCATATCTGAAACGCCTTAGCAATACTCCTTCAAAGTCGGCAAGCAGACAAACAGTGAAGCATCCCCACAAGCCGGGTTCATTATTAGGCGATAGATAAAGAACCGGACTGATAAAAAATATTGTCGTGCATAGATTCCTACAGGAATGACATGCACGGCAATATTTTTTTATTCCACGATTAACATCAATCCTTTCAGATATGCCCCTTCAGGGTGGAAGATGTTGATGGGATGGTCGGCAGGCTGCGAAAGTTGGTCAATAATGCGCACATTGCGTTTGGCTTCAATTGCAGCAGCGGTGACAATCCCTTGGAAAGTGGCTTTGTCGACGGCTTGGGAGCAGCTAAAAGTGAACAATAAACCGCCTTTGGCGATGCGTTTGATAGCCTCGGCGTTGATGAATTTATAGCCACCTAAGCCACGATGTCGGTCTTGGTGCCGCTTGGCAAACGCCGGCGGGTCGAGGATGATGAGGTCGAAGGCACCTTCGCGCATCTCTGTCACATATTCTTTCATGTCGGCCACATAGCATGGGTTTTCTTCTTTTGAATAGCCATTCAGTTCTAGGTTGGCCTCAGCAGCTGCAATGGCTTTCTTGGAAGCATCAACGGTGACGGCACGACGTGCACCGCCTTTCAGTGCCGTGACTGAGAAACCACCTGTGTAACCAAAGGCGTTGAGCACAGTCTTGCCTTCCGAGAAGCGGCGTACCAGCTCACGGTTTTCGCGCTGGTCGAGGAAAAAGCCTGTCTTTTGGCCTTCCTCCCAGTTGGGCAAGAAATGGCAGTCGTTTTCCAGAATGACCTCATCGAGTCTTTCACCCAATAGATAACCGTCTTCAACGATGGCGTCTTCCTTGCCCATGCGTTGCATAGCTTCGGCGCTTTTGTTATAGATGGCTTGAATACCGAGGTCAGGCATCAGCTTAAGGGCACGGACAATCTCTTTCAGATGCAAAGCCATGCCTTCGGTCTGAGCCTGTACTACAGCAGTGTGGCCGTAGACGTCAACGATGAGACCTGCCAAGCCATCGCCTTCGGAATGTACGAGACGGAAACAGTTGGTGCGTGGGTTGTTGGTTAGACCTATAGTTTTGCGTACCTCATAAGCTTGTTTGAGACGGTCGAGGAAAAACCATTCATCGATTTTGCAATTTTCGAAGCTGAGCATCTTTACGGCGATGCTGTCCGACTCGCAAAAGCCTGTGCCAAGGATGTTGCCGTCGTAGTCAGTGACGGTGACGGTATCGCCCGCTTGCAGACCTTTGGCGGCATCGTGGATGGCACCTGAAAACACCCATGGGTGAAAGCGACGTAAGGCATCGTCTTTGCCAGGATTGAGTCGAATGACAGGATAAAGTGGAGTTTGTTCCATTTCTTTTAAATTTTGATGCAAAGATAGGTTTTTTCTTTTTACGATATGAAACCGATTCCGTAACTTTGCCCCAAAATTGAAGCGTCAAGTATGAACAATAGTTTCACCATAGGAGGTCAGATCGTTGACCTCGTCAATTCAAGGATTTTCTCGGGTGTCATCGTCGTTGAGGACGGTAAAATCACTAAGATTGAGGAACAACCTGTAGGCAACATGCAGTACATCATGCCGGGTTTCATCGATGCGCACGTGCATATCGAGAGTTCCATGTTGGTACCGTCGGAATTTGCCCGGTTGGCGACCTGTCACGGCACGGTAGCCACTGTCAGCGACCCACACGAAATCGCCAATGTGCTTGGCAAGAACGGCATCAAATACATGATTGAAAATGGCAAGAAAGTGCCGTTCAAGTTCTTCTTCGGCGCGCCGAGTTGTGTGCCCTCCACCAACTTTGAGACTGCTGGAGCGAGCCTCGATGCCAACGACATTGAAGGACTGATGGCCTCCGATGACATCTATTACCTCTCGGAGGTGATGAACTACCCCGGCGTCATCAATGAGGATCCCGAATTGATGCGTAAAATCGCTGCCGCCAAGAAATATGGAAAGCCTATCGACGGCCATGCGCCGGCGGTGACGGGCACCGACTTGCAGAAATATGTGAGTGCGGGCATCACCACCGACCACGAGTGCTTCCGTCTGGCAGGAGCCTTGGAGAAAATCAGTCTCGGCATGAAAATTCTCATTCGCGAAGGCAGTGCAGCCCGTAACTTCGATGCCCTGATCCCACTGATGGCCACCCACCCCGACAAATTAATGTTCTGCTCTGACGACAAACACCCCGATGAGTTGGACGATGTCCATATTGATGTGTTGGTGCGCAAGGCCATCGCGTTGGGCTACGATGTGATGGATGTGCTAAGAGCGGCGTCTTTCAATGCCATCAAGCATTACAAACTCAATGTTGGCTTGTTGCAATTGGGTGACGATGCCGATTTTATCGTGGTTGACGACTTACGCCATCCTGTCGCCAAACAGACCTATATCAGGGGCACATTGGTGGCGGAAAATGGCGTTTCGAACATCCATTACAAGGAAACCCTGATACCAAATATCTTCAGAGCGGAGTATATCCACTTTGACGACATTTTCTTGCCCGACATGGGTAAGAAGATTAAAGTTATCGAGTGTCAAGACGGACAATTGATCACCAAGAGTTTTGTTGCCGTGCCCAAGGTGGAAAATGGTAACATCGTGAGTGATGTGGAACGTGACATCCTAAAAATCGTGGTCGTCAACCGCTATCAACCCACCAAGCCCACTGTGGCATTTATTAGGGGCTTTGGACTGAAGCGCGGTGCTTTGGCCTCGAGCGTGGCGCACGACAGCCACAACATCGTCGCGGTAGGCGCTACCGACAAAGACATTCTCCATGCCGTTAACCTGCTCATTGAGCATACAGGCGGCGTGACGGCCTATTGCGGCACGGAGATGATAGCGGTGCCGTTGCCTGTAGCTGGACTGATGAGCAATGAAGACGGTTACGAAGTGGCGCAAGCTTATCAGAATGCCGATGCATTGGCAAAACGTTTGGGATCAACGTTATATGCACCATTCATGACCTTGGCGTTCATGGCTTTATTGGTCATTCCCGAGCTGAAAGTCAGCGACAAAGGCTTGTTTGATGTCACCCGATTTGCCATTACCTCAGTTTATGAAGATGATGAGACTTCGTCAATGCAATCCTGCTGATTTTGATGCCGTTGTCGAGTTAAACGAAACGGTTTATGCCGCTTTACCTGACAAGTCGGTGCTGCGCCATAACTCACTAGAAATGATAGCCTCATGTCTTGAAGAGCCCAATGTTACCTTGGGCATTTGGGATGATAATTTGCTGGTAGCCATCGGGATGCTTTATGTGCCACAATGTATCGAGGAAGACCATTTCCATGACTTGGGTCTTCAAGGTGACTTCAAGTCGGCAAATCAAAAGCTGTTTTTGGTACGTGAGGGTTATCGGGGATTGGGACTGCAAAGAAGGCTTATCCGAGCAGTGGAAAAGGTAGCCGTTGAGAGAGGCTTTAACTTGTTGTGTACCACGGTGGCACCCAATAATGAATTCAGCATCAACAATTTTCTGAAAGAAGGGTATGTATATGCCAAAACGGAAATGAAATACGGTGGTTTGGTGAGGAATCTGTATTACAAAACCCTATAAGACATTCAACCGATAGGCATCCTGCTTCACGAAAATGGCCAGCATGATGGTGAAAGCCAGCATACTCGACCCGCCATAGCTTAAGAAGGGCAGTGGAATGCCGATAACTGGCACCAAGCCAATGGTCATACCGATGTTGATGGCGACATGGACAAAGAGAATTCCCGCTATGCTATAACCATACACCCGGCTGAAAGTGGATCGTTGTCGCTCGGCGAGAAGGATAATTCGAATTAACAATGCCACATAGAGTAATACCACGGTAGCAGTGCCTAAAAAACCGCCTTCTTCACCCACGGTGCAGAAGATGAAGTCGGTATGCTGTTCGGGGACGAAGTCGTATTTGGTTTGCGTACCTTGCAAGAAACCTTTACCTGTGAGACCGCCCGAACCAATGGCTATTTTCGACTGATGAACATTGTAACCTACGCCTTTGGGGTCGTCGAGCTGACCTAATAGCACCAAGATGCGGTTGCGCTGGTGTTCTTGAAGTACCTTGTTGAAGGCATAGTCCACCGAAAAGACAAACACAAACATACAAGCGAAGACAGCCAGCATTTTCACAAGGTCTTTCTTCTTGGTAATCAAGTAGTAAGTCAGAGTGAGGACGAGTAAACAGCCTAGGATGATATACATGATTTTTTGGCTCCAGATTAGGGTGAAAACAAACAGAAGGACGGCGACTACTCCTGCTACCATTACCCAGCCCGTGCCAGGGAAGCCTTCGCGGTACAGCACCAAAATGAAGGACACAAATACAATGGCGGAACCTGTGTCGTTTTGCAAGAGCACCAACGCCATGGGGATAAGTACAAGGACGGCAGCAACGATTTGGCTCTTGCGTTTTTGTAAGTCAATGTCAAGTCGACCGAGATAACCTGCCAAAGCTAAGGCTGTGGCCATTTTGGCAAATTCAGAAGGCTGAAACTTGATGCCAGCTCCGAGATCAATCCACGAAGTGGCCCCTTTAGTGGCCTTTCCGTAGACCAAAACGACAAACAAACTGGCAAGGAAAAAGATATATATCCACAAAGAGAAAGCATTGAAAAACTTGGCATCAATCAAGAGAATGGTGAATCCAATTAGGAGGGATGCCCCTATCCAAATCAATTGTTTTCCATATACTTGCGATAGGTCAAAAATGCTGGGGTGCATCTCGTCGTATTTGGCCGAGAAGATGCTGAACCAACCAATGATCACCAAAGCAAAGTATATGAGTACGGTCACCCAGTCGATTTTTCCTATGATACTGTTCCTTTCGTTCATCGTTCGTTCTTATATGAGATTCTGCCTTCCATCATGCGTTTTTCCAGGTCTTCGCGTGTAGTATAGCCACGGATGTATTTTTCTATCATCAAGCTGGCGATGGGGGCCGCCCAAGTGGCTCCGTAGCCTCCGTTTTCGATGATGACGGCAAGGGCAATCTTCGGGTTGTCGGCGGGAGCGAAGGCAATGAAATTGGAGTGGTAGTTACCATGCGGATTTTGGGCGGTACCCGTCTTACCGCACTGAGGGATATCCTTCATCTCATAGCGTCGTGCCGTGCCTGCTGGACCGCTGAAGACTGTGCGAAGACCTTGCTTCATGACTCTAACATATCTCGGGTCGATGCCTGGGTCTACTTTGGTTGTCATTACCTCGGGAATGGCGGTGGTGTCGCCAAAACATTTAATAAGGTGCGGCGGGTAGAAATAGCCTTCGTTGGCAATCAAGGCGGCGATATTGCACAGTTGCAAAGGGGTTACTAAGACCTCGCCTTGTCCGATACCTAACGAGCGGATAGTCACCGAATTCCATTGTCCTCCATACATCTTGTCGTAATACTCACGTGAGGGGATGTTGCCTGGACGTTCGTATGGGATGTCGGTGTTGAACTTATGCCCGAGTCCCATTTTATAGGTCATGTCTTTCCAGTATTGATAGCCCTCCTTGATGCCACCAAACTTCGAATTGTTGATGGTTGCCTTGAAGGACTCGTAAAAATAAGGATTGCATGAGTTCATGATGGCATTGGCGAAATCGGGGCTGGAGCCGTGCGAGTGGGTGCATTTGATAGGGAGCGATCCAGTACCGCTGCAATGGAAGCAGGTGGCAGGAGTGATACTGCCACTTTGCATGGCAATCATGCCGACAACCGTTTTGAAGGTAGAGCCTGGAGGATAGGTGCCACTAATGGCACGGTTAATCAAAGGCTTCATCGGGTCATCCTGCAATTCTTTATAGTGTTTGCCACGTTCGCGACCCACAAGAAGATTGGGATCGTAAGTAGGACTGGTGACGAAAGCCAAGATTTGTCCCGTGGAAGGCTCGACGGCCACAATGGAGCCGATTTTACCCACCATCAGCTGTTCGCCGTAGGCTTGCAACTCTGCGTCCATTCCGAGATAGATGTCTTTTCCGGCGATGGGTTCTTTGTCGAGTTCGCCCTCCATAAAGCTCCCCATCTCGCGGTTATGAACATCTACCATCATCACTTTCAGGCCTTTCACGCCACGCAACTCTTTTTCGTATGACTTTTCAATGCCCGACTTCCCAATATAATCACCTTGACGGTAGTAGTTTTCTTCATCTTTCTCCAGCTCTTTGGAACTGATTTCGCCAATGTCGCCTAAAGTGTGGGCAGCGATGGCATTAGGATAGTGACGTACGGTACGGGTTTGGAAATAAAAACCAGGAAAACGGTAAAGCACCTCTGCGATATGGGCATAATTCTCTTTTGAGACTTGGGTCATGAAAGGAGAGGGTTTGAGGTACGACTCTTTCTTGGCCTTGTTCATCCGCTCGATGAACGACTCTTTATCGATTTCCAACAAACGGCAGAAAGTCGTCGTGTCGAAAGGATTCAAAGTGTCTTTTTTTACGGCATCGATAATTTGTTTCGGAATGACCATCAGGTCGTAAACGGCTTCGTTGAACACTAGTAGGTTGCCATTACGGTCGAAGACTTTGCCTCGGGCGGGGTATTGTGTCACAAATCGCAAAGCATTGTTGTCGGCCAGCTGTTTGTAATGCTTGTCGATAACTTGAAGCGAAAACAATCTGATCAAGTACAATGCACCCACGGCAATGAAGATGCCCATAATCAGTAATTTTCTGTCTGACAGGTTATTGTTGTTCGTTTTCATAGCGATTTTGTAGATTACAAAAGTATAAGTTTTTATTGAAGTCGGAAAGGGGGTAATGCTGTTTTTTTGAAAAAAAATCGCTTCTTTTAAAATCATTACGAAAATTCAATGGTTTTAACAAATAATTACTATATTTGCACGATTTTTACGCATTTGAAAAATGAAGAAATATTGTATGGTGATATTAGCTTTTTGTTTGAGTCTGATGGGTTGCCATCAAGAGACACAGAACAAGGAATTGCTACACCGCGAGTTTTACAATACCATTTGGGAACGCTTTGATTATGTGCGTAATGACATAGAGATTACGACATCGACGACTTACGATTTGAGCATGCAAATCAGCTTTACGGATGATTATCCATACGAAGACTTCTCGATGATTTTTACCGTTTTCGATGGGAACGGCAATCCGTATCGTTCCAAGGGTTATAAATTTAAGTTGAAGGACTCGGAAGGCAACTGGAACGCTGAAAAGAAAGATAACAGTTATACGTTTAATTTGCCAATTAATAAAAGCTTAACCATTTCTGATCCAGGCAAATATCAGTTTACAATCGAACAAAAAATGCCGATTACACCGCTGGTGGGCGTAAAGGAATTAGTTTTAACAAACAACAATTGATGAAGAAAATAAAAAAGATATTACTATGAATAAATTATTAAAAATGGGGATGATTGCAGTGTTATTGGCTGTAATTTTTGCTTCGTGCGTTCCCCAAAAGAAAATGCTCTATCTGAAAGAAGCCGAAATGGCTGCTGAAAACCTCTCCAAAGAATACGTTAACGACCGGTCTATCAACTACAAATTACAACCAGGCGATAACCTTTACATTCATGTTATCAATACTATTGACGAACGCAGTGCAGCCTCAATCAATGGTGATGTAAGAGGCTATCTTTCTTCTGATGCTAATATTTATCTTCAAACTACCACTATTGATGAAGACGGTTGTGTAGAGATGCCTTTGGTTGGAAAAATTGAGGTAAAGAACCTCACGGTTGACGAAGCCAAAGACAGGTTACAAATGGCTATCAATACTTATATCAATGGAAGCATGTTAGTAGTCAAATTAGCCAGTTTCAATTTGACTTTGTTAGGCGAAGTTTCGCGTCCTGGAATGTATAAGGTGTACCAGTCGCAAATCAACCTCTTTGAAGCAGTTTCTTTGGCTGGAAATATGACTAATTTTGCCAAAAAGAGTGAAGTGAAGATTATTCGCCAAACCGACAACGGCTCTGAAATCATCACTGTTGATATGGGCAAGGCAGATATACTTTCCTCACCCTATTATTATTTGAAGCCCAATGATATTGTTTATGTAGAGCCACTCAAGATTAAACAGTGGGGCTTCACCACCTTCCCTTATTCAACAGTTTTCTCTATAGTTACGTTAGGAGTTACTTTGTATAGCATCTTTAGGAAATAAGAACATCAAATATTGAAAACCATGCAAAACGAAAAACAAGCATATTCGCCTCGTAAAGCTAACGAGGAACAAAGTATCGATATTAAGCAGTTGATTTACACAGCGTTGCATTATTGGTATCTTTTTGCTATCGCTGTTGCAGCGGCTTTAGTCATAGGTTTTATTATCAACCGCTATTCGACAAAAGTGTACCAAACGTCTGGTACTGTGCTCATCAAAGAAGGTCGTAGTGGCTATGATCCTACTAGCATCATGACTTCGAGTAGCTTTGGCAATTTGCAAAACCTAGACAATGAAATAGCCATTTTGAAGTCCTATACGCTCACTGACCGTGTTGTCAAAAAAATGGGTATTGAAGTGACATATATTGAGAAAGGGCGTTTTGCATCAACGGAGTTGTATAAGGCATCGCCATTTTGTGTCGAATTTGAGCGCAGTGTGCCTCAAGCAGTAGGTCTAGCTTATGAAATATCTTTTTCCGCAGAGGGTGACATCAAACTTCATACTTTAGGTGAAGGTCTCACCAAATACGATTTTATTCTTTGCCAAGAGACGGAAAAGAATCCGTTTGTCAAAATAGATACTATTGGTACTTATCACCAAGGCGAATGGATTGATAACGGATACAATAAAATCCGTATCACCATGACTGAACTATTTGACCCCGAGAACATTCAGGGGAGGAAGTTCTGTTTTTGGCTCAATAGTTACCCGAGTCTTGTCAGAACGATGAGTAGGTTTTCGGTGAGCCCCATTACCAAACAGGCCTCTGTTGCCTCTGTGGTAATGAATGGTACCAATAAGCAAAAAATAGTAGAGTTTGTCAATTTGTTGATGAATGAATACGTCACACGTGGGTTGGAGAAGAAGAATGTTGTAAGCGAAAACACTATTGAGTTCATAGACAACGAATTGAGTGGCATCCAAGAATCTTTGAACCAGGCTGAGACTGAACTGAAGGATTTCCGCCAACAGAATGACCTTATGAACATTGATTTGCAAACCAGTCAAGTTTACACCAATCTTCGTTCCTTGGAGAAAGAAAGAGCTGAGATGACTGTGAATGTGAAGATTTACAAACGTTTGCAGGACTATATCAAAGTACAAATTGATGACCCTGAAAACTTGGCTGCACCTAGCACTATGGGTATTAGTGATCCTTTGCTTAACCAGTTGGCACGTGATTTGGTCAATTTATCACAAACCAAAGCCACGCAGTTACTCACCCACACTGAGCAACACCCACAAATCGTAAAACTCAATGAGCAGATTGTCACTACAAAGAAAGCTTTGCTTGAAAATGTCAACAACCTTGTTGAAAATGCTCAGATGAGCTTGAATGAAATCAATCGTCGCATAAGTGCACTTGAATCGGAATCTCGCCTGCTCCCCAGCAAGCAGCAACAACTTATCAATTACCAGCGTAATTATAAATTTAACGACGATACTTATAAGTATTTGATGCAACGTCGTGCTGAGGCACAGATTTTGCGTGCTTCCAATACCCCAGATAATGAGATTCTTGACGAGGCTCGTCTGGAAAGAGTTACTAGAATAGCACCTCGTACTTCGATGAATTATCTCATCGCAATCCTTTTGGGACTATTGATTCCTGCCCTGTTCCTCTTCTTGAAGAGTTTCTTCAACACAACGGTTACCGACCGCAAGGATGTGGAGAAACTTACACGTTACCCCATCATTGGTCAAGTGGCGCAAACCAAAGACAAAGATCCACTCTTGGTTATCAATAACCCCAAGTCACCTATTTCAGAGTCGTTCCGCTCCATTCGTACGAATGTGGAGTTTATTACAAGAAGCAAACTGCCATGCACTGTCCTTGTTACGGGTGATGCTCAAGGTATCGGTAAGACCTTCAATAGCATCAATGTCGCCTCAATTTATGCTCTCTATGGCAAGAAGACTGTATTGCTTGGTTTCGATATGCGTAAGCCCAAGCTATTCCAGGAATTTGGCATCAACAACAATGTCGGATTGAGCAGCTATTTAAGCAATAAGGAAACGCTTGACAACATCATTCAGCATTCGGGCAAGATGCCTACTCTTGATATTATCACTAGCGGTCCCATTCCGCCCAATCCATCGGAATTGATTTCTTCCGAGAAATGCGATGAATTGTTTGCAGAGTTGAAGAAACAGTATGATTACATCGTCATTGACACACCGCCTATTGGTCTTGTTACCGATTCATTGTTACTGATGCGTTATTCTGATGCCAACATCTTCATTGTCCGTCAAGGCGTGACCAACAAGAATGCATTTGGAACCCTCATCAAGGATCTTGAAGACCGCGGTATGCAGTTCTCTATCGTGTTGAATGGTCTCCAAGCAGAGAAGGGTTATGGCTACGGCAAGAAGTATGGCTACGGTTACGGTTATGGCTACGGTTATGGTTACGGCTATAGCAGTGATTATTATGGTGATAGTGATGATGATAAGAAAAAGCATCACCATTCCTCTTCCAAAAAACAATAAAGAGGATAAATAATAATGGACTCAGCTGAGATTGACAAGCGTGAAGAAAGGTTTTGGCATGCCCTCTATGTCAGGTCGCGGTCGGAAAAGAAGGTGTTGTCTCAACTGGAGGAAAACGGCTTTCAGGCCTATTTGCCTTTAGTTACGCAGGTCAAAAAATGGAGCGACCGAAAAAAGAAGGTGGAAGAACCTTTGTTCAAATCGTATGTATTCGTCTATTCCAACGAGAAGGAGTATATACCGATTTTGAATGTCTATGGCGTGGTGAGATTTGTCTCGTTCGAAAGAAAAGCCGTTGTCGTTCCTGAAAACCAGATTCTTGCCATCAAAAAGTTTGTCAATGACTATGAGAAAGGGGAAGAGTACAAGTTGATGAACAACGAGGACTTGAAAGTGGGGCAGATGGTTAGGATTATCAATGGTCCTTTCAAAGGTCTTACAGGTCGTCTCGAAACCATACGCAACAAACGTCATTTGATTGTCTTCATCGAAGTTGTGGGACAATATATCCCAGTGCATCTTCCCAGGGCGAAAGTGGAACCTGTATGAAGATGCTGGATGAGATTCGTTCATTTAAAGATTATTTCTATTTTTGCAGAGAATTAAAACAGATAAGCCATGGAAACAGAAAACAAGAAAAGGAAAAGCCAACCTATATGGCTCTATGCCATCCTTGGCGTGCTTGCCATCGCTTTGGTCTTCCTCTTGGTTCGCAATTCTTCATTGAAAACCGAAAAAGAAACACTTGAGGCTGAAAAGGAAATGCAACGCCTTGATTTTCAAGCTGAGGTTGATAGCTTGATGAAAGTGCATAACGAGTTGAAAGACAACTATGGCGAGTTGAGTCAACAGTTAGCCGAAAAAGACAGTATCATCCAAGCTGATGCCGTTGAAATCAAGAAGCTTCTTGATTCTCAATGGGACTACTATCGCGTGAAGAAGAAACTGGCTGCCTTGCAAGAGATTTCACAACATTATGTTCGCCAAATGGACTCGCTTTACACCGTCAACCGTGAATTGGTGGCCGAAAACGAACGCATTCGTGAGGAGTTCCAAAACGAACGCCGTCAAAACACCAACCTTACCCGTCAAAAAGAGGAGCTGACGAATAAAGTGAACCAGGCTGCAACGTTGAAGTTGTTCAACTACTCTGCTCAAGCTGTGCGTTTTAAAGGTAATGGTGGCGAAGCCACAACGGATAGGGCGAGCCGTGCTGAACGTATCAGGATTGACTTTACTGTGGCTGCCAACGATATTGTTCAGCCAGGTACCAAGCTGTTCTATGTACGTATCGCCAATCCCCAACGTGCCATTATCAGTAAGGGTACGGGTGATGAATATGCTTTCAAGTCGAATGGTGAGACCTTGCAGTTCACCGAAAAGGTGAGAGTCAACTATGACGGCAAGGAGACGGCTGTTCGTGCCTATTATGTGAAACCTGACGGTGTCGAGATGATGCCTGGCACTTATTTCATCGACGTTTATGAAGAAGGTGGCAAGCTGATTGGACAGACTGCCGTTGATTTGAAATAGTTTTATTAGCCAAGACTTTTAGATTCTTTGAAATCGCCTGCCTATAGATTCTATTCAGGAATGACATAGGCGGGCGATTTTGACTTTATTCCAACACGGTTTTCAGCACTTCATGTGAGTGAAAGTCTTTCATCACCGGGGCATGGAGCCGCATGAAGATAATGAGACCATCGAGCAATTCCCGGCGTTGGTTCACATGTAAAGGTATACGGCAAGCCTCATCTATTCCCACATTGAGCAATTGTGAAAGTAGTTGTGCCGTCTCTGCATCGAAATAATACGGATGTAGCGGATAGTCGTGGGCAAACGAGCCTTCCATCATGTCGAAACAATAGCCCATTATGTGATTGTTTTTGGGATAGAAACCAAGATGACGGGTCAATTCCAAAGTAAAGAACAAAGGAAAATTGGCATAGCCTTGTTCGACTAAATCAAGCCAGTGTAAAGACTGGACGATAAAGTCATACAAAGGCTCATTTTGTTCTTGTTCAGTTATGGTTTTTGCAAGTAATTCGCTGACATACATTGAAATGGCTCCTTTGTTCATGACAAAAGGAATGCTTTGGTAAACTGTATTGAGTTGTACGTCTTTCAAATAGCCCAAATTGCTCTTGTTGGGCTTTCCTGCTTCAACATAATTAATAAGGTGAAGGTTTTGAAACAAGGCGGCACGGCTTTTCGAATTGCGGTTGAAGGCTCCTTTCACAATATAGGAGCGCAAACCATAGTTTCTAGTGAATACCTTCACGATGAGACTGGTGTCGCCATAGCGTATGGATTGCAGGACTATGCCTTGGATTGTGTTGTCCATCAGTTCATGATCAGGATCTTGGTGGCAAACTTGTCGGTGCCTTGCTTGGTGCTAACGAAGATGTAATACACCCCAGGTTCCACTTTCTCACCATTGATGGTAGTGCAGTCCCAAACCGCTTGGCCTCCTTCCGAAATCAATTGGGTAACGAAGGTACCATCAACTGTTGTAATTCTCACCAATGAGTTGGCAACCAAACCTTTGATGCCCACAAAGCCGTTATAACCAAGTCTGACTGGATTGGGATAGGCAATCACATCGCTGACTTGAGGCTCGGGTGTGGCATATTCACCTCGATAAGAGATGACGCCATTGGCTGTGCCGAAAAACACCTCGCCACTTTTGTCAATGGCCATGGTCGTTACGGCATTGTCCAACAGTGGGCTGTTATCAGTGTTGAAATAATGGATTTCTTTCGGTTTGCCGTCAAACGACATGAGGTAGACACCCGATTCGAGGCCGAACCAGATTTGGCTGGCACCATCCATAGCGGCCATCGATAGCACGTTGGATTCCGCGAAGAGGTAGTCATATTGGTCGGTGCCGTCGTTGCGAGGCACACGGACTTGGGTGGCATCAAAGTTGCCTCCGCTGAAAATCTTTTTTGTGTCTTCAAATAGGCAGGGACCTTTGTCAGTGCCGGCCCAAACTTCACCTTTGTTGTCGACGGTGAGGCAGTTGACTGCCCCAGCCAAATGTCCGTTTCCTGTGGCTGTATTGAGATTGACGGTTTGGTCGTCGGCAGGGTTGTCGAAAGTGCCATTGTCATTAAAGACGAGAACTTCTCCGCCACGTCTGATGATCCACTTATAGTCGTTGTTGTCGATGAGTAGCGTACCGATGTCAATGCCACTCAACGATCCGCCCAAATTAAAGGAATGCCATGTGCCATTGGGTTCCATCATAGAAAGGAGTTTGGTGGCACCTGTATTGGCTACCCAGAGGTTGCCGTGGCTGTCAAAGGCCAGACCGCTGATGTTGATGAGATTGGGGTCTTGTACCCAGTATTCAAGTGTGCTGTTGTCGGCATTATACACCTCAACCAGTTCGTTGTCCTTGAATTTCAGAATGCCGCTACCCCAAGTGCCCACATAGGTGACTGACGGGTCCTTGGGATTGGTGGCAGTGCAAACGAAGTCGGTGTAGTTGTCGAAATCAGGTAGGGTGGTGTAATTGAGAATAGTCCAATAGCCATCAAATCGGGCAACACCTTCTCTCATGTAGCGCTTGCTCCAGTTGGAGGCATGGCCGCCTGTGGCAATCCACACTTGTTCGCCGCAGGCATGAAGCTCAAAAACGTTGTTCGAAGCTGTTCCATTGGGTTTTATATCCCTATTGTTCCATCCATCAGAGGTCTTGATGAGTCCGCGCTTTGTGTCACCAATCCAAAAATTCCCATTGCTGTCAAAAGCAGAAGATAAGGGCTCTATGGATCCGCCAGGCGAGTAAATATTTTGCACTTCATTGAAGTTGAGGTCATACACAAAGGTGTTGTATCTGTTGGTCATAAGGAGGCAGTCTGTGTAGGCGCGCAGTTCTTTTTTCTGGCTGACATCCTGCTTATTGAAGTAACCCCATTGGTTGCCGTCGTAAACAAAAAGGGTATCGGCATTGAAGCCACCGTCATAGTTGAGCAGTAATTTACCTCCAAATACTTCCATTTCGGTGTAGGCCAAATGGGGATGGATGAGGCTATTGTCGAAATGCCAGGCGGCATAATTGGCTAAGTTTTGGGCATTTTGTGCAGCATAATACAAGCCATCGTCAGTGCAAGCATAGATTTTGTCGTTGAAAATAGCAACGTCAGTAACATTTACAGCATCACCTTGATTTCCAATATAATAAGTATCTTTTACCTCTTCCTTCTTCAAATCGAAAACCACAATGCCAAAACCACATGCCACGTATGCCAAGTCGCCTTGGAAATAAACATGGTTGATGCTCTTGTTACCTATGATGGTCTTGTCCTTGATGTCGGTCAAGTTTTTGATGTTGCCATCAATGTCAATGAGGTCGATGTTAGCGTTGGTGTAGGCCACAAAGAGTTTGCGCTGGCTCTCGTTGTAGCCGATAGTGCTGATGCCGATATCCGACAAACCGTTGATTTTGTTTAATATATTGATGGAGTTGTCCTCCGTATCGTAGTAGAACAGTTCAAACTGTGTGGCAGCGTAGATTTTGTTGCCGACAGGCTCCACAGCGATGACTTTTTGGTAAGGCAGATGGGTTCGCCAGTTGCCGATTGACACTCCGTCTTGTGCGAAAAGATTTGCCGAAACAAGCCAAGAGGCTATAATGAGGGTAAAAAACTTCAGATACTTCATACAATGCAATTTTAGGCGGTAAAAATACGAATTTATAGGATGATAACGCGGTTTTGGGCGAATTGTTTTATAATTTTGCAGGGAAAATACGAACAAAATGAAGAAATCGTTACTTTCTATTTTCGCCATAGCATTGACATTCAATGTGATGTCAACATTTATTGTAAAACATTAGTTTGACACAATCAAAACACAATAAGGCTATGTTTGGATAGCTTATCCTATTGGTTTGGCCAAGTCGGATGACGGCAACATCTATTTTGCATATAGGACGTGCCATTGCACCAGCAATCTGCAACCCGCTCCACAGAAAGGTCGCATAATCGTGGTCAAGTTGGATAAAGACCTGAATATCATCTGGCAGCAGTTTTGTTTAGATGCCAATAAGATAGGACAGACCGATTGTCGCATGGATACGTTTGACGGTGGTTTTTGGTGAGCAGTTTCTATTACAATTACGATGATTACCACAACTATTGTTTCTTTTTCTTCAACGACAATGGTATAGAAAACACTCCTGAAGCAGAAACCTACGTTCGTCCCTATGACTATTGGCCCAATCCCGCCGCAAATCAACTTCACTTAAGGTATTCCCCTGATGTGCAGCCTGCTCGTATAGAATTTTATGACCTGCAAGGGCGTTGTGTGTATTTGGTGCAATCGAATTTTGAAAGTGTTGATTTACAAAATCTTACAGTAGGACAATACTTGATGAAAGTGACTATGAAAAATGGGAAGACCTATACAAACATGGTGGTGAAAGAGTAGAGATATAACTACCCAAAACCCCCATTTTGAGGCTTCAAAATGGGGGTTTCTGTAGCCCAACTAGGACTCGAACCTAGATTTAAAGTTTAGGAAACTTCCGTTCTATCCCTTGAACTATTAGGCCATCGGATAAATCCGCTGCAAAGGTACTACTTTTTCTGAGATAGGAACAAATGTTTTGAAAAAACGTTTACCATGTGGTGAATTGTTGCAGGCCTCAACAAGTATGTCATCCCCGCGAGGGCAGAAGCAGGCAACAGAAAGCATGTCATTCCTACGTAAGGCGGTGCGATGGCAGGAATCTATGCTTTCTGATGCCGTGTCAATAAGGTTTTTCTGCTTTGAACCGCCTCCCATAGATTGACTACGTCGAATGCAAAGCATTTCCCTCCAACACACTTGCTCACGCGGGAATGACATAGGAGGCTAGCTATAAGATATGTCGGAGTTTATGCCAATTCCAATACAATAGGACAATGGTCAGAGTGCATCACCTCGGGCAGGATGCCAACGTTGGCGATACGGCTCTCAAGGTTGTCGGTCACCATGTGGTAGTCGATGCGCCAACCGAGGTTCTTAGCACGGGCGCCAGCGCGAAAACTCCACCAGCTGTATTGGTTGGGCTCCTTCACCAAATGTCTAAAACTGTCGATGTAGCCGTCGCTGAGGAAGTCGGTCATCCATTGGCGCTCCTCGGGCAGAAATCCCGATGAGGTGTCATGTTTTCTCGGGTTGTTGATGTCGATGTCCTCGTGGCAGATGTTGTAGTCGCCAGAGAGCACCAGGTTGGGGCGTTCTTTTCTCAATTCGTTGACATACTTGCGGAAGAAGTCGAGCCACACCATCTTGAAGGCTTGGCGCTCGTCGCCCGTGGTGCCCGAGGGATGGTAGACACTCACTACCGAAAGGTCATCAAAGTCGGCACGGAGAAAGCGGCCTTCATTGTCGTATAAAGGCTCATTCATGCCATAGACCACATTGTCAGGCTCCCGTTTTGTGATGAGCCCCACACCACTATAACCTTTCTTTTGCGCAGGAAACCAATAATGATGATAGCCCATCATCTCGAAGTCCATCAGAGGGATTTGGTCGGGGGTGGCTTTCAGCTCTTGGAAGCAGAGCACATCGGGTTGGTAGTCGTTGATCCATTGCAGCAGGCCTTTGTTAATGGCCGCACGGATGCCGTTCACGTTGTAGCTGACGATTTTCATGGTTGTCTATTTGTCTAAGTGTCGGCGTTTCGACATGCTCAACGACCTTGGCTTTTGAAGGTCCCTGAGCTTGTCGAAGGGCCGTATGATTATATTAAACTGCGAAAATAGTGAAAAAGTCATTTCTTTTTTCTTTGCGCGTTACTTTTTCCTATTTTAGCGGCCGAAAAAAAGAGAGTGACTGTGTTAAAAGATAAGCTTAACGGATGGATTGATCAGTTCAATACATGGCGTGCGACCCACATGACGGATCGCCGGTTCATGCTATTGCTCAGCATCCCAACAGGTTTCCTTGCGGGTGCGGCTGCCGTCATCATCAAGAAACTGGCCCATGGCATCCGGGAATTGGTGTTCAATTTTCAGGGTCAATATGCACATTTCCTCTTTTTCATCTGTCCCGCCATCGGTATCTTGCTGACCATCTTGTTTTGCAAGTACATTTTGAGAAAAAACGTCGGCCACGGCATCCCTGGAATACTTTACGATATCTCGAAAAACAAGGGCAAGGTGGACCGCAGCAGCACTTGGTCGAGTATCATCACAAGTGCTTTGACCGTTGGCTTTGGCGGTTCGGTGGGATTGGAAGGTCCCAGTGTATCAACAGGTGGCAGCATCGGCTCCAATATTGCTCAGTTGCTGAAATTAGACTATAAGCACACCATCTTGCTCATTGGTATGGGCGGTGCGGCAGCATTGGCGGCTATTTTTCAGGCGCCTATCACAGGCATCGTATTTGCCCTAGAAGTGTTCATGATAGACCTGTCGCTCAATGCTTTAGTACCTATCATCTGCTCTTCGTTTGTCGCTATTCTGACGGCCTATTGGTTTTTGGGTCAGACTGTGGAGTATCCAACGGTTATTGCCGAAGGTTTCATTCCGTCCAATGCATTGTATTATGTGCTGTTGGGCCTCTTCGCAGGTTTGGTGTCTGCCTATTTTCTGAAGGTGTCGTTCGGAGTAGAGAAACGTTTTAAAAAGATACAATCACCATGGACGAGGTTTTTTGTAGGTGGTACGATGTTGGGTATTTTAATTTTCTTGTTCCCCGCTCTTTACGGCGAAGGCTATGAGGCCATCAACTCAGCTTTGCGCGGTGATTATAGCCCTGTATTCGGCAATCCTTGGTTTGCTAAGTTCAAAGACCTTGATTTGGTAGTCATCATCCTTTTTGCTGGCATGATTCTGCTGAAGGCATTTGCCACTGCTTTTACCTTTGGTGCGGGCGGTGTAGGTGGTACTTTCGCTCCAGCCTTGTTCATCGGCGCTTTTACGGGTCTTTTCTTTGCAACTTTGGTCAACTATTTGGGTATAGGCAATTTAGATCCTGCAAAGTTCGCCCTCGTCGGCATGAGTGGCTTGGTGGCAGGTATGCTCCATGCGCCTTTGACGGGCATTTTCCTCATTGCCGAAATCACCAATGGCTATGCGCTCATCGTACCCCTAATGATTGTCTCGGCTTTGGCCTATGTCATCAATAGATTGTTCTTCAACCATTCCATCTATACCAATGCTGTGGCCGAGAAAGGCGTTGAGGTGACACATAATAAGGACAAGAGCATTCTCAACATGATGGCGATTAATCAGTTGATTGAGACCAATTTCAGCCCTATTGATCCGAATTGCACTTTCGGCGACTTGCTGCCTTTGGTGTCGTCATCGAAGCGCAACATCTTCCCTGTGGTCGACAAGGAAGGTTTCTTCTGTGGCCATGTCCTGTTCGACGATGTGCGCCCCATCCTCTTCGATTCGAGTTATTACGACCAATCCATCCAGAACTTTGCCGTCCTTCCTGATTACGTTATCCACCCTGAGGAGCCTATGGAGGAGATTGTGCATAAGTTCCAGAAGTCGGGCAAATACAATATTCCCGTAATCCAAGAAGGGAAGTATTTGGGCTATGTCTCGCGTGCCAATGTGTTCTCAGCCTATCGCGCCATGATGAGTGAAATCTCGGAAGATTGAATTTTTTTGCACACAGAATACGCAGAATCATGTGAAACGCAAAGCGACGCTAAGCTTATGGCCGGTAGGTTCTGCGCTTTCTGCGGATTTTGCGTGAGGAATCATCTTCTCTTTTTGAAGAACTCCGTCAGCAGCGAGAGACATTCCTCCCGCATTATGCCTGTTTCAGTCTTTGTCTTGGGGTGTAGAATATTGCAGAAACGTGAAAAGCCGTTTTTCGGGTCATCGGCAGCCCAAACGACTTTTCCAATATGTGAATGGCACAAAGCACCGGCACACATTGGACAGGGCTCAAGGGTGACATAGAGTGTGCATTCGTCCAAATACTTTGCCCCCAAAGCGTTGGCAGCAGCAGTGATGGCCAGCATCTCGGCGTGGGCGGTCACGTCGTTGAGGGTCTCGGTTTGGTTGTGGGCACGGGCAATAATTTTGTTGTTGCACACCACTACGGCGCCAATGGGAATTTCGTCGGCCTCAAGGGCTTTTTCAGCCTCTTGGTAGGCCTGTTTCATGTAGTATTCGTCGGAGAAAACGGAGAGCATTGTTTTCAGTTTTTAGTTTTCAGTTGTTCAGTTTTCGCTTTGTGTCACTGCGAAGAACGAAGCAGGCCAGAAATTTCAAACTCATCCCAGTCCGGCCCCAAGGGAAATTTTTTTCTGAAGCGTTCCAGCTTTTCATAGTCCAAAGTGCAATGCATCACGGCTTCTTGGTAGGGCTCCGCTTTCGAGATGACCTCACCGCGGGAATTGATGACCTGCGACTCGCCACTATAATGTAAATCGTTGGCGTCTTCGCCGACGCGGTTCACGCCAATCCAATAAGCTTGGTTCTCGATGGCGCGAGCCACTAAAAGCGTGTTCCATACAATCATCCTCGAATCAGGGAAGTTGGCGAGATAGAAGGCTAAGTCGTATTCATATTGTCCATTTTCGTAACGGTTGCGCGCCCACACGGGAAAGCGGATGTCATAGCACACCATAGGTTTGATACGCCAGCCCTTCAGTTCCACAATCAGTTGTTTCTCACCACGTTCTACCAGCTTATCCTCACCACCCATGGTGAAGGTGTGCCGTTTGAAATACAGCTCATAACTGCCATCGGGTCGCATCCAAACGAGACTGTTGTAGTAGTGCCCGTCGATGTCCAAAGGGAAGGTGGTGGCGATGACGGCATTTTTGGTTTTAGCTTGTTCGCGTAGCCACTGCATTGTCGGCCCGTCTACGGTTTCGGCAAATTGCTTTGGGTCGACGGGAAAGCCTGTGGTGAACGTCTCAGGAATGAGAATCAAATCGGTGTCGGGACGTACTTGTTCCATTAAGTGGCTGAAATGCGACAAGTTAGCATCCTTGTCCTCCCATTTGAGGTCAGCTTGAAGATAGGCAATGTTGAGGTCTTGCATGATAAAACGATATATTGATGCAAAAATAGAAAATTAATCTTACTTTTGCGGAAAATTCTATTTGCATGATATTTGCTGGGATTATGAATGGCTTTAAACTCATAACTTTATGAAAAAGATTGTTTTTCTTTTAGGTGCAGTTCTCTTGTTGGGTTTCAGTTCTTGCGGCGACTTGAACTTCAGCGACGATAGTTTTGATGCCTCAATGCTGTATGGTCGTTGGCAGGAAGGCTCTGTTTATGAACGCTATGACGAGACCGGCTATGGTGCCACTTGGGATGCAAGCGACGATGTCGAGGAAGAGGAAGCCCAGCTTTTCAAATGGACATTGGAAGGCTCGACGCTCATTCATGAACATATTGGGACTTTTGTCACCGTTCCCAAAGTGTATACTGTAACTATGCTGAATTCCAATAACTTGACTTATCACGATGATTTTGGGAAGACACATTATTTTTCAAAAGTGGACTAATTGTGTCAAGCATGTGGCTCTCTACAAATATATGGATTTTATATGAAAAAAGTACTGAAAATCGCTGGAATAACTTTGGCTTCCCTTGTTGGATTGGTAATCGTTGTGGCTGTCATCGTTGCGACAATGATAACCTCATCGGGGCGGCTCACCAAGATGGTCAAGAAATATGCTCCTGAGTTTGTCAACTGCGAGATGCAATTGGGCAAGGCCGACCTCACGTTGTTCAAGACCTTTCCCAATGTGGGCATTGACATAGAGAAAGTAGCGCTTATCAACCCCATGGGGGGGGCACCGTCTGACACATTGGCCAATATCGATAACTTGATTGTTGCGGTCGATATTAAGAAACTATTGAAAGAAAAGGAGATAGTGATTAGAAGATGTCTTCTTGAAAGTGCTTTTGTCAACCTCTATACCGATTCTATTGGCAATAGCAACCTTGATGTTTTTAACAAAAAGGAAGACAATGATACCACCAATACTTTTGATTATCTGGTTGATATTGAGGAAATAAAACTGAAGAATTCAACTTTGCTCTACACCGACGACCGTAATGGCATGGTAGCCCAAGTCAAAGACCTCAACCTCGACCTGAAAGGCAAAATGCAAGACAAAGACATAGATGCAGACTTGACACTGAACGCCGCAGTCATGGACTTGAAGATGAAAGCTATGCAGTTGGCACTGAAGACTTTGAATCTTGGCTTTGATGGTGAACTCGCTCAATTGGACCAAATCAATGGTACACTGAAACTGAATACTCCCGACATCAGCTTAGATTTGAAAGAAACCTATCTCAAAAACGATACTTTGAGCCTTGACCTGCCTTTGCAGTTCAGTATCAATAACTTGAAAGGTCGTCTTAATCAGGCTCAGATTGGTTTGAATCATTTCCTGATTAATATTGTTGGTGATGCCGAAGTGGCCAAAAACGGGGATGTCAATCTTGATTTAGGACTGAATACCAATATTTTATCCATTGAAGAAGTATTAACTTACCTGCCAGAACAGTTGCAAAAGAAATTGAGTCGCATATCGTATGAAGGTAAGCTTACCCTTACTGAGGCCGAGGTCAAGGGTACTTATAACGACAGCCTTTTGCCCATTATTTCGGCTAAAATATTGACAGATAACGCAATGGTGAATGTGCCAAGCCTTCCTTATCCGTTTACGGCGGTCAATTTGGATGCCTTTTTGGACTTGGATCTTAATGAAAACAAAGGCAGTGTCACGGTCAATAGTCTGGATGCCAAATTCAATCGTAGCAGCTTGACTGCCAATGGATTGGTGGACGATTTGTTGGGTGATATAGGCTTGAAACTCAAAGTGATTGGCGACGTTCCAATGACGGATTTGAAAACCTTCCTGCCTAAAACGATGAAACTGAATGGTCGCACCAATCTTGATCTGACCACTAATTTCACTGTTGATCAGTTGATGAAATCGCTTAAGGATTATAATCTGAATCGTTTATCAGCGAAGGCTAACCTGAAAATCAAGGATTTTGCCTTCGATAGAGACACCATCCACGCCGCTTCGCCTTTGATGAACGTTGCCCTTGTTTTGCCAGCCTCGGCGAAGGAAAAGGGGCGTAAAGGAGCTTACGTTTCTTTGGCTTCCAATGCGCTTCAAGCCCAAGTCGGCAAAGGCATCAATGCGGACTTGAAACATCCTGACATCAAGCTCACCGCCGACCATTTCAAGGGTGGCATGGAAAAGATGGATTTGAAGGCCGACATGAATTTCAGCCATTTAGATGTGGTTTACGATACGATTAAAGCCACTTTTAATACACCAGCAATTGCCCTCGTCACCATGCCAGAGAAAAGCGCGGATGGTTTGAAAGCCCGTGTCACTTTCAATGGCAAGGAGGTGGTCGCCAATATGGGTAAAGGCTATGCCTTAAATACCAATTTGCTGAAAATCGATGCGTCGGTGAATCAGGATAAAGGGAAGACGGACTTCCTGAACCAATGGAATCCTACGGCGGACTTTTTACTCGGCAATGCCGTGGTGCAGATGGCTGGTATAGAGGAGGACATCCGTATCAACAACATTGATTTCTTGTTCAATTCCAGTGCATTGGATTTCAAGAAGAGTACCTTCCGCATCGGCCAATCAGACTTGAGTCTGCAAGGTAGCGTGATAGGCATCAAGGAATGGATAGAAGACCATAAAAATCTGATGAAAGGTGAGTTGCAATTGACTTCTGATATGTTGAATATCAATGAAATAATGGATTTGACCAGTGGTTTTGGGCGCTCGGATGATTCAGATTTAGCCACTGGAAAGGGGGAGACCGAAACTCAAGAAGACAATCCCTTCATGGTACCCGAAGGCGTTGATTTCAATTTTGTTGTCAAAACAAAGAAGTCATTGTACGATAACTTCGACTTGAACAACCTTAGTGGAACAATAACTGTGAAGGATGGCACTTTGATTTTGCAGGAAATAGGATTCACCAACAAGGCCGCCCAAATGCAACTCATCGCGATGTACCAATCACCGCGTAAGAACAATCTGTTTCTGGCCATGGATTTTCACCTGCTTGATGTGCAAATTAACGATTTGCTACACATGATTCCGTATATCGACACTCTGGTGCCTATGCTGAAAACCTTCGATGGGCAAGCTGAGCTACATATTGGTGCGGAGACCAATCTCAAGTCAAATTACGAACCTAAGATTTCAACCCTTCGTGCTGCCGCCGACATTGAGGGCAAGAACCTAACTGTGAAAGACAAATTCACTTTCACGAAGATTACCGACATGCTGGATGTTAGCACCAATGGCGAGTATCGTGTCGACAGCCTCGATGTACAGCTTACTGCTTTCAAAGATGAAATTGATCTTTGGCCGTCGCAAATCGCCATTGGGAAATACAAGGTTACGGTGGATGGTCGCATGACCTTAGACAAGAATGGTGAATACCATCTTTCAGTGACACAGTCTCCGCTGCCTGTACGTTTGGGATTGAAGATTTCAGGGCCACTCAATAAGTTGGATTACAAGCTTGAAGACTGCAAGTATCCCAACCTCTACAAGCCCAATAAGCGCAGCGACCGCGAACAGTTGTATTATGAGCTGAAGAAGAAGATTGCCGACCGTTTGAAGGCGAATGTGAGGTAAGCAAGTGCAGATTTCTATTTCTGTATGGCGGTTTCGATGAGCTCTGTGTTGACCACTTTACCGCCCCAAGTCGGATGCAATTTGATTTTTAACCAGCCGTAACGTGAATTACCGTTTTTGGTGATTCTGAAGCCAATGTATTTCTCTTCATCGGTCGGGAAGTTCCAGCAGTCGTAGATGTTGTTATAATAGTCGACATCAACTATTTCATCTCCAGGGTATGCCAAACTATACTTGACATTTTCCCTAAACAAAACGGCGTTACCGGTTTGAAAATGATCTTCAGCACCCAAAGTGTTATCATAATCATTGGCGAAGACCTCAAACACTTTTGAGGTGTTAACGGGGTCGTTTTCTTCTATTGTCTCGCATGTTGAAAATGTATATGCGTGGGTAATGACAATGTAGTCATCGATAGTGTCATAGGTCGTTTCACGATGTGAGTAGCTCTCTTTTACGATACTATCACCAAGCAGCTCGGTATGGTCATTAAGGCAGTGCAAGGTGAGGGTTTGAAATTCTCCTATCGCCAAGGGCCCGTCGTAATAGGTTTCAATCTTAATGTCATCGATTCCACCGTCGTTAAGGTCGAGAATGATAGGATTCCGTCCTTCATCGAATTCCATGATGGTGTTGTAGGTGGTGACAATCATTCCAGTGGTATCGCCAAAACGGATGCCATCAATTACTATGGGTATGGTGTCATTCCCGTTAGGAATAGTATCATTCCCGCTAGGGATAGTGTCGGAAGGTTGCTCGTTATTCTGTTCGTTGTTGTTCGGGATAGGGTCTTTTTTGCAAGATGTGACGATGCCAATGGCCAATACGGCCAGAGCCATCATAATGGAAAGTTGCTTTTTCATATTACATTGATTTTGTTGGTTTTCATTGTTAGGTTGTAAGGTTGTCACATTGTGGCGGCTGCCGTGCCATTTTTATTATGCGGCTGCCGTGGTACGACAGCCCTTCAGCCTATGTTATCTTGCCACAAATTTCTGTGTTTCGCCGGTATGGGTAATGAATTCTATTGTTGTACGCGCTTGAAAGTATAGCAATGGGTTTGCTCTAAGTGGTGATGAGAATACTCTGGATGCCCGTTGTTCGTATACTGTTCAATGACAAGGGTTTCCTTGTTGAGTTCCTTGATTGCGTATTTTAACACACTACCCTCTAACCAGTTGGGAGAGACAAATAGTGAGTCACCGCTGATGCGCCATTCGAAGTGCCTGTAAGGTTCGGTATACATTCCATCGTAGACATATAAGTCGCTCATGTGCCACCGAGTAGTACCATCGGAATAGAACTCGGCTGCGTCATATCCACGATAATTGGTGTCGGTGGCCGGGGTGTAAGTTGCATCTTCGTATGTGTCCATAGTAAAGTCGTGCATCCAATAGTGATAAGTCTGCACATCCCATTTTCCGACAACTAGTTCGTTGTAGTTGGGCTTGTCATTGTTGTTTGTGTTATCCTTTTTGCAGGATACCATTGCTGTCGCGGCCATCGCGACAATTAGAATTACGAATGCTTTTTTCATAGTTGTGTGTTTTTGATTGTTCATATTTCATTAATAATTTCTTCAAAACTCCGTTCATCCTCCAAGCCGTTCATTTTTTCCTGCTTGATGCGCGACTTGCGGCGGGCATAGGAGTTGGTTTGCAGGTTCATCATGATGGAGATGACCTGGTTGCTGAAGCCTTGCTTGGTGAGGCAGCAGATCTGCAGGTCGCTCTTGGTGAGGGTGGGGTATTTGTCCATCAGCCGTTTGGTGAAGTCGCCGTACACCTTGTCGATGAGGGTCACGAAGTCGTCCCATTCGGTTTCCTTCAGGTTGAAGTCCAAGGTGGATGCGGTGATTTGCTCGGTGAGGGCGAGGGCGGTCACATAAACCTTGTTTTTCTTCAATTCTAACTCCAGTTGGTTCTTCATTTCTTCGGCTTTCAGCTTGGCACTGAGCGATTTTTGTCTCAAGAGTAGCAAGGTGATAGCCAAAACGACCAACAAGACACCGAGGATGAGATAAAGGTAGAGGCTCTTCAGTTTCTGCTCCGATTGCAGTTGGCTTTTCTGCATCTGGAGGTCGTATTCCGTCTTGATGCGCTGCACCTGCTCGCTGCGGTGGGTGCTGTCGGCCTGCATCATGTTCTCGTTAAACAGTTCGTGACATTCCAAAGCCTTTTGGTAGTCCTCCTCAATCTGATGGATGAAATAGAGGCTTTGATAGGCCGACATGCGCACGCCAGCCATCTCATTATGGGTGGCCTCAGTGAGGTGGACAATGGCGAGGCTGTCCTGCTCCAAATAATAGTAGGCCAAGCCCAAAGTCAGTGGGCCATCACCTTGTGCACCGTTGGCCAAGGCTTGACTGACGTGCTCGATTACTTGTTCGTAGTCTTCCTTCACCAACAGCACATCGCGGCTCGATTCAAGCAGGATTTCGTTTTCCATGGTCTTGTCGTTCAAGGCCTTGGCGATGGCAAGGGCTTCGTTGTAATGCTGTTCTGCCGCATCGATATCACCTAACGAGGCCGTTGCGCGACCGCAGTTGCGCAGGGCGTTCATCAATAAGGTGGAGTCGTTGAGTTCGCGGGCCAGCATGGCGGCGTCGGTGTGCAGCGGCAGGGCTTCGGCAAACAGTTCGTGCTTCCAATAGGTGAAGCCGAGGTTGTCCTCAATTTGTGCTTTCAGGCGTTTCACCTCGGGGTGATCTTGGTTGCAGTGGTTGATGTCGATCAGCGCCTGGCTGAACGACTCGGCCGCCTCCTCCGACTGTCTGGCAGCACGCTGTTCGAGGCCTTGCTGATAGTGTGTCTCCGCTTCTTTGAGCCAGCGCGCCTCATGCCGACAGGCCGAAAGGCCCGCCAGCACAAGCACGGTCATTAATATACATCGGGTTTTCATTGCTTTACGAATTTCACTGTCTGTCCGCCCACGCTGATGAAATACATACCCATGGGCAAATTTGCAATGTCAATCTGCTGGATTTCGGCGGTGATGTGGCCTTGCAGCAGGGTTTGGCCTATGAGGTTGGTGATATGGTATTCGGTTGTCGTCGGTTGAGACGCAAGATTTTGCGTCTCTACAAACAGGATATTGTTGGTGGGATTGGGATACACCACGAAAGCGGTTTTCGAAGGATGTTCTTCAATGTCTTGCAGTTCGCTATGGATGGCATCGCAGTCCTCTTCACCGTTGTGATAGAGCAAGGCACCTTCCACCCAGTAGCATCGGAGTCCATCCACGCGGAAGCCTTTGCCTTGGTTCATCAGTTTTTCAGGGAAGAAACTGGTCATGTGGCCAAATCCGACGACAATGTCGCCGTTGAAGATATCATTTGCATCGCTGATTTGCAGCATTTTAAATGTTCCCCCTTGATATTCGAAGACATCCACATGGTCCACGTGTACGATGATGCTCTCCGTGCCCACCTTGATTTCCCATTCGTCGCCTGTATCAGCGTTATTGTCATAGAGCGTGGTGAATTCCTGCAATGTATTGTTCCACCAATAAACTATGCCGTTTTCCTCAAGGATATATTCATGGGTCACTTCGTTAATGGTATCGCGGTCATAATGTGTATTGCTGCGCACGATGACTTTGGGACGTGAGGTGCCGATGGTAGTGTCGGAGGCGTATTCGAGATGTTGATAAGTTGTGCTGCCATCATCCCACACGATTTCATAATACCATTCCGACTGCAAAGGAAATTCAATCTCTTTCGTTACATAATGCAAGTCGATTTCAAATTGGTTGATGTATAAACCTTTATAGTTAGATATGGCTCTTTGCCATTCGTATAACTCTGATTCATAGAAAAGGGTTTGGCCAGAAAAAGAGTCCCATATCCATTCACCGTTGCTTTTCTTTTTGAACGATACAATTAGTTTTTGCTCCTCATCGTGGAAGTCGTAAATGATCTTATGGTTGATGTTCCAAACCTCGTTTTCAGCCGACCACGAGCCTGTTTGATATTCAACCACACGGTTCTTATTGTCATAAACGTAATGGATAAGGCTCGAATTGACCCATTCTCCATCGATGAAGGTTTGGGTAATGATGCTATCCGTCTTATTGTTTGAGGTGTATGAATAGGTTTTTAGTGTGTGAGCTGTCAGTTCGCCCGCACTGTTGAAAGTCTCATTTTCGACGGTCA
The DNA here is from genome assembly GCA_946408345.1 of uncultured Bacteroidales bacterium. Classification (GTDB taxonomy): domain Bacteria; phylum Bacteroidota; class Bacteroidia; order Bacteroidales; family F082; genus Limimorpha. The sequence goes on along the minus strand of CAMJRR010000004.1, from coordinate 44,183 downwards.
AGGGTTGGATTCGTTGGTTGTAATGGTTTGTGGTTAGAGTCCATTTGGAAACATGACCTTCGCTTGTGTCATAGTGTACTACAGAGTCTGTTCTGGTTCGGTTTCCATCAGAATAGATGTAGAAATGCCTTTGGGTGTAGCCTTCAAAGATGTAATCGTTATAATAGAATTCCTTTTCTATCAGTCTCATTTCGTCATCATAATAGTAGTAATAATGGCTAATGTATGAATCCCCGGCTCCATCGCGATCAATACTAGAGTGTTCGATTTTGTTGTAGTTGTTATAGCCAAAATTGTAACGTTCTGTCATCAATGGATGTCCGCCAAAAAAGGAAAGGAAGGAGGAGGGGCGAGAAGGGAAATGTGCAAAATTGTATTGGGTTGAAACGATTCCAGGAAATGAGAAGTCCGTCATTATGCCTTCATTGGAATAGACGAAATTAGAGGGGTATTCATTTGTGACTTGGCCAGAGGCATTATACTTTCTTCCAACAATATGGTCAGGGAAAGCGATTTCATCGTCAATTATTGCTATACAATCAAAATAGGCAGTGAGAGTGGTATTATGTTTTAGGGTGAAAGTATATTCTTGGTCAAAAGAAACAATGGATCCACATTTCCAATAACCGAAAGTATGGCCTGGACTGGGTGTGGCACGCACGGTTGCAGTTAGTTCGTCGCAATTTTCAGGAATGGAGACCACTTCGGCAGAGCCGTATTCGGGGTTGTTGACATCAACTGTTAGCGAGGGTGCTCCTACGAAAATGCCTTCCAAGTTGGTAAATCGGCTCCAATCTTGGCTCATCTGAAATTGGTCGATGGTAAGGCAACTGACAAATACTGGAATGTCGGTGGGAACATTATGGAATATACTGCGATCCTCATAATAAGGGTTGCTTGGAATATGTTCGGCGAATGGTGGTGCTGGAGTTTTACAGTGGATGGATTGCAAACCTATACAATCTTCAAAAGCACTATATTGTATGGTTTCAACGGAAGCACCGATGGTTAAGGAAGAAAGTGCCGTGCAATCCATGAAGGCATAACCGCCGATGAAAGTGCATTGGTCGGGGATAACGAAACTACTGGAAAGACCTGTGCAATCCATAAAAGCTTCTGCCTCAATTCTTCGAATGGTATTAGGCAGTTCAACAGATGTGATTCCATAACAAGCATCGAACGCATTAAAGCCAATGGAAACCACAGTATAGGTTGTGTTTTCATACTCAACAAACGTTGGGATGACAAGGTCTCCTTCAGGTTGGGCATAGCCATACCAGCCTATAGGATTGTTGTTTGGAAATGTCACTTTCACTTCTTGGTTTTCCTCGGAGAGGATATGGTAATACAAGGTCTGTCCAGTCTCGCACACAGCTGAGAAATCGTAGTTTTGGGCAAAAGTACTCGTTGCGACCATCATTATAAGAAATGCGAATAACTTTTTCATGGTATTAGGTTTTTAATGGTTTATCTTACAACAAATTTCGCGGTTTGTTCACCCACATTGATGAAATACATGCCCGCAGGCAGATTGGCAATGTCAATCTGTTGGGTTTCAGCCGAAATGCAGCCTTTCAGCAAGGTCTGCCCCATTAGGTTGGAGATTTGGTATTCGGTTTGTCCCGTTGTAGGGCTGTCACATTGTGGCAGTTGTACAAGCAAAATGCCATTAGCTGGATTGGGATAGACCGTGAAGGTCCCTGAGCCTGTCGAAGGGCCGATCTCTTCCATTCCATGAAGTTCGCCATAAATTGCATCGCAGTCTTCCTCGCCGATTTTAAATATCAAGTTGCCGTCAACCCAATAGCAACGTATGCCTTCCACGCGGTAGTTTTTGCCTCGGTTCATCAGTCGTTCGGGGAAGAAACTAGTAAGGTGGCCGATGCCGCACACGATGTCGCCGCTGAAGAGGTCTTCGGGGTCACTCACTGTCAGCATCCGATAGGTGTTGCCCTCGTATTCGTAACTCTCTACGGCATCCACGTGCATGATTAGGCTTTCCAAGCCGACTTTGACTTCCCATTCGTCGCCCACATCGGCATTGAGGTCATATAGAATGGTGAATTCTTCCAAATTCTTGTTCCACCAATAGACGATGCCATCCTCTTCATAAATGTATTCGTGCGTCACTTCGATTTCTTCGCGGTCGTAATGCGTGTTGCTGCGCACGATTACCTTAGGCCGCTTGCCTTGCATGACTGTGTCGCCTGTGCATTCCAAGTGTTGGTAGGTGATGTCGCCGTTGTCCCACTCAATTTCGTAGTACCATTCTGAATTATTCGGGTGTGGTGAGGGTGGGACTGGGGGGATGAAACCGCTGATATCGAAGGTGAAGCCTTGGTAAAAGTTGTTGTCACCATCTGGGTCGTCGTCTTGGATGAAGGTACCCGTTTCACTATCAGTCTGGACAGCAACCACGAGGGTTGATCCAATCACAGCGGCTTGTGGATAAACGAACTCGTTGAGTGCCCACATGAAATCGTCGGTAAGTTGGGTTTGAGGAGTCCACGTGAGACCACCATTAAGGGAATAGCTGGCGAAGAGTTTAAAGTAAAACTTGCCATTATAATCCATATTGTTTGGATCCCAGGCAATCCAAACAGCTATTAGGTCATCGTCGGTGTTTGGCACCTTGCAGAGGACCGGCATGGCCACTGGACCACAGTTATAATTGCCGTGTAAATCTATATAGTATGTATTTCCTTCTTCAATGTAGCCAAAAAATTCTGTCCATATCTCTTGCAAAGGGTTGTACCAGTTATAGTAGTTGTTAAAGCCGTTGTACCAGCTATTATAGAGTTCGAGTAGGTAATCAGTGTTCATGACAAAGGGTTGGCCAGGAGTGGGGGGTGGGGTCTCACCATGGTAAGGCAGGCTTTCGCTCCAAAATGCAACACCGCCAATGCTTGGATCGTAATTTCTTGAGCCAGGTTCACCAGTGGTGCAGTTAAATTCGTAGGCAAGACAGAGTTCATCGTTGGCTCCCCAGACACAGGAGGTCCAACGCGGATACATGAACCAAGTGTCGAAAGTAGTGTCGATGCCAGGATGATGGTAGAATACCTTTCTTTCCCATGTTTCACCATCGTCATAGCTGTAGATAACCATACCGTCGCTCCAAGGGTTGTTCACGACGAGAGCGAGGCAGTTGTCATCAGTAGTTTCCATCCAGTAGCACACGTGGACACCCCAGGCAATACCATATTCAGGACCCATGTAGGGAAGAACGATGTTTTCTTTGTCCCAAGTTTCGCCACCGTCCATCGAACGGAAGTAAATGACGGGCATGTTGACGCCTTCAGCACCAGGAACACCAAAATTACTATTGGCAGTGGCAACCACGTGGATGATGTCACGGTTGGCTCCCGAGGTCATTACATTGGGGCAGCGAGGATTGTATGTGGGGTCAAGGTAACTGACAGCAGGGACACTGTTAGGGGTTATGTTGTCTTTGTCCTCCACAATGTATAAGCCACACATGGATTCAGTTTGGGCAGCAACAACAATACTGTTTTCCTGATAGCGGGCGATGGAACCGAAACTGGTTTTTTCAATTTCTATACGTCCATCTGACGGAATCCATTCGTCAAGGTTGGAGTCGTAAGTGCCGATGCCGGTACCACAATCGCTGAGGCTCTCGCTATTAGCCATGTTGTAGGCAAAGTTGACTTTCCCGTCAGGCCAAACGATGGTGCGGTTGATGTTGCTCCAGTTGGTCTGCCAATCGTAGATCGTGTAGTCGAGTTCGCCTTCAGAGAGAGGGGAAATTGGTCTGTTTAGCGAGTTCTCAAGGCTTTCCATGCCTTTTGTTGCCTGCATGGTAGCGACCTTGTTTTTTGCGTCGTTTTTTGACACTTTTCTCACTTGTGAGTAACCCATTGTGGCTACCAATAAGATTAATGCTATGGTAAATAACTTTTTCATGGTATTATGTTTTTAATGGTTTATTTTACAACAAATTTCGCGGTTTGTTCACCCACATTAATGAAATACATGCCCGCAGGCAGATTGGCAATGTCAATCTGCTGGTTTTCTGTGTTAATTGAACCTTGCAGAAGGGTTTGTCCCACGAGGTTGGTGATGCGGTAGGTTTGGTCTGGTAGAGATGGTGCATGCACTGTCTCTACAAACAAAACGCCGTTGGCGGGATTCGGACAAATCGTTAAGGTCCCGGAGTCTGTCGAAGGGCTGTCTTCCTCAATACCGTTGTGCAGTTGTTGATAAATCTCATCACAGTCCCTTTCACCATCTTTGTATGCCAAGATGCCATCCCTCCAGTAACAGCGTAAACCTTCCACATTGGATCTTTTACCTTGCGTCATCATTTTTTCAGGGAAAAAACTCGACAGATGGCCAAGACCGCAAATGATGGTGCCGCTGAAAATGTCGTTTGCGTCGGTGATATGCAACGCTCTGTAATTCCTACTGTTGTATTCGTAACTATCGTCAATGGCATCTACATGGACAGTGATGGTCTCGTTCCCTACCTTGATGTCCCATTCGTCATCTACGTTAGCCCAAAAGTCGTATAGAGTTGTGAATTCTTCAGTGGTTTTGTTCCACCAATACACTTTGCCGTCTTCTTCGTAGACATATTCGTGGGTGACTTCAGTGGTTGAGTTGCGGTCATAGTGCGTATTGCTGCGCACGATGACTTTGGGGCGTTTGCCTGCTCGGTCGAACAGCGTATCACCGACATATTCCAGATGCTGGTAAGAGTAGTTGCCATCATCGTTGAGGATTTCGTAATACCAATCAGAAAACAAAGTGAAAATGCTTGGAATGTCATTGGCATAGGGAATGCTCCTCCAAAATTGTCCGTCGCCAACAAAATACAAGTGATTGTCCCAGCCAATGGAGAGGCCAGTAGGAGCGAGTTCTGAGATGGGAAGGTTTTCAAAGGTGTTGTAGAAGTGCTCACCATGGTCAAAGGAATAGGCCAGAACCGCCGTGTTTGTATTCGAAATGCTATGTTTGTAAATGATGCCATTGCGGGAGGCATCGATACTGGTGGCCCGAAAGGCATAAAATCCAGGCACATGCTCAAAGCCTGAAAAGCTACCATCGAAATCAACAGCGCAAAGCAAATTGCCTTCAGGATCAAATGCCATATCTTTAATGCCAATGCCTTCAAAGGCAACGAGTTCCCAGTTACGCATATCTGAAAGGGTGGTATGGTACACACCGATGTTGGGTCCGATGTGATGCCAAATACTGGCATATACGTCACCATTTTTTTTGACGAGGAGGCTTGAGATTACTTGGTCGTATTCCATGAAGGCGATGTGTGTCGAATCCCAAGTGTTGCCGCCATCAAATGTCCAAGTAATATAAGGAGATTCCCATCCAACGAGTGTATCGTTCAAAGGAGAACACATTCTCATACTGCTGAAATGGTTATAGCCGGAACCTTCATTAATAGGTGAAGTGTGAGACCAAGTGTCGCCGTTATCATCTGAGTAATAAACGATACGGTCGTTTATGAGGAAAATCCTGCCTCTGTCTCCGATGATGCAATTTCCGATATTGCCAGTGAACACGGTTTCCCATGTTTCACCTTTGTCTTGCGAGCGTTGCAGAGTTAGAGGATAGGCGTACTTGATGCAGAACAAATCACCTTGGGTATTCACACCCCTGAGCGAACCTGGAAGATTCAAGGGTTCCCAAATGTTTTGCGCTTCAAGGATGCCGCAGCAGCCGAGGCAGAGGATGAAGATTACAAATAGCTTTTTCATTGTATTAGGTTTCTTATTTTTATACTTTGTTTTGTTGTCCGTTGTTTTGATTTATACATACCTTTTGGGTTTGCATTGCAAAAGTATAACATTTCTCAAACGAAAAAACGTTTTGTCAAGCCCTTTAGACGGCTTGTCTATCATTTCGTGAAGAGATAAAAATATAAAAAATTGGATTTCAATTTGTTGCGAAATCGAAATCCAACTGTTGTCTATGGTATTGTCTATGTTGTTAAGGGATTGCTTCGCAAGAAATACGCAGTATTCAACGCAGTTAAATCTTACTAAAATCGAAAAAAAATCTCCCAAAATTTGATTTTTGGGAGATTTGAAATGTTATTTTTGAACGATTTCTTGCCGTAAGGCGACCCCATTACTTCTTCGGCTTCAATTCGTCGAAAATCATGTTGCGCAGGTTATCGATCGGGACGCGCACCTGCTGCATCGTGTCGCGGTCGCGCACTGTGACGGTGTTGTCGACCAAGGTGTCGTTGTCGACGGTGACGCACATCGGCGTACCGATGGCATCCTGTCTTCTATAACGCTTGCCGATGGAGTCTTTCTCCTCGTACTGGCACATGAAGTCGGCCTTCAACGAGTCGATGATCTCGCGGGCCTTTTCCGGCAGACCGTCTTTCTTCACCAACGGCAGCACGGCGACTTTGTAAGGTGCCAGGATGGCCGGCAACTTCAGCACCACGCGCTCCGAGCCGTCTTCCAGCTTCTCCTCGGTGAAGGCGTTGCTGAACATGGCGAGGAACATGCGGTCGAGGCCGATGGAGGTCTCGATGACGTAAGGCGTGTAGCTCTCGTTGGTGTCGGGGTCGAAGTACTGGAGTTTCTTGCCCGAGTATTTGGCATGGGCCGAGAGGTCGAAGTCGGTGCGGCTGTGGATGCCTTCCAGCTCCTTGAAGCCGAAGGGGAAGTCGAACTCGATGTCGGTGGCGGCGTTGGCGTAGTGGGCCAGCTTCTCGTGGTCGTGGAAGCGGTATTTCTCGGCGGGCAGACCCAATGAGAGGTGCCAAGCGAGGCGTTCTTGTTTCCAGTGTTGGAACCACTCGAGCTCCGTGCCAGGACGGACGAAGAACTGCATCTCCATCTGCTCGAACTCGCGCATGCGGAAGATGAACTGACGGGCCACAATCTCATTACGGAAGGCCTTGCCGGTTTGGGCGATGCCAAATGGGATTTTCATACGGCCGGTCTTTTGCACATTGAGGTAGTTGACGAAAATGCCCTGTGCTGTCTCGGGACGCAGGTAGATGGTGTCGGAGCCGTCGGCAACGCTACCCATCTTGGTGGCGAACATCAGGTTGAACTGACGCACATCAGTCCAGTTGCGGGTGCCGCTGATAGGGCATACAATCTCCAGGTCGAGGATGAGTTGTTTGATAGCGTCGAGGTCGTTACGCTCCATGGCACCATAAAGGCGGTGGCTGATTTCCTCAATCTTGGCCTTGTGCTCCAAAACACGCGGGTTGGTGGTCACAAATTGTTCTTCATTGAAGGCGTCGCCAAAGCGCTTGCGGGCTTTTTCCACCTCTTTATTAATCTTCTCCTCGATCTTGGCCATATAGTCCTCGACGAGCACATCGGCGCGGTAGCGTTTCTTGCTGTCGCGGTTGTCGATGAGCGGGTCGTTGAAGGCGTCGACGTGGCCCGAGGCCTTCCAGGTGGTGGGGTGCATGAAGATGGCGGCGTCGATGCCGACGATGTTCTCGTGCATCTGCACCATGGCCTTCCACCAGTATTCGCGGATGTTCTTCTTCAACTCCACGCCGTTCTGGCCGTAGTCATAAACAGCCGACAGTCCGTCATAAATCTCGCTCGAAGGGAAAATAAAACCATATTCCTTCGCATGAGCGGTTATTTTCTTAAAGAAATCTTCTTGGTTCATTTATTTATGTATTTAAGATTCAAAGATTCAAAGATTTAAAGATTCAAAGATTCAAAATTCAAAGATTCAAAATTCAACATACCTCATTCTGCATTCCTCATTCAGCATTCAAATAATCAGCATCGCGTCCCCGTAAGTGAAGAAACGGTATTTCTCGGCGATAGCTTCCTTGTAGGCCTTCATGAGCAGGTCGTATCCAGCAAAGGCGGCCACTTCCATCATCATAGGCGATTTGGGCAGGTGGAAGTTGGTAATCATGCAGTTGGCCACCGAGAAGGTGTAAGGCGGGAAGATAAACTTGTTCGTCCAGCCTTTGTAGGGCTTGATTTTGCCGCCGATGGTCATGGCTGTCTCAAGGGCCTTCAATGAGGTAGTGCCCACGGCAAACACGTTGTTGTGGCGTGCGTTGGCCTCGTTGACCAAGGTGCAGCAGTCCTCGTCGATGTACATTTCTTCCGAGTCGGGTTTGTGCTTGGTGAGGTCTTCCACTTCAATGTCGCGGAAGTTACCCATACCAGGATGCAAGGTCAGCTCGGCGAATGAGGCGCCGATGATTTCAAGGCGTTTCATCAGGATTTTGCTGAAGTGCATACCAGCGGTGGGAGCTGAAACGGCACCTTCCACTTTGGCATAGACGGTCTGGAAGTTTTCTTCGTCTTCAGGCATTTCGGCACGGTTCAGTTCCTTTGGAATAGGTGTGTGACCTAAAGATGACAAGGTCTTTTTGAACTCGTCGTAGGTGCCGTCGTAGAGGAAACGCAGGGTGCGACCGCGTGAGGTAGTGTTGTCAATGACCTCGGCCACAAGACCTTCACCTTGGTCGATGGGACCGAAATACAGCTTATTGCCGATGCGGATTTTGCGGGCAGGGTCGACGAGCACATCCCATAGACGGCTTTCGTGATCCAGTTCGCGTAGCAGCAATACTTCGATGTCGGCCTCGGTCTTTTCCTTTTTACCATAGAGTTTGGCAGGAAACACCTTGGTGTTGTTAATCACAAACACGTCTCCATCTTTCACGTAGTCGATGAGATCCTTGAAAACACGATGTTCGATTTTTCCCGTCCTGCGGTCAACGACCATCAAGCGGGCCTCGTCGCGGTTTTGCGAAGGCTGCAGCGCGATGAGCTCGCTCGGCAGATTGAATTTAAATTGTGAGAGTTTCATTATATGCTGTTTTTGTTGCTTTTCGTCCAAAACAAACTACAAAGATACAACAAAATCGAAATTTTGTCAAGTGATTTTTATTAATTGACTGATTGTCAATGTTGTTTTTGCTCTTTCTCCAATTGTTCTTTCTTCCACTCCTTAAAAGCATCCCCAGTGTCGATGATATGCTGTTTCAACTCCATTAATGGCCAGGCGTCCTCAACTTTGAAGTCACCGATGCGGGTGCGGCGAAGCGAAGTCAGGCAGGCACCATTGCCCAAAGCCTTGCCGAAGTCGTTAGCGAGGCTACGGATATAAGTGCCTTTGCTACAGGTCACCTCAAAGTTCAATTCAGGGAATCGGTCGAGGTTCAGCTTGAAGTCGTCGATACGAACATCACGGGCTTTCAGTTCGATTTCCTCGTCGGAGCGGGCATAGTCGAAGGCGCGTTTTCCCTTGATTTTGATGGCGGAGTACTTGGGCGGATATTGCTTGAGGTCGCCAATGAACTGCTGTCGGGCAGCCTCAATTTGCTCTGGAGTAATGCCATCAGTGGGGAAGAAGGCATTGGGCTCGCTCTCCAAGTCGAAGGTAGGGGTGGTCTGGCCGAGTAGGATGGTGCCCGTGTAGGTCTTCACCTGCGCTTGATAGTTGTCAATTTGCTTGGTCATCTTACCTGTGCAGAGGATGAGTAAGCCTGTTGCCAATGGGTCTAAAGTACCGGCATGACCCACCTTCAGCTTGCGGATGCCATAGCAACGGTTAAGCAAGGAACGGATGAAGTTGACCGTGTCGAACGACGTCCAGTCCAGCGGTTTGTCGATAAGGATGACCTCGCCTTCTTCGAAGTTGAACATTTTTTTTGAAGCAAATCTTACATCAATCTATAATAAATCTTTTTCCAGTCGCTATCTGTCGGCTTGCCCTTATCGGGCTGCCGATGATGCTTCTTCGAAGCAATTACTTGAGGATATAAGGTAAAACAATGGCCAAAATACCCACGATGGCGCAATACACGGCAAACCAAATCAGCTTGCCTTTCTTCACGATATTGATCATCCACTTGCAGGCGAAGCAACCGGCGATGAAAGCAGCCAAGAAACCGACGATGGCGGCCACGGGCGAGATGCCACTCATGGCCTCACTGAAACCGACCTCAAAGATGTCCTTGACGTCGAGCAGAGCCTCACCGAGAATAGGAGGAATGACCATCAGGAAAGAGAACTGTGCCAATTTTTCCTTTTTATTGCCGAGAAGCAATCCGGTGGCAATCGTTGAGCCCGAGCGCGACAGACCCGGCATCACTGCGCAAGCCTGGGCGATACCGATGATGAAGGCATGTAGGGGACTTATGTTTTCCTTCTGACGCGGCTTTGCGAAATAAGAGAAAGCCAGCAATGAGGCAGTCACCAGGAGCATGATGCCGACGATGAGCAGGCCTGAGCCGAAGACTTCCTCCACTTTGTCCTTGAAGAAGAATCCGACGATGGCTACGGGGATCATGGAGATGAGGATGTTGAAGGCGTATTTCGTACCGTCGTTCAAATTGCAATATTTGCGCCACGACTGTTTGGCAAACAGGTCTTTGAAAATCCACACGATTTCCTTCCACAGGATAACCAAGGTGCTAAGCACGGTGGCCACATGGAGCAAGACCGTAAATGCGAGATTCGATTCGCCGTCTTCGAGACCGAAGAGGGCTTGACCAATGGCTAAGTGACCACTACTGCTGACGGGAAGATACTCCGTCAAACCTTGAATAATGCCTAAGATTAATGCTTGTAACCAGTCCATAATCAATTATTTAATTAAGAATTAAGAATTTAGAATGCAGAATGGAGCGAAGTCCAGTGTCGCATTGCGACATTAACTTCGTTGAATCTCCGATTTTTGCATTCATAATTTATAATTCTGCATTTATTATTTCTTTCCTTTCCAAAATATTGCGACGATTTCAACGACAAAACCTGCCAGAATCAAAATGGTGGACAGTGTGATGTGTCGGAAATCAAACATTTTTTCGTTGAAGACATCGGGGTCGTTGGAGCCGCCGCCCAGCATGAGGATGAAGCCCAAAACCAGCAGCGCGATGCCGATGAGCACGATGATGTAGTTTTGTTTGCCGAAGGGCATGACGTTCTGTTCGTCAGTCACTTCTGGAGTTTTTGTCTTTGGTGTTTCTTTTGCCATATTCAGTAGATTTAAAATTCAAAATTTAAGATTCAAGATTTAAGATATAAAATTTGGGCGGGCCCTTCGACAGGCTCAGGGACCCTTAGCTTTTATGCGTATAGTCGGTCAACATCGGCGTGGAGGTATTTCCGGAGGGCCAGTCGTGTGGAGATTCCGCCAAGAAGGATGCCCAATATGATGATGCCTACAAAGATGCTAATGATGATGGTATAGTCTTGAACCAGTGTTAGTTCGGGTAAGCGTTTGTTGAGGCCATAAAGCAGCAAAGCCAAGAAGGCATCTGCCATCAGAGCCCCAAAGAATCCCTGCAAGATGCCGCTTTTGATGAAAGGACGGCGAATGTAGGAAGAGGTGGCGCCCACAAGTTGCATGCTGCGCACGAGAAAACGTTTGGAATAGATGGAAAGCCGTATGGTGTTGCGAATCAAGGTGATGGCGATGATAAGTAGCACAAGGCTGGCCACCATCAGCGCGAGGCCGATGTGATTGACATTCTTGGTAATAACATCGACAAGCGACCTCTGGTAATAGATTTCCTTGATGTCGGGATTCTTGCGCAATTGTGCTTGAATGGCAGCAATACTGTCGTTGTTGGCCCAGTCCGCATTGAAACGCACGTCGATGGAGGGAAGGAGCGGGTTTTCCTCGTTGCCGAGCCATTGCAGGAAGTCTTCGCCGAGGTCTTCGCTCAGGCGACGGATGGCTTCCTCCTTGGTGATGTATTCGGTGGATTTCACGGCGGGCATATCGTCAAGTTCCTTTTGGAGTTTGAGGATATTGGCTTCTTTCACATTGCTATTCATCACCACCTCGAATCCGATGTTTTCCTTGAGGTGGTTGGAGAGTTTCTGCGCATGCATCATGAGTAGGGCAAACACGCCTAAGAGAAAGAGTACCAGTGTGATACTCATCAATGACAAGAAATAGGATCCTGCCACGCGGCGTTTGCTTGAACTCTTTTCTGACATCTTCATTGCAAATGAAACGGCAAAGATAGGGGAAATATTTGAAAAGGGGTGGAAAAAACGAAAAAAGACTTAGTTTCAAAACCAAAAGTCCGAGAATCGCTTCCCGGACTTTTGGTGTAATAAAAACCAGTTGTTTATCGTACTACAAATTTTCGTGTCTCGCCTGCAAAGGTAATGAAATACATGCCTTGAGGCAATGAAGACACATTAATCTGCTGGGTATCAGCGTTAATGTTGCCAGAAAGGACCGTTTGACCCATCAGATTGGTGATACGGTAGGTTTGGTCTGGTAGAGACGTGCCATGGCGCGTCTCTACAAACAAAACGTCATCGGTAGGATTAGGATAAACCGTAAAGGTCCCTGAGCCTGTCGAAGGGTCGTCCTCATCAATGCCATGTAATTCCTCATAAACTGCATCGCAGTCCTCGTCGCCGGGTTTGAACACCAATTCGTCCTCAACCCAATAGCAGCGCAGGCCTTCCACGCGTAGGCCGTCGCCGTTGTTCATCAGCCGCTCGGGGAAGAAACTCGTCAGGTGGCCGATGCCGCATACGATGTCGCCGCTAAAGAGGTCTTCGGGATCGCTTACGTGCAGCATCCGATAGGTTTTACCTTCGTATTCAATGTTCTCTACCGCGTCCACATGCATCACAAGGCTTTCGTTGCCAACCTTGATTTCCCACTCGTCGCCTTCTTGGGCACCAAAGTCATACAGCACGGTAAATTCTTCCAAAGTCTTGTTCCACCAATACACTTTGCCATCGCGCTCGTAGACATATTCGTGCGTCACATCTTGATGCAAATCCTTGTCGTAAAGCGTGTTGATCTTCACAAGGATATGTGTCGGCTCATCTTGGACAATAGTGTCGCCCGCCTGATAGAGGTATTGGTAGGTGATGCTGCCGTTGTCGTTTTGGATTTCGTAGTACCATTCGTTGCCGATGAGGAATGGAGCATCGATTTCGTTGATCTCCAGAACATTAATGCCGTTGAAATAGAAGTATTCATAAGAATCGTCATAATATTTGAACACCTCACCTGTGGCGGTGAATGAATTACCCACAGCAACTGTGTCTTCGCCAAAGACGAGTTCGTCATATTCCGCATAATTAACGAAATAAGGCTCAATCAGATAGCGCTCGTCATCGTCTGTGATGATGGCGTACATGGGCATGTTGTATGGTTCCTCTATGATGGCCAGTCTGCCGTGCAACGTCTCCAAATGGTCGTAATACTCCGCATGGTTAATCGTGACACGATAATTGGGCCTCAAGTAATTATCAATACGCATGGTGGAGGTGGTGAGTTGGGCGGTCACCTCTTTGCCGACAATCAGGGTGTCGTTGTCGAGTTCATACAACAAAATATACTGATAATTAGTCCCGCCTAGGGGATAATAGATTTCTTCAATGTAAGGCGAGAAGTAGTACTCGATGCCGTTATGATAGAAAGCGAGTTCCATACCCAACGGAGGGAAGGGGCCTATGTTCGGATTACCTGTGGAAACTACAGGACCCACTAACGTTTGCTCAACGGCGGTCTCCAGCTCAAGGATGTCGAGGATTTGGAAAGGTGCTCCGAAGAGGTCGTAATGCGTGGCTTCAAGGCCGTTGATTTGTGCCTGAACGCCTTCGCTGAAGATGGAGTCGTTGATATAGTTGTGCTGCACTTCGCCCACAAGGGTGAGGTAATGACGGTCAGTGCCCTCGTCCAACGACAAATAGGCTGTCTCACCGCAGGGAGAGGAGAGGCAAAGGTCGCCTTGCAGGCTCAGGAGGCCGTTGGCGGTGAAGCTGGGTTCGTAAGGGATGACGCTGGTCAGTTCAAGCACATGGATTGGGTTGCCGTAGTAGTCCTGAATGGTGTCAGCGATGCCGACGACAATATAACGGACGGAATCGGTCAGCATTGTTCCATCAGGGAGAATAGGAAGCTCGGTCTGAAGCGCCCCGTTAACGGTCAGAAAATAATTGCCGTGTAGCGTTTTTTGGTCGTAAACTGACCAGGCATAAGTGTACTGAGGACCCGCAAATATGGCAAATTGACTCAAATATCCGATGGCTGATGTGTAAACTGGATGGGCAAGACGCTTGATATCAAATACCTTAAAACTGTCGCCGTTATCGTCTTCCATCAGGGAATAGGTGCCGCCAACCTCGATTTGTGAACCAATCGGGATAGTGTCGAAACCGACGATGAGGGCATCGCCATCGGGATTGGGCCAGTAGCCATCTACAGTCGTATAGTAAGTCTCTTCGCCCGTGACGATGGCCAGACGGTTGTCGCTGGCGTTTTGTTCGAAATACGGGGCTTCAACCTGGGTCAAGATGCCGTTGATAGTGATGATTTCCTCGTTGATGTAAACCGCTATCTCGAAGGTTCCATAGTCCGTTTCAATTTCGATGGCTGTCTCCACATAACCTCTAACCAGGTCCTTCAAGGTTACGGTCATATCTGCATCATAACCATTTAGGGTCAAGTCGAATGGTGGTGCCATTGGTTCAATCTCAATATTCAAATAGTCAGTGTTCTTCTCTGCAATGGAATAGACGTGTATCGTCGGGATGTACCATGATTTGTTCATAATCATTGTTTGAACGACACCGGACGGATTATCGAAGTACATCTCACGCGCGAACAAGAGATTCACCATGCCTGCTTGATCAATCATTACCGGCAGTTCCCTTTGTCCGACCGAAGTGAAGATGGATACCGATGTTGTGACATACTCCCTCAAGTCCTGGTTGTCTTTTACAGGATAGGTGAAGCGGAAGTTGAACGATATGCTTTCTCCAGGTTCGATAGTATAGGGAAGGTCGGGAAGGTCGTAGCCAGGCCACAAATACCCGCCATAATCACCCATAGAATCGATTTGCACGGGGTAGTTGTATTCGTTTGTGACGGTGAAATACTCAATATCCCCATTGTGGTAAAACCACAGCGTATCGGGATTGATGACCAAGTCGCCTTGCTGCGCCTTGGCTCCGAGCACAAGGGCAAACAAAATGGTTAAGGATAAAACTAGTTTTTTCATATTGTTTGTGTTTTGATTTTTATTTATTCACCACAAATTTTCGCGTCTCGTCCGCAACGGTGATGAAATACATACCCTTGGGCAATGACGAAACATCAATCTGTTGGTTATCAGCGTTGATGTTGCCTGAAAGGACGGTTTGACCCATCAGATTGGTGATACGGTATGTTTGGTCTGGTAGAGACGCGATTAATCGCGTCTCTACAAACAAAACGCCGTTGGTAGGATTAGGATAAACCGCAAAGGCACTTGAGCCTGTCGAAGGGCCGTCTTCCTCAACCCCATGCAATTCATCATAAATCGCGTCACAGTCCTCGTCGCCGTATTTGAAGACCAAATCGTCCTCAACCCAATAGCAGCGCAGGCCCTCCACACGGATGCCGTCACCGTTGTCCATCAGCCTTTCAGGGAAGAAGCTCGTCAGGTGGCCGATGCCGCATACGATGTCGCCGCTGAAAATATCGTCCGCATCGCTTACGCGAAGCATCCTATAGGTTTTGCCTTCGTATTCAACGGTTTCCACGGCGTCAACGTGCATGATGAGCGTTTCCGTGCCGACCTTGGTGACCCAAGTGTCGCCTTCTTGGGCACCAAAGTCATATAGCACGGTAAATTCTTCCAAAGTCTTGTTCCACCAATACACTTTGCCGTCGCGCTCATAGACATATTCGTGCGTCACGTCTTGATGCAAATCCTTGTCGTAAAGCGTGTTGATTTTCACGAGGATATGCGTCGGCTCATCTTGGACAATAGTGTCGCCCGCCTGATAGAGGTATTGGTAGGTGATGCTGCCATTCTCGTTTTCGATTTCGTAGTACCATTCGGCACCAGGAGGAAGGATTGGATTCAAAACTTCGGCTTCGTTGATGTTGATTCGATAATAGAAATTCAATCTATTGTCTATCAATATCTTTGAAGTAAACGTCGCTGTGATTTCCTGACCTTCGTATATTGTATCATTATCCACGACAAAATACTCACCATTGTAAGATGTTCCTTGCTGGTTATATAGATAATACTTCCTTCCGTTCGATTTGAAGACAATCTCAACTCCTGGTACAGGAATAAAGGAGTTGAATGGCATAGGAGCTGTTTCAATGGTTCCTGTCAAAGTGGTTTCTTCTTCAGTATCCATTTCAACTATTTCGACAGTATTCACCTCAGAGCCATAAATATCATAACGAATGTGCTCTATGCCTTTGAGATTAACGTGTGTGCCTTCCCTGAAAATATCGTTGTTGATGAACGACTCCTTGTAAAGATGGCCATTGTGCATCGGATAAAATGGGCTTGGAAACGTGAAATCACCCCATAGGAAGGTCAAAAAATGCTGATCCTCAATAGGAGCAGAAAGATAGAGTGGATTCCAATAATTCGTGGAAAGTGTACCATCTTCTAGGTCGAAGGTGTAATCCCTAAATGGTTGTATATCTTGTAATTCCATGCCCATAAACTCGTTTCCGATGGAATCCGTCTGAATGCTGCAATGTCCGATGTAAGTACGCAGGTCGTAGCCTTCATACGTCACGCCATTGAAAACCAAAGGCGAGGTTTGTCGTTCGCCATTGATGGTAAGGTAATATACTTGATAGGGAGAAACATCAGGTTGGATATACAAATACTCTCCAAACCCCTTAAGCAAGGACGTGATGGCATCGTAATAATGGGCTGTAGTCTCTTGAATATCTATCACATAAAACTGATTACCCAATTCATCTGACATCGTCTTAATGGTTCCAGACACGTCAATGGCAGTACCAATGGGTATGGTATCGTAGTGAACAACGAGTGCATCCAAGTTCGGGTTGGGCCAAAAGCCATCCACGGTGACATAAAATGTTTCCTCTCCCGAAACGATAGCCAGTCGGGTGTCGCAAGCGTTTTGCTCGAAATAGGGAGCGGGAACGCGGGTCAATATGCCATTAGCGATTGAGATATATACTGGGATAAAGGAGTCTCCTTGACTCGTCGAAACGCAGATTTGCGTATCAACGTAACCTTTCAAGTTCTCTCTTAACCTTACAGTGAATTCAAACCCCGAAACCATCGGAAGGCTGACGGGCAACGATTCCGCGGTTTCAATGATGAGGAAATCCGTCCCTACTTCGTAAATGTCATTGATGGTAATGTCTGACAGGTAATAGTTGTAAACAACTTCTGGCTCAGGGTTCGTTCCGTCAAGCCAAATGTCCCAAAAATACAACAGTCCGCCAAAAATGGATTCGCTGGCCATCAGTGTGATGCCTTTGTTGCCTACCGAAGAAACAATGTCAATGTATGAACTGACATAATCGCTCTTGCCAGGATAGGGTGGCTCAACAAAAAAGATGGCTACCTCTATGGATTGATTGGGTTGCAAGGTCAAGGGCAGGACATTGTAAATGGGTTGGTTTTCATAATATATGGTTGCATAGGGGTAGGCGTTGCTGGGTTGGTTGAATTCCGAAACAACCACCGCTTCATTGGACTCGTTAGTAATGGTAACCATTTGGGCAGTATTGTTCTCAAACCACAGCGTATCGGGTGTAATCACCAAACTATTTTGCTGTATAGTACCAGGACATTCAAGGCTGCCAGTTCCTCCTTCTATAGTAAAGGTGAGGTCGCCTGGCAGATTAGCATAATTAGTAACGACCATCACATAGTATTCACCCGTTTGAGCTTCACTTGGAATCGTACACACCGTAGGCACAGAA
The DNA here is from genome assembly GCA_946408345.1 of uncultured Bacteroidales bacterium. Lineage (GTDB taxonomy): Bacteria > Bacteroidota > Bacteroidia > Bacteroidales > F082 > Limimorpha. Next base: position 26,510 of record CAMJRR010000004.1, on the reverse strand, counting down.
CTATCGTATGAACAATCGACAACTTTGTCTTGCGCCAATTCTCCAGAATTTTCGGGAAGTGCACTAAATGGTCCCCAACAGCAGAAATCCACATCAAAAAAACCGCCATCACTTAGTGCATTGATATTAATGATGACATCGCCCGATTCATCCATCTTGACGAAGAACCAAGCCGGATTGGGTTGGGTGTAGAGACAGCCGTAATAAGGACCCGATTCGGCATTTTCTACATTAACGGTGAGAGGAAACTGAGGCTGATTACCTGTAGCACATATTTGTATGGCATCAGCATAGTGGGTGTTGTCTAAGCTCTGCGCCACGCCACCAAAGGCGAAGCTGGCCAAAATCGCTAAAGTTAATACTAATCTTTTCATTGTCGTATATTTTTGATTGTTATTCATTTATTTGTTTCGGTTTGTGGGGCTGTCACATTGTGGCAGCCGCCTTGGTTTTCCATGTGCGGCTGCCGTAATACGACAGCCCTACAGCCCACGATTATCGCACCACAAATTTACGTGTCATGTCACCAATGCTGATGAAATACATACCTTCGGGCAATGATGAGACATTAATCTGCTGGTTTTCAGCGATAATATTGCCTGAAAGGACGGTTTGACCCATCAGATTGGTGATACGGTAGGTTTGGTCTGGTAGAGACGCGATTAATCGCGTCTCTACAAACAAAACACCGTTGGTCGGGTTAGGATAAACCGCAAAGGTCCCTGAGCCCATCGAAGGGCTGTCCTCATCCACACCGTGTACCTCCGAATAAATCGCATCACAGTCCTCGTCGCCGGGTTTGAAGACCAATTCGTCCTCAACCCAATAGCAGCGCAGGCCCTCCACACGGATGCCGTCACCGTTGTCCATCAGCCTTTCAGGGAAGAAGCTCGTCAGGTGGCCGATGCCGCATACGATGTCGCCGCTGAAGATGTCGTCAGGGTCGCTGACATGCAGCATCGGATAGTATCTGTCCCCGTATTCGATGAAATCCACGCCATCCACATGCATGGTAAGGATTTCCGTGCCGACAAAAATGTTCCAACTGTCGCCCACTTCGGCACCAAAGTCATACAGCACGGTAAACTCTTCCAAGGTCTTGTTCCACCAATACACCTTGCCGTTACGTTCATAGACATACTCGTGTGTCTCTTCAGTGTGAACGCCCTTGTCGTAAAGCGTGTTGATTTTCACAAGGATATGTGTAGGCTCGTCTTGTACAATGGTATCGCCTGACTGATACATGTATTGGTAAGTGATGCTGCCGTTCTCGTTCTGGATTTCGTAATACCATTCGGAACTATTAGGAAAGATGGTGCCACCTACTGGAACCATGCCATTTTTATATACGATTCCCTCTTCCGAAGCAATGAAGAACGTGGATCCGAGGCCATCGATGCAGTTCAAGTCGCGGCAGTGCGTCATACCATCGTTGTAACAGTATGGAATACCGATGTGATTCATCTCGCATTCACCCTGCCACCAACCGTTTTCAATCATAATCGGAGACCAATCTATTGAGCCTTTATCCAATGCCCTTCCCATCAAGACACAGCCGTATGAATCGGAGAATTTGGCCCGAGCGAAATCTCCTGCATATTCATCAAGAACTCCGCTTTCCATGTTGGTGTAGAAATAGGTGTCGAATCCATTGCTCGTAATCAGGAGGTTATTCTCGCCATTATTGAAATAGCCGTACAATTCGACCATATAATAGGCACCAAACTGTGCAGCAAACTGATACCACGAATCACAATCCAATGTCAGTTTTTCCGTCCAGGTCGCGCCACCATCCGATGTAATGAAAGCATGGAGTCGTCTTTGGAATTGCGCATCTACATCGGCGATAAGCAGGCACCCACCAATATAATCATAACAATTTTCCATATACATCTCGCAATAATCGACACGTCCAAAATCAAATTGATGCGAAATGAAAGTTTGGCCGCTGTCGTCACTGCTCCACAGGATGCCATTGTCATCGAAAAGATACAACAGGCTTTCATTACCGTTAGGAAGCACAACGAATTTGTTGTTTTGGGTCCATGACGGATGGTCAAGCGACACAAATTCGGTGTTCGGCAGTTCATTCCATGTCGCTCCGCCATCTGTCGTTTTCACTATGATACCCTTGTGGTTCGTTTCATCCCAACTGCAAGAGTCACCGCAAGCGTATCCCACTTCGGAGGAAGAGAAGGCCATATGTATCATGTCATAACCAGGTTTCTCGTACACCACATCCCACGACCTGCCTGCATCGCTGGTCTTCAATATCTTTCCGTTCTCACCGCAAGTCACCACTTGGGTCTGGCTAATGCAGTAAACGCCATATAAATCCTCCGAAACACCCGTTTGGAGTTCCTGCCAGCCCTCCTGATACTGTATGTTGGGATTCACTATCTCATCAATTTCCCTAATGCTCTTGTAATAGGTCCACTCATCGCGGTCCCAAACAAAAGAATGGAAATAAAGATGATTGTCACGACCCTTGAGAAGCCCCAAATCTGGGTCGGGAGCGCCGTGTGACTGTGGGATGCTTTCGCCGTACTGCGTATAGGTCTCTCCGTGATCGGTGGAATAAAAAAGCGACTCGCAGTAATTGTCCAGACGTTTCATCGCGAAGATGACATCATCGTCTGTTAGCGCAAAACGATCGGCATTGACAAAATAAACGCCGTTGTCGTAATAGAACGTCCCAGGGCTGGAGGCCAAGATGTTCCCTTGGCTGTCGAAAGCCATATCCCTTGCGCCGCCTTGCGTTTTCATTGTCCAGTGGGTCAAGTCATCTAAAGTCGCGGTGTAAATTCCGGTGTGTTCCACGGGATAGGTCCAGCTGTAGGCGCTAACATAGACATTTCCAGCATGATCTGCCAAGATGCTACCAAACAGCGCATCATCTATGAAATCAATGGGGGTCTCGCTCCACGACTCGCCACCGTCAAAGGTCCAGAAGAACTTGTTGCGGTTGGCCATAAATATGGTGTCGTTGGAAAGCGAGAATATCCCTTCAACCCAATTGGTGGAAATACCCGAGGTCTGTTCCTGCCAAGTGTCGCCATTGTCGTCGGAATAATAGAGCCGGTAGTTGTTTTCATTGAAAATGAAAATACGATTATTCTCACTAACCAAAAAATGATTCGAGCTGACATAACTCAGATCATAGTTCAGTTCCCATGTCGCGCCTTCATCCTGCGAGCGATGGAAGCCGCTATAGCCCCAGTTGCTAAAAATGCTGCCGTCGGCGGAGACACCAAGAAAATCGCCTTCCATTCCGATGGTTTTCCAAACATTTTGCGCCACGCCGCCAAGGGCGAAGCCTGCCAAAATCGCTATAGTTAATACTAATCTTTTCATGGTTGTATGTTTTTGATTGTTATCTTTTACCACGATTAACGCACCACAAATTTCCGCGTCTCGCCTGCAAAGGTAATGAAATACATACCTTGAGGCAATGATGAAACATTAATTTGTTGAGTTTCGGCCGTGATTTGACCTGTCAGCACGGTTTGACCCATCAGGTTGCTGATGCGGTAGGTTTGGGTCGATAGAGACGTTGCTCGCAACGTCTGTACAAACAAAACACCATTGGTAGGATTAGGATAAACCGTAAAGGTTCCTGAGCCTGTCGAAGGGCCGTCCTCCTCAATGCCATGCAGGTCGCTAATGACTGCGTCGCAGTCCTCGTCGCCGGGTTTAAAGACTAATTCGTCCTCAATCCAATAGCAACGCAGGCCTTCCACACGGATGCCGTCTCGGTTGTTCATCAATCTTTCGGGGAAGAAACTGGTGAGGTGACCGATGCCACACACGATGTCGCCGCTGAAGTAGTCGTCCACATCGCTGACACGCAGCATCCGATAGGTTTTGCCTTCGTATTCGATTTCTTCCACCGCGTCAACATGCATGATGAGGCTTTCCGTACCGACTTTAATCGTCCAACTGTCGCCTTCTTCGGCCCCAAAGTCATACAGCACGGTAAACTCCTCCAAGGTCTTGTTCCACCAATACACCTTGCCGTCGCGTACATAGACATACTCGCGCGTCACCTCATCACTTAACCCCTTATCGTAAAGCGTGTTGATTTTCACAAGGATATGCGTCTGCTCATCGTTGATGATGGTGTCGCCCGCCTGATACATGTATTGGTAGGTGATGCTGCCGTTCTCGTTCTCGATTTCGTAGTACCATTCCGAAGGGAAAGCAATCACATTGGGAACGTCGTCGGCATTGGGGATGCTCTTCCAGTATTGCTCATTGCCAAAGAAATACAGATGATTGTCATAGCTTTTGGAGAGGAAGCCGTCTTCACCACCAGGGGCGGGTGCCGACACAGGAAGGTTCTCGATGGTGTTGTAGAAATGCTCGCCGTGGTCCAAAGAATAGGCCAAAACCACATTGTCATACATGGTCATAGCAGTCTTGTAAACGATGCCATTGTCGGCAACGGCCACACGATTGGACCAAAAGGCATAAAACCCCGGCACATGCTCGAAGCCCGAAAATTCGCCTCCGAAATTCACGGCACAAATGATATTGCCCTCGGGGTCAAATGCCATGTCCTTTATGCCAACATTCTCAAAAGCAGCAATTTCCCAATTCTGCATATCGGAGAGGGTGGAATGATACACACCGATGTTAGGCCCGATGTAGTACCAAACACTGACATACACATCGCCGTTTTCGCTGACGAGAAGGTCGCTGATTTCTTGGTGTTCTTCCAAGAATTCAAGGCCTGAAAAGCCCCATGTCTCACCACCATCAAGCGTCCAAAAGATTTCCCTGTTTTGTGTCCACCCCACAACAATGTCATTGGTTGCAGCATATAGACCTGCTACACCTATCAAACCACACGAGGATATTTGGTTGGTTTGTTGCCATGTGTCGCCGTTGTCATCAGAATACATGACCGTCACCGTATTATTATTGAAAACAAAAATCCTTCCTTCTTTGCTGACGGCGAGATTTCCAACACTGCCGTCGAACACAGTTTCCCATGTTTCGCCATCATCTTGCGAACGAGCCAACGTGGAAGGATAGACATCTGTATTTCTACAGAACAGGTCTCCTTGCGCATCAGCGCCTAAAAAAACTCCAGGTATTTCGATAGGCTTCCAAAGGCTATGCACCACATTGCCGCCGTTTGAAAGGCCTCCGGCAATAAAGAAGAAATAACCGCTTCCTTCGCCTTCGGAACTGCGACAATAGGCATGTGTCACGACTTGCTCTTCAGGGAAATTGACCAAAGTGACCGCAACCTCAAGAAAGCCACCCGCCGGGATTTCATAAGGCAGGCTGTGCGAAGGCACCATTTCAAGATAGTTGGTGCCGTATTCGCGAATCTCATAAACCGTGATGCTTTGCAGGGCATTGGTGTTTTGCAGGTAGAAGGATTGCGTCAAAGGGGTGTTTTCATCGAAAGTAATTCCTTGCATAGGTATATATTGCAGGCCTTCGTCCCAAGCTTCCTCGTTCACCCTAACGATGACTTGCTTATTACCAATCGAGGTTGTAATGTTGATATAAATGGTTTGATAGCCTTTAAAACCAATGGCATTCAATTCCACTTCTATCTCTGTAGATTGATTGGGCTGCAAAGTTTGGGGAAAAGTTGCGTAGACTATCAGCATATTGTTGTTGGGCTGAATATCAATGTCTGAAATTGTGACAGGATTGTCTGTCTGATTAATAAGGTGGATGGTCTGAGATTCATAATACGACTCAAAAGTCAGCGTTGTTGGCGAAATTACCAAATCGCCATGCTGCGAAGGATAAACGAAATAACAACTATTAATACTTGGATAGGAATTTTGCCATATCAAATCACCGTCCTCATAATAACAAAGGAGGTCAGTCGACCCTCCCACTAAAAAATGTGATCCTGAATCAATTATCCCATAAAGGCTGCCAATACCTTCAATCCAAGTCTCGGTTTCACCAAAAGGATATTCCAACACGATTTGTTGTCGTGGCTCTTCATTAACGAGGATTTCTCCCTTTTCGACAACGACCATACAACATTCATCATACCCATAATCACACATGCAAATAGTATCTCCAACTTCCATTGAGAAATCATACAGAAGTTGTTCATCAGAAGTGGAAGGTCTACGAGAGAAGACTTGTCCGTCCTCGGTTTCTCTGAGAAAGCCCCAGAGATTCCAACCTGTAAGGTCTTCGTTCCTTGTCGCGTACATCACTTTGTACGGCACGCCATCCACCAGCGTATCACCTTCGATTTTATAAATGTCGGTATACCTGTGCGGCGGCTCCGGCGGATTCCAAGGATAGGAAAACAGCACATTCCATTGTTTTCCATCCTCGACGATAGGATGATAGTCTTGTGCTTTCATGGTCATCCCGCCCATCATCATCAGGGCAATCACTGCGATAAATTTAATGGTTTTCATAGGTCTAATTATTTGATTGTTAATTATTTGATTTCTTTTTCTGCTACTGGCTACTGGCTCTTGGCCTTTGGCAGCTTTTACAGAGGTTTGAAGTTTTTCTTCTGATGACGCTGCCAGAAGCCAGAGGCCAAAAGCCAGAAGCTACACAGCATTCACTATCTCCTCAAAGGTGCGGTTATCATCCCCGAGGTCCATCTTCATTTGTTTTATGCGGGTTTTGCGTTTGTAGTAAGAGTCGGTCTGCGTGTCCAACAGGATGGAAATCACCTGGTTAGAGAAGCCGTTCTTGGAGAGGCAGCAGATGCGCACATCCCACTTGCTGAGTTTGGGGTAGAGTTGCAACAGCCGCTGCGAGAAGCCGTCGAAGACCAAGTCGGTGAGGCTGATGAAGTCGTTCCAGTCGTTGTCGGTCAGCTCGAAGTTGAGCGAGTCGTTGTTCACTTCTTCCGTGAGGGCTTGCGCGGTGGTCATAATCTTGTTTCGCGTCAAGATTTTCTGGATCGACATCAAATCCTTTGGCGGAAGCGACTGCTGGCTGCGGCGCAGTTCGTCGTTGGTGCGAATCAGGTTCTCCATGTCGCTCACCAACTCGTGGATGCGGTTCTGGTCGCGCTCCACCTGCCGTCCGAAGTGCTCCATCTCCAACTTGTGGTCGCTGATTTTCTTTCTCACAATCAGGAGGATGACGAGCAAGGCAATGACAGCTAAGGCGATAATCAGATAGAGTTTCAGATCGCGGGTGCGGTGCAGGCTCTCGAGTTCGCTTTGTTGGGCTTTCAACTCGTATTCCGCCTTGATTCTTTGCATGGTCTCACTGGAGTGCTCCGCATCGGCTTGCACCAAGTTGTCTGAAAAATGCGTGTGGTATTTCACCGCCTGCTGGTAGTCGCCTTCGTTGTAGGCAATGGCATAAAGCGTTTGATATACCGACATTTTCAGCCCGGCACGCTCGCTGCGGAGGGCTTGGTTTAAGTAGGACTTCGCTTTCTCGTTTTCGCGCGAGTAATAATATAGGATGCCCAAGGTCATGTGGGCGATGTCGGTGTCGTTGTCGCTGAGGCCGATTTCCAAGGCTTGGTTGACGCTCTCGATGCCTTTGGCGAAGTTGCCCGTCTCCATGTAGTAGTCGCGACCCATCTCGAGATAGAGGTCAGCGAGCATGGCTTGGTCGTTGATGAAGGTGGCGACGCGGAAGGCCGAGTCGTAGTATTGTTTGGCTTGGGTGTATTGTTCCTGTGCCCGCACCGCCCGACCACTGTTGCGGTAGGCGTTCATCATGCCCGTGGAATCGGCGGCCTGCTTAAAACAATTCAGTGCCTGCTGATGTTGCTTGAAGGCATCCTCAAAAAGTCCGTGCTTGAGATACATGGCGCCAAGGTTGTCACAAAGTTGGCCTTCCAATTGGACGGTCTCGGCGGTCTTGTCCGAGCGCTGCACGAGAGCCAACCCTTGCAGGAACTTTTCGGCGGCCTCTTCGGAGCGGCGTTGCTCACGCAGTTGCACACCTTTTTCATATAATACTTTTGCCTGTTCCATGCGCTTCGCTTGGCTATCGCAGGCTACCAAAGCGAGGCAAACGGCGGCTGTTAGGATTAGGGATTTCAGGTTTTTATTCATGACTCACACTTTTTGTCCGTTTCTCTGACGCAAAAATATAGCAAAAAAACATTTGTCAAGAGGTGCGAGGCTCACCAGAAGGCGATGTCCCTACTTTTTTGGGATGTCCTTATTGGTTTTTATTGAAAATCAACAATGTAGCAATTAGTGGCAAAAGGGCTTGTCCCTACTTTTTTAGATGGTAGAAGGGCTGTTTTTCGCCAGAAAAACTATGTTCTAATCAAAAAATAACTATTTTTGTGCTTTCAATCTTTACGCCTATGCAAGTACTGAAATCCAACATACGCACCGACTCCGAGGAGTTCAAGCAGAACGAAAAGAACTTCCTCGCCCTGATGTCGCAATACCGCGAGGCCATGGCAGCCTCGATGCAAGGTGGCGGCGAGAGTGCCGTGGCCAAGCACAAGAAACGCAATAAACTCCTTGCCCGCGAGCGCATCGACCTGCTCATCGACCCGAACACGCCGTTCTTGGAGTTGTCGCCGATGGCTGCCTACGGCACCTATAATAATGACTTCCCCTCGGCGGGCATCATCACGGGTATCGGTGTGATTCAAGGTAGAGAGGCCGTCATCGTTGCCAACGACGCCACCGTAAAAGGCGGCACCTATATGCAGTATACGGTGAAGAAACACCTTCGCGCCCAGGAGATTGCCATGGAGAACCACCTGCCTTGCGTCTATATGGTCGACAGTGGTGGCGCTTTCCTGCCCGAGCAGGACACGGTCTTCCCCGACCGCGACCACTTCGGGCGTTTCTTTTACAACCAAGCGCGTATGTCGGCCATGGGCATCCCGCAGATTGCCATCGTGATGGGTATGTGTACCGCCGGTGGTGCCTACGTGCCGGCCATGAGCGACGAGACCATCATCGTGCGCAATCAAGGAACGATTTACCTCGGTGGACCGCCGTTGGTGAAAGCCGCCACGGGTGAAGTGGTCACAGCGGAGGAATTGGGTGGTGGCGAGATGCACACCTCCGTGTCGGGTGTGGCCGACCACTTGGCCGAAAACGACCAACATGCCCTGCAGATTTGCCGCAACATTTTCAAGACCTTGGAGAAGAGTCATCGCCAGAAGTTGGACATGCTGCCTGTTGAGGCACCTTTATATGACCCGCACGACCTCTATGGCCTCGCGCCCATCGACTTCCATAAGCTTGTTGACCCAAGGGAAATCATCGCCCGCATCGTTGATGGTAGCCGTTTTCAGGAGTTCAAGTCAAGATATGCCACGACTCTCGTCTGCGGTTTTGCGCATTTGATGGGCTTCCCTGTCGGCATCATCGCCAACTACGGCGTGTTGTTCTCGGAATCGGCATTAAAAGCCACGCACTTCATCGAGCTTTGCTGCCAAAGAAACATCCCGTTGGTGTTTTTGCAGAACATCACGGGTTTCATGGTAGGCAAACAGTACGAGCAGGGGGGCATTGCCAAGGACGGTGCCAAGATGGTGCATGCCGTCTCGAATGCCAACGTGCCCAAGTTCACAGTCATCTTCGGTGGCTCGTTTGGCGCAGGCAACTATGGCATGGCTGGCCGTGCCTATAGCCCGAGACTGCTCTTCATGTGGCCCAACGCCAAAATCTCCGTCATGGGTGGAGAGCAGGCGGCCAGCGTACTCGCCACGGTGAAGGAAGATCAATACAAATACAGAGGTCTTGAAGTCCCGAAAGACGAAATCGCGCAGTTGAAAAAGGAAATCCTGGCCAAGTACGACTACGAAGGCTCGGCCTTCTATAGCACCGCCCGCCTCTGGGACGACGGCATCATCGACCCCATCGACACCCGCAAAATCCTCGCCTTGGGTATCGCCGCCTCATTGAACCAACCCTTCCCGCCGCAACAGTTTGGGGTGTTTAGAATGTAAACTTAGAATAGTAGCATAATCATGAACCAACAAAACGGAAACAAAGGCTACCTCTACGGCATCGTCTTGGTGGCTGTCTTGGGCGGGTTGCTCTTTGGTTACGACACCGCCGTCATCTCGGGCGCGGAGAAGGGTTTGCAGGCGTATTTCCTCGGCGCTACCGACTTCCAGTACACCGATTTTATCCATGGCCTCACTTGTAGCAGTGCGCTGATTGGATGTGTCATCGGAGCTTTAATATCAGGTTGGTTGGCCAATCGCTTGGGCCGCAAACAGACACTCTTCGTGGCCGGCATTCTGTTCTTTGTGTCGGCGCTCGGCTCCGCGCATCCTGAATTTCCATTTCATCAGCATTCCACCGCCACGATGACCGTCCTCAACAGCTTCAACTATTATCGCATCATCGGCGGCATGGGCGTTGGATTGGCGAGTGCGATTTGTCCGATGTACATTGGCGAGATAGCTCCAACCGGAAAACGGGGTCAGCTGGTGAGTTGGAACCAATTTGCCATCATTTTCGGTCAGTTGGTGGTATATTTCGTCAATTTCCTCATTTTAGGGTCACATGAGAATCCCGTTATTGTGTCCATCGGGAAGGGAATCAGCCAAGTGATGCCTGAAAGCGACCCTTGGACCATCGCGGTTTGTTGGCGCTATATGTTTGCTTCTGAAGCTGTTATCGCTGCCATCTTCACCATCTTAATATGCTTCGTCCCTGAGTCGCCGCGCTATTTAGTGATGGCTGGCAAGGATGACAAGGCTTTGGGCGTCCTTTCGAAAATCAACGGTTTGGAACAAGCTAAGGTCATTTTGGCCGACATCAAGAGCACCATCAAGGTGAAGACCGAAAAGCTGTTCACCTACGGCTGGTTGGTGGTCTTCATCGGTATCATGCTGAGCGTTTTCCAGCAGGTGGTGGGCATCAACGCCGTGTTGTACTATGCGCCGCGCATTTTTGGCGACATGGGCATGACCAACCCGATGTTCAACACCGTGATGATGGGTGTGGTCAACATTCTGTATACCTTAGTGGCCATCTTCACCGTCGAGAAGTGGGGCCGCAAACCGCTGCTCATCTCCGGTAGCATAGGTATGGCCATCGGTGCTTTCGGTGTGGCCTCTACCTTTGGCGTGGAAGGATTGCAACTGATTACGATGATTTCCATCTTGCTCTATTCCGCCTCGTTTATGTTCTCCTGGGGCCCGATTTGTTGGGTGCTGATTTCGGAAATCTTCCCTAACACCGTTCGTGGCACGGCTACGGCAATCGCTGTCGCAGCGCAATGGATCTTCAACTTTGTCGTCAGTTCGACCTTCGTTCCCATGTTCAACATGCACCTCACGACGGGCGACAACTTCGGCCATTGGTTCACCTACGGACTCTACGGCGTGATGTGCATCGTGGCGGCTATCTTCGTTTGGCGACTTGTTCCCGAAACGAAAGGCAAATCTTTGGAAGACATGACGCGTTTTTGGAAAAAGAATAAGGAATGAACTATTTATTGGGCATCGACTTAGGTAGCAGCAGCGTGAAGGTCTCATTAGTGGAGGTTGACAGCGGAAAGTGTGCCGCTTCAGCCTCTTATCCTGAGACGGAAGCCCCCATCAAAGCCTTGCAGCCCGAATGGGCAGAGCAGCGTCCCGATGATTGGTGGGAATATTTTAAAAATGCATTTGCAAAATGTATGCGGCACGTAGAGACGTTTCAGGAAACGTCTCTACAAGGGCATGACATTGCCGCTATTGGAATATCATACCAAATGCACGGCCTAGTCTGCTTGGACAAGAACCTACAGCCGCTCCGTGATGCCATTATTTGGTGTGACTCGCGCGGCGTGCCTTACGGTGAAAAGGCTTTCCACGACATCGGTGAAGAGAAATGCTTGAGCCATCTGCTCAACTCACCAGGCAATTTCACCGCATCGAAACTGGCTTGGGTGAAGGAGAATGAGCCTGAAGTGTTCGACAAGATTGACAAGATTATGTTGCCGGGCGACTATCTCGCCATGCGGCTGTCGGGCGAAGCGGTCACCACGGCCTGTGGGTTGTCGGAAATGATGTTGTACGATTACCGTTGTAGAGACGCAAAATCTTGCCTCTCTGACAATGTCATGAATTATTATGGTTTTCCAAAAGACATCATTCCGCCGTTGGTACCAACCTTCGGCATCCAGGGCAAGGTCTCGGCAGAGGCAGCCAAGGAATTGGGACTGAAAGAAGGCATTCCCATCGCCTATCGTGCTGGTGACCAGCCCAACAACGCCTTGTCACTCAATGTGTTGCATCCTGGTGAGATTGCGGCCACGGCAGGTACGTCGGGTGTCGTTTATGGCGTTTCCGACAAGGTGAGTTACGACCCGAAATCGAGGGTGAACACCTTCTTACATGTCAACCATACCTTGGAGCATCCTCGTCTCGGCATATTGCATTGTGTCAACGGCTGCGGCATCCTCAACTCATGGATGCGTCGCCATATCGGGTCGTGGGAGACGATTTCGCCCAAACAGTTGGCCTACGTAGACATGAACCGCATCGCTGCCGAAATCCCGATTGGCAGCGACGGCCTTAGCATTTTGCCCTTCGGCAATGGTGCCGAGCGTGTCATGGAAAACCGCGACATGGGCTGTTCCATCCACGGGCTGAACTTCAAGCGTCACACGCATGCCCATCTGTTCCGTGCCTCGCAAGAAGGTGTGGTATTTGCATTCATGTACGGCATGGAGGTGATGCAAAGTCTTGGCATGACCCTTGACAAAATCCACGCAGGCAAGGCCAATATGTTCCTTTCCCCCATTTTCCGCGAAACCCTCGCAGGTGTGAGCGGTGCCACCATCGAGCTTTACGACACCGATGGCAGCATTGGCGCAGCACGTGCGGCAGGCATCGGAGCTGGATTCTATACTTCCATAGATGAAGCCTTTGTCAGTTTGAATCGCTTGGCGGTCATCGAGCCAAATGAGAAGCTGGCTGAGCAGTACAAAGAGGCATATTCGAGGTGGAAGCAACATATAACTGCAAACTGAACAATTAACAACTGAATAAAATGGAATACTTCCCTCAAATCAAGAAAATCCCTTTCGAGGGGACTGAATCAAAGAACGTGATGGCCTTTCACTATTACGACCCCGAGCGTGTGGTGATGGGCAAGAAAATGAAAGACTGGTTGCGCTTCGCCATGGCTTGGTGGCATACCCTCGGTCAGGCCAGCGGTGACCAGTTCGGTGGTCAGACCAGAAGCTATGCCTGGGACAAAGCCACCGACCCCATCCAGCGTGGCAAGGACAAGATGGACGCCGGCTTCGAGCTGATGGACAAGCTCGGCATTCACTACTTCTGTTTCCACGATGTTGACCTCGTCGAGGAAGGTGCGACGGTGGAGGATTATGAGGAACGGATGCGCGTCATCACCGACTACGCCTTGGAGAAGATGAAACAATACCCTGACATCCACCTGCTTTGGGGCACTGCCAACGTTTTCGGTCACAAGCGCTACATGAACGGTGCCGCCACCAATCCCGACTTCGACGTGGTGGCCCGTGCCATCGTGCAAATCAAGAACAGCATTGACGCGACCATCAAGCTCGGAGGCACCAATTACGTCTTTTGGGGTGGTCGTGAGGGCTATATGAGCCTGCTCAACACCGACCAGAAACGCGAAAAGGAACACCTAGCCACAATGTTGCGCATGGCCCGCGACTACGGACGCGCCCACGGCTTCAAAGGCACTTTCCTCATCGAGCCGAAGCCTATGGAGCCGACCAAGCACCAATATGATGTCGACACCGAGACCGTCATCGGCTTTCTCAAGACGCACGGCCTCGACAAGGACTTCAAGGTCAACATCGAGGTGAACCATGCCAACCTCGCTGGGCATACTTTCGAGCATGAACTGGCAGTGGCTGTCGACAACAGGATGTTGGGCAGTATCGATGCCAACCGCGGCGACTACCAGAACGGCTGGGATACCGACCAGTTCCCCATCGACAACTTCGACCTCACCCAGGCCTGGATGGAGATTATCCGTGGCGGCGGCTTCACCAACGGTGGCACCAATTTCGATGCCAAGCTGCGCCGTAACAGCACCGACCCCGAAGACATCTTCATCGCCCACATCAGCGGCATGGATGCCATGGCGCGTGGGTTGCTCAGTGCTGCCGACCTACTGGAAAACAGCGAGTTGCCCAAGATGAAGAAAGCCCGTTATGCTTCTTTCGACAGCGGCATCGGCAAGGACTTCGAGGACGGCAAACTCACCTTCGAGCAAGCCTACGAATACGGCAAAAAAGTCGGCGAACCCAAGATGACCAGCGGCAAGCAAGAGTTGTACGAGACTTTGGTGGCTTTGTATGCTAAGTGATTGGACAATAAAGGACTGTAGGAATGCAAGCTAAATACTGCCAACTTTGGAAATGAGGGCCGAACGACTACCGCAGCTGTAAGAATTCCACAAAAAACGGTATAATTTTGCGTTTATTCCGCTACGAAATCAAAAAATCGCATTTCGTAGCGGAATAAAGTTGATTTTATTTAGGATTTTTTGGTAGTGTTTCAACTAGTGTGTCCGAAGTCTATTTACTTCAAAAATGCAACGCTGAAGATGTGAAGGTAGGGTAGACTGTCGTCGTTATGGGGTTGAATAGTGGGACAATGATAGGGGTTTTTCTTTGGTGTGGGGCTGTTTTTTTGAAAATATTCAAAATGAAAACCATTTATGAATGGAAAAAAAGTATCTTTGCACACAAATTATTACCGTTACGATGGTATATCTTATAGCATATAATATAAATGAGGGGCTCTATGATTACACAGAGTTGAAGGAGTATATCAAATCTCTTGGTAGTTTCCAACACCCAATGGATGACATCTGGTTTGTGTCTTCAAATGACCTTGATGAAGAAGTTGAGATTAAAAACTTAAAGCAGCATTTACACAGCGAAAAAGATATGATAATAATAATGCCCATTCATTCAAACAATAGATTGATAGGATGGATGCCCAAAGCTTTTTGGCAGTGGTTCAAAATTAATAGGAATGATCAAGAAAATACAGATAGAGAGGTTTAAAAGCCTAAGACGAACGCCATTGCTTGAACTGGGTAGGGTAAATCTGCTAACAGGTGCCAATGGACGTGGCAAATCCTCATTATTTCAAGTTTTTCTCACTTTATCCCAAACATGGGATAAAGAAGCTATGAATTCTCTCCTCGCAAATGGAAAATGGGTGAATTTAGGATTATATGCTGATGTCCATAATGTTTATGATGCAGATACTTCCATTGAGTTTTATATCGTTACTGATAATGAAGGAGATAATGAATTTTGGTTAAAATATGATCGCAGCAACTTAAAGCCTACACTCATCGAATTATCAGATGCGAAAGTCAATGGAAAATCTATTTTTGATAGCTCTGGAAACACAATGGGCGATTTCAGTTCTGATTTTAGTTCGGATTTCGACATAAGTCTTTCACAGTTAAACGACTATCCTTCGCTTATTGCCTTACGTCGTATTCATTATATCGCTGCTGATCGCAAAACCGCGCCATATCATGAAACGATGGACGAAAGTGCTGTTGATTTAACTCCTAATGGTTCAAATGTACTCAGTGTGCTTTGGAACAATCGTGATCAGGGAGTTCTGACCGAAGTAGAAGGTATTATGGACGGCATACTTGATGGTTCATCTTTTCATATTGAGCCAATGGCAAACGAACTTGTGTTTACGCTCAACTCGGCAAAAGACGATGTCTTGTTTCAACCTGTCAATGTTGGTTATGGACATGGATATATTTTGTCAGTAATAACGGCTTTAGTGATTGCCAAAGAAGAGGATGCTTTGATTATAGAGAATCCTGAAGCTCACCTTCATCCTGCAGCTCAAGCAAAGCTGATGAATGTTATCGTTGATTATGCCATCAAGAAAAAAATTCAAGTGTTTGTGGAGACCCATAGCGACCATATTTTGAATACCTCGCTTCTTGCTGTCAAGAATAGCGACATTGATCTTTCGGCCAAAGATATGCAGGTCCTTTTCTTTTCAGGACATAAGGGAGAAGATGGGCATTACGAGTCTTCTGTTCAAAACCTTGAAGTCACGCAAGAAGGGCACATCCTCAATCCTCCCCGACAATTCTTTGAACAATATGCCACAGATCTTCGCGACTTGTATTCTTCCAATAGAGAAAGGCGATGAATAATCAAACGAGCATTTACTTGTTATTCAAGGAGTATGTTGATCAATCCAGGCTTCCATCTCATCAATATATTCATGGAGACACTTTCCCATTAGACTCCATTTCATTTATAGAGGATGAGTTCTATTCCGTGATTGATGTTTTGGATTTTTTCCACTATGAGCGAAAAAACGCTTATTATGATATAGACAATTTTGAAGGATTACTATATCAATCAGCATTGCTTCCCGAAAGTTATCCAAATATTGAGCAAACATTTTTGTCACAATTTGCAGCATTTGGTGTGACAGAACGTCCTTTGATTGACGAACAAAAGAACGTATCATATAAACTTTATCACAATGATGTCACATCAGATATGTTGGGCGATATGGCCTGGTGCCAATCCAAAGGCATTTCTTGTGTGTTGGTTCATCATGAAGCCATTGATACTATTGACAACGAGGTCATCTTGCAGAGTAGCAGCCATGAAAGTATTTTACTACCCGCAATGAGCGACATCCCTTCTTTACACAAATGGCTTTCAGCATATAGACAACCGAAGCGTACTTATCATTATTCCGACAAGCATGGCGATGCTTACCATGAAGCCAAAACCATAACCGACCATCATGGAACACATCCAGCGGCCCAGTTATTGACCAATGATGCACAGACCAACCAATTGCTTTGTTGTGCTGTAGGTAAAGACAAAGATTCTGCGCTTTGGTATTATGACGAAAACAACGGTTGTTTCATCTATTTCGAAAACGAAGGAAACACGCCCCAACTTGGATTTCACGCATATCACTTGAATGTTGGCGATGACAATTACGAAAACATTGACGTCAATAAACTACGTCAAGTTCAAGATAACATTCCTGTAGATTATTAGCTCATATTGCAGTCCGATGGTAAAGCCACTTTAATTCATCCACCGGCAAATAGATGAATCTCCTCTATAATGAGAGATGACGCTGTAAGTGATTTATATATTTGCTGAATAAGGCAAACTTTTTATATAATCCTCCATATATTTCCAATCAGGAATGCCAGTTTTATCTACTGGTAGTTTTATAAGTGATGAAGGCATCCTTTTAGGCCTCCATTTTCTTCCGTATGTCCATCTATATCGTTCTTTTTCAATCAAAGAACAAAGGAACATCGCAATGTATTGATTTAACTCCTGATTCCATTTATGATGCAAATAGAGAGGATTGACATCATGTGAACATGTAAAAGTTTTCGCTTGATAAAATGCATAACCAACAGAACCGTTATTTGATACGGTTATACAATTACCTGCAAAGAGTTTCTCAGTTAATGGTACATTGTTTTCGTCCCCAGTCTTACTTGCTTCTTCAATATCTTGAATATCATAGTATTCCGAAACACCATTATTGTTGTCAATGGCTCCAATAAATGGTATGTTATTCCCAGTATGATTCTCGGGCTTCTTATTATAAAAGCCCTTGCAAATATCAAAAATTTCATCGTAGCGGAACCATTGCCATTTCTCAACTTGAAATAATAAATTATCGCTATTTATAGATGAAATATCGTAACTCCCTTCCCATATAGATTTTGCTTTTGAAGGTAATTTAAGAATAAGAGATTTTTTTATATAGTTTTCAATCCAAATCCAGTCAGGCTGCCCCTTTTTGTCTGCCGGGAGTTTTATCATAGTTTCTTCTATTAACCTTTTATTAAAAGCCCTTCCATAGTTATAACGATATGATTCCTTTTTTAATAATGTCGAAATAAAATGACCGACATATTTATTAAAATAATCCGAGCGTAAAACGACAATATGATCACCACAAATAAATCTATTCTCATGATAAAATACAGTTGCTGTCGTGTCACCGATAGTTATTGCATTACCCTGCTCAATATCATCAAAGTCTTCGTTAATAACATAGCATTTACATCCATTGTTTTCATCAGTACGAGTCACATATTCTATTGCATTATCATTATCTTTATCACATTGTATTAGGTCAAGTGCATTATAGGCTGTTGCTTTATACGGAGACTTACTTAAGTAGTCTTTTAGCCTGAATAATTTCCATGTTGAAACTTCCATATTTTATCTTATTCGTTTTTGACTAAAAATGCAGCATACTCTTGCATTGTTTTTACAAAATCCATTTCACACAATGTGCTATAATCTGTTTCCATATATGCCTCTGCACACCATTCGTCTTTATATGTTATTTCTCTACGAACAGACATGCCAGGTATATTATCTTGATTTCTATATGCATCAATCCACATATTCCGAATTGTTGCATATTTGTTTCGGGCGTCGATTCTTCCAAGATGTTTTCTTTTCTCAAAACCATCATCCTTGAAATAGCCAAACCATGTTTTTCTTCCTTTATTGGGCTTGTTTGCTTCAAATATCATAATACAAGTCACAACTCCAACCGGATAGAAAAGGTCATCAGGCATACTTAATACAGCTTTTAAATGATGCTTTTCCAAAATCCTCTTTTTGACAGCTTTTAAGTCTTTCTCGTCCTTTATAGCACAACTAAACTGAACAATTGCAACTACTCTCCCATTTGCTTTCTCATCCAATACCCTTAAAGCATGTTCAACAAACTCCATTTGACGTGCATTACCAACATCGTATGGAGGATTGAGAAAAGCCACTGTCGGTTTATGGTTCTCCGCAATGATTTGAGCATTGTTAAAACATGATCCATTATACAAGTTTGACTTACCATCTCCTCGGAATCTCATACTTGAACACGCATAAGTGAACATGTCTGGACGTAGTTCACAGCCACATAATTGTTTCTTGCGTATTTTTTCTCTCAGTTTCTTATCACCTCCCGCAATCTTAAACATCCTTTGCATGGCAGCAACGAGGAATCCTCCCGTACCACAACAAGGGTCGTAGACAACATCTTTTATACGTAACTCTGCAAGATCGCAAAATAGTTCAGTAATATGTGCAGGAGTTAATACGAGCCCTGATTTCTGTTCACTAGCTGCATATCTGATGAACTCCACATAAAACCTACCTAAAACGTCGTAACCAATATTAGAATGTTCTACTAGTGGATAGACATTTCGTTCAAGAAAATTAATAAAATATTTTGCCACTTCAAGTGTAGATTCATCGGTCTTTTTGTCTTTATGCTTTATCTTTTCTTGTTCAAAAAGCGGTTCATTTAAGATACTCTCAAATTCACGAAGAATAATAGTTTTATTTCTAACCATATCATCTTCCTCGTCAAATACAGAATCTATTGCGGCAAGCATTTTCTGTCCGAGTTTAGAAATTGAATCCAAGGCAAAATACTCTTCTTTAAATCCTTTATCAATAAGAGCTAGAAGCATTGCGCTAACCATAGTACAACGCTTGTATTCAGGTATTGTATAAGCTTGGAATTCTTCGTTTAAGAAGCGCGCTTTAAAAGCAATATCACGAGTATAAAAATCACTGATAAAGAACTGGTCTTCGAACATTTGCAGGTAGTCATCAATGGACAAGAGTTTTTTATCCATTGTTTCAGAGTATTTCTTGGCCCCTTTTTTCCAATAAAAATGAGACACGACAGCTTCATCTTCAGTTTCACCACTAACGGCAATAGCAACTACATTAAAACCTTCAGATAATGCTTTTGCATAGTGCAAAACGCCGTCAACTGCATAATCTTTGGGCTTGTCACGGTTTTCCGATTCGTGATTTGATGTTTTTGCCTTACATTCTACTACAATTATATAATTACTATTTGTTGGAAATGAAATAAAAAATTCTGGAAAACCATCACCCTTACCACCTCCCTTTGATTGACCTTTCAGTAATTCTTGAATTCGTTTATTACCGGATTTTTGTTCTTCAAATTTAACCGATTTGATAAAAGGATCTTCTTTGAAGTGGTCACGGACTATAGCTTCTGTAAGTCTCTCGTTTGCCATATCTTTAGTGTTTTAATTCTTAAACAATTCCCTCTTTTCGGGCATGATCAAGTCCCAGTCCTCAAGGGCTTCCAAAGGTGTCAGATGATGGCGACGCGCAGTCTTGTACTCACGGGTCATTCCGTAACGGTCGGCTATCCGCATGGCGATACGATCTTGGGCGATGTATTTGTTTTTCATAGCTTTTGAAAGGGTTTTGAGCATTTTGCCTTTCAAAGCATCACAAAAAATAACCGTGAACCCCTGTCTACTCCGAGGTTGTGGAATACCTATAGTACCAACAGAAAGCTCACGGTATTTCCGTGAGCGTTTCTTGCCTTCTTCGGTACTACATTGAAACTTCCACATTTCGGAGTAGTTGAAAAGCAAAGACGCTTTAATTATATGTAACTATTTTAGTTTTATCTCTTTATTTCGCAGTCGATTTGATTGGTGATTGTTGTTGTATTTATCGCTGCAAAGATAGAATTTTTTTCATTGGATTGCGGCAAATTCCGAATTTCCATATTTTTCCTATCTTTGTGCCCATCATCCTAAACTAATCGATATGAAAAAGCTTTCCTTCATCCTCTTTTGCTTGGCTTTTGGACTTTTCATGCAGTCTCACGCCGAGCCTGTCAAGCTCCAAAGCCCCGACGGACAATTGGAACTGAAATTTGAAGTGGTCGGCGGCATACCGCAGTATTCGCTTGACCGTGCTGGCAAGCCTGTGGTGCTGCCCTCCAAGATGGGCTTCATCCTCGAATGGCGCGATGACCTTGCCCATGCCTTTGTGCTGAAAGACACGAAATACAGCACCTTCGACGAGACTTGGGAACCCGTCTGGGGCGAAGAAGCGCAAATCCGCAACCACTACAATGAGATGCTCGTCACCTTGGAGCAACCCATCGGCTCCGTGGAGAGCATGGATCACTCCACCGAGACGCGGGCAACCGTCATGCAGATCCGTTTTCGCCTCTACGACGACGGTCTCGGTTTCCGCTATGAGTTTCCCATCCCGAATGCCTTGGCCTGTTTCTGGTTCAAGGAGGAACTGACCGAGTTTGCCATGGCCGGCGACCATACCGCCTGGTGGATCCCTGGCGACCTCGATACGCAGGAATATAACTACACCGAGTCGCGGCTGTCGCAAATCCGTGACTTGTGGGAGGCTGGCCACAAAGACGGCGGCTGGCCTTGGACGGCATTCTCGCCCACGGGCGTGCAGACCGCCCTTCAGATGAAGACCGACGATGGCCTCTACCTTAACATTCACGAGGCCGCCACGCTCGACTTCCCGACCATGCATCTCGATCTCGATGACCAAAACATGGTGTTCCGCGCCTTCCTTTGCCCCGATGCCACGGGTTATAAAGGCCGCATCCAAGCCCCTTGCGTCACACCTTGGCGCACGGTGATGGTCTGCACTTCGGCTACAGACGTCCTCGCCTCGCGCTTGATTCTTAACCTCAACGAGCCTTGTGCCTTGGAGGATGTGTCGTGGATTCACCCTGTGAAATACATGGGCGTTTGGTGGGAGATGATTTCGGGCAAGAGCACCTGGGCCTACACCAACGACTTCCCATCGGTGAAACTCGGCCAAACCGATTATGAGCACGCCAAGCCCAACGGCACCCACGGCGCCAACAACGCCAACGTGCGTCGCTACATCGACTTTGCCGCCGCCAATGGCTTCGATGGACTACTCATCGAAGGCTGGAACATCGGCTGGGAGGACTGGTACGGCAAGCAGAAGGAATTCGTCTTTGACTTCCTCACGCCTTATCCCGATTTTGACCTGCCCGCGCTGAACAAATACGCTCACGAAAAGGGTATCCGCCTCATCATGCACCACGAAAGCTCCGCCTCCACGGTGAATTACGAGCGTTGGATGGAAAAGGCTTACACTTTGATGAACCAATACGGCTACAACGCCGTGAAAGGTGGCTATGTGGGCACCATCATTCCTTTCGGTGAAGGCCACTATAGCCAGCCCATCAATAACCACTACCACTATGCCATTGTGGAAGCTGCCAAGCATCATATCATGGTGAACTCACACGAGGCCGTGAGACCTACAGGCCTCTGCCGCACATGGCCCAACATGATTGGTAACGAGAGCGCGATGGGCACCGAATTCCGTGAGCGCATCAATCCCGGACACACCACCATCCTGCCCTTCACGCGCCTGCAAGGCGGCCCGATGGACTACACGCCAGGCATCTTCGAGACCGACATGGGCAAAATTGTGCCTTGGGGACAAAAGATGAAGACCACCATCTGTAACCAACTGGGTCTTTATGTGACCTTCTACTCACCCTTGCAGATGGCCGCTGACTTCCCCGAGCATTATGAGCCCTTCATGGATGCCTTCCAGTTCATCAAGGATGTGGCTGTCGACTGGGACAAGAGTCTCTATCTTGAAGCCGAACCTGGTGCCTATATTGTGACAGCCCGTCATCCGAAACTCTCTACATTGAACAAGGCCGCCGAAGGTGTCGGTACTTTGGTCGATGGAAAGAAAGGTGTGGTTTCCAATGCCACGAAGTTTATCTATGCCTTGCCTGAAGATGCCACAACCGAAGATTTGAAGGAAGCCCAAGCACATGATGTTTGGTATGTAGGTGGCATCACCGACGAGAACGCCCGTGAGGTGGAGGTGAAACTGGATTTCCTGAAGCCTGGAACGAAATACGAAGCCACGATTTATTGTGATGCCAAGGACGCCAGCGGCATTCCCGACGAACATTACAATGCGCAAGCCTACACCATCACCAAAAAGACGGTGACGAACAAATCAAAACTGAAAGTGAAAATGGCGCCTTGCGGCGGATTCGCGGTTTCGTTGCGTTCGTTGTAAAACATGTAGAGACGTGCCATGGCGCGTCTCTACATGTTTTATTACAACAGATTTTTCGTCGACAGCAGTCCACAAGCTGCGTCAATGTCTTGTCCTCGTGAAGCTCGGATGGTGGCGATAATGCCTTTCTCGTTCAGCGCATCGCGGAACCATGTCATCGTGGCGAAATCGGGACTCTTCAGCGGGATGCCGGGTACGGCGTGATACCTTATTAAATTAAAACGACACCGTGTGCTGCCCAGCAACCGCGCGATTTCCTTGATATGGTCTTTGCTGTGGTTCAGGTCCTTGAAGATGATGTACTCGAACGACAGGCGGCGTTGTCCATGCCAGTCATGTTGCTTCACAGCATGAATGACCTCCTTGATGGGATAGCTCTTTTCGACGGGCATCAGCTTGAGGCGTTCATCATGGAAGGGGCTATGCATACTGATGGCGAGGTTGCATTTCGATTCTTCGAGGAAACGCTTGAGGTTGGGAATGAGGCCGCTAGTAGAGACGGTGATGCGGGTCGGACTCCAGCCTAAGGCCCATTCCTGCGTGAGGATGTCGAGCGAGCGCATCAAGTTGTCGTAGTTAGCCAAAGGCTCGCCCATGCCCATGAAGACGATGTTGGTCAATTCGTCAAACTCGGGCAGGCTGAGGATTTGGTTCATGATTTCGGCCACGGAGAGGTTCTTCTGGAAGCCTTGTTTGCCCGTGGCACAGAAAAGGCAGTCCATTTGACAGCCGACCTGCGTGGAGACACACAGTGTGGCGCGGTCGCGGTCGGGGATGTAGGCCGCCTCGATGAAATGCTCACCGGCAGAAAAGAGGTATTTCTTCGTGCCGTCGGTTGACACCTGTTCCTTGACGGGAGCCTTTAGTCCAGTCTCATATTGCTCTGACAACAAGGCTCTTGCACTCTTGCTGAGGTTGGTCATATCCTCGATGGAGGCGCAACGCTTTTGGTAAATCCAGTCCACAATCTGCTTGCCCGTGAATTTGGGCAGTTCCAGTTTCTCGACGACCTCTTGAATCTCGGCAGGGGTCTTGCCTAAAAGTATTTGTTTTTCCATATCTCTCTCAGTAACTATGGCGCAAAAATAGGGAAAATTGTCTTGTTCAAGTTTGGAAAGTGGTCAAACGCCAAAAAATATGTACTTTTGCACACCGTTTTGAAATACCATGAAAAAAATGACCTTCATATTCAGTCTTTTGGCCGCGTTGTTCGCCATGCCGTCATGCGGTACCAAACCTTCAGATAAGGTAGTGGAAAAACAAGAACCTATTGTGGAAATGAGCGCGATGGACACCGTAGACACTATTCCTGCGGATACAGCGACTTTTTATTCCGAAGTGGTGAACAAAAAGAATTGCTTCATCCTCATTTCCAAGCCTGAATATCGGCTTTATGTTTGCGAAGTGGTGGAAGGCGACACTGTCAAACGTGTGCATTATCCCGTTTGTGTAGGCTTGAAGAAAGGCCAAAAGGAGAAGAAAGGCGACATGAAGACCCCTGAATGTACAGCCGATAATCCCTTCACTATCACCGAAATTGTGGATGCCTCCAAATGGACACACGACTTTGGCGATGGTCGCGGCGCGATTTTGTCCTATGGTCATTGGTTCATGCGTCTGAAGACGCCAGGCCATTCAGGCATCGGCATCCATGGCAGTACCAACAACGAAAGCTCGGTGCCAGGACGCGGCAGCGAGGGGTGCATCCGCCTCCGCGACGACGATTTGATTCAGCTCAAGGAAAAATATGCTTTTGTGGGGATGCGGGTCGTGATTCTCGCTGACAAGTTAGAGTAAACCTTTGGTATTTAGAAAGCTACCTGTTTAAGGGTTTTGATTCAGGTTCCAAACGTCTTCAAGGTCGATGTCCCATCCGGCTTTGATTTCAAGCGCGTCCTTGTATTCAAGTACGAGCTCGGGCAAGGTGTGGCGATGGTAGTTGCCCGTGCTCCATTTGCCGTTGCCGTCGGCATCGAGGATGGCGCGGAGCTTGTATTTGGCCGGCATAAGGTATTCGAACATCACCTCTTCTTTTTTGTTGATAATTTCCTGTTTCAGTACTTTTCCGCTTTCGTTTGTAAGTTGTACGATGACCTGCTTCATACCTTCGGGAGGGATGATGGTGATGTAGATATTTCCATATTCATCGTCTTTAAGGACGTGAAAATCAGCTTTTATAGGCTCATTTGTACGACCACGAATACCAAAAAACACCGAGTCGGGAATCTCGAAGCTATAGCTTGAATCGGCTGAAAAAGGTGTGGTCAGGCGATATTTCATGCCTTGCTCATCAATGGGTTCGAAGGCGAGTTTGCCGTAATACACAGTTGTGTCTCGTTTGAAGACGGCTGAGTCGCGCATCTGGTATTCAACTATGGGTTCAGAGAACTTCAAGATCAAGTCTTTGCCTGGAATTAAGCCGCCACGGCCAAGAAGGTTGTTGCTGACTTTCAGTTTTTCAACTTCGTGTTTCCGTCTTCTGTTGCTCCCAGGCTCCTTGAATTTCAGGCTGTAGCGCGATGAGTCATTAATTAAGGTATCATATTTCACTTGCACCCATAGGCTGTCTTTCACATTGGGTGTGTAATACCACCAAACCGTATCGTAATCGGCAGAATGCATAGTTACTAGGTTAAAGGTGTCGGGCAACATTTCGTGGGTCATGACGACAGCATCTTTAGCAGGGTGACGGAACACAAAGCGCAGTATTCCCTCCTCGATGAGTTTCTTTTCCAAAAGCACCTGGGTGGAATCTACCTCGGTGAACATATAAAGTGTGAGATTGAGTGAATTTTGGTCATACATTGTCGTCGTTTTCGTCTCGAAAACGACAGAATCCATAGCGTTTACAAGCGTATCCAGATGATTTGGAAGTGTATCCATGGCAAGTGTGTCTACATGCATCGTCAAACTATCTATCGCTATAGTATCCAAAGGTTGAGGCTTTTGGGGCGTCCACGGATACGAGGCTGGTACTAAAGTGTCCAAAAACGCCACTTCCTCATTAGGCTGGTCGAAATATAGGTTGGAATTCACATCCTTTAAGGCAAAAACGAGGTATTTTTTATCGGCTAATCCATTGAGACTGAACTTGCCTTCCTTGTCGGTCTTAGTAATATAATTGGGTCTGGTGCTTAAAGGTAGCGAATCCAAGTTGTCGCGGTCGGCAGCATACAAAGTGACGTAAACGTCCTCCACAGGTTTCTTGTCTTCGGCATTCAAGACTTTTCCGGCAATGTTCAGCGTGTCAATGACATCGCCAGTCGAAAAGCTATAGACATAATCCTTAAACGCGTTGCCTTCATGCAAGTCCTTGATGGCCTGGCCGAAATTGATGGTGTAAGTGGTATTTGATGCCAGATCTTCCTTGAATTTGATGACCACGGTCTTATTCTTCAGTTTGATATCGGGCTTTTCGGTCATCGGTGGCGAAATCATCACGTTTTGGTTGGCGTTTTCAAGGGTGATGTATTCGTCAAATGTGATTTCGATTTTCTTCCCGGTGAAATTGATGCTATGGTTTTCGGGCACGGCCTCGACCACAACAGGGGGCGTGGTGTCTTGAGGTCCGCCCGTGGGTGCCACCGCATTGGCACAACGCTGGGCGAGGAAGGCCGTCAGCAGCACCGAGAGGCAATAGAACAGATATTTTGGTTTCCTAATCACGGGGCAAA